>NZ_NSKF01000028.1:0-43142 GCF_002287015.1 Kocuria sp. WN036
GCCGCGGACGGCGCCGTCGCCGGGCTGCTCGCCGCCGAGCCGCCGGGGCAGGCCACGGGCCCGGCCGTGGCCGCCGCGGTGTGGGAGGCCTGCCGGCGGGACGGGGCCGTGCTGCTGGCGGGCTCCTCCAACCCCGTGCGCGACCTCGACCTGGCCGCCCGGCCCGGCCCGGCCTCCCCGCTCGTGCTCGCCAACCGGGGGCTCGCCGGGATCGACGGGACGGTGGCCACGGCCGCCGGCGCGGCGCTCGGCGGGGACCGGCCGGTCCGCGCCCTCCTGGGCGACCTGACGTTCCTGCACGACGTCTCGTCCCTGCTGCTGGGCCCGGGCGAGCGCGAGCCCGACCTCCAGCTCGTGGTCCTCAACGACGGCGGCGGGGGGATCTTCACGACCCTGGAGCACGGCGTGCTGGGGGAGCAGGAGGAGTACCGGGCGGTCGTGGAGCGGTTCTTCGGCACCCCGCACGAGGCCCGGCTCGACGCGCTGTGCGCCGGCTACGGCGTGGCCCACCGGCGTGCGGCCGGCGTCGCCGAGCTCGAGCAGGCGCTCGCCGCGCCCGTGCGGGGGCGCTCGGTCCTGGAGGTCGTGGTGGACCGGCGCGGGCTGCGGGACCTCCACGCGCGGATCCGGGCCGCAGTCGCCCGGGCCGCCGCGGAGGCCGCCGCGCAGGACATGGCTCAGGACACCGCGCAGGACACGGCTCCGGACAACGGTGCGGGAGGCCGCACCGGCCGCTGAGGGGTCTCGAGGTGCGCCGGGTGCCCTGCGCCGGCCGGCGCCCCGGGGCCGGGGACGCGGACGGGCCCCGACCCCCGGCGAGGGGGGACGGGGCCCGGAGGCGGTGCCGCGGGGATCAGCCGCGCACGGTGGGCGCCTCCTGCTCGGCGGGCGCCTGCGGGTGCCCGGCGAGCTCCTCCACCCGGTGCTCGACCTCCTCCAGCCCGCGCTGGTGGGGCACCACGAGGGTGACCAGCGCACCGAGCAGGGCCACGCCGGCGAAGACGTAGAACGCCTGGGGGCCGCCGAAGCCGGCCGCGGCGAGCCAGCCGCCGATGATCGGGCCGAAGATGCCGCCGAACCGGCCCATGCTCGCGCAGAACGCCACGCCGGCGGCCCGGGCGTTGGTGGTGTAGTAGTTCGACTGGAACCCGTAGACCAGGACCTGGGTGCCGATGGTGCCCACGCCGGCCACGGCGATGAAGAGGAACAGCAGCGGCAGCGGGAAGCTGAAGGTCATCAGGACCAGGGCGATCGCGGCCAGCGCGAAGGTCGTGGCGATCATCCGCTGCGGGCCGGTGCGGTCCGCGAGGCGGGAGGCCAGCAGACCGCCGACCAGGGCGGAGCCGTTGAGCACGAGGACGAAGTAGAGCGGGCTGATGCTGTGGCCGTAGCCGTTCATGATGACGGCGAGCCAGGTGTTCAGTCCGTAGGTGAGCAGCAGGCCGCAGAAGGACATGAAGCCCAGCAGGATCGAGGCCAGGGCGAACTGCCTGGAGAACACGGCCGCGTAGCCGGTCCTGCGCGGTGCGGCCCCCACCGTCTGGATGACCTGCTCCTCGATCAGCGGGACGCCGGTCCGGAGGGCGACGGCCTCGGCCCGCTCGGTCTCGCCGCGGGTGAGCAGCCAGCGCGGGGACTCGGGGAGCTTCCACAGCATGAGCGGGACGAGCAGGAGGAGGGGGAGGGCCCCGATCATGAAGAGCCCGCGCCAGCTCAGGTCGGCGAGGAAGGCGATGCCCACGAGGGCGGCGAAGACGCCGCCGGCGGGGATGCCGGAGTAGACGATGCCGTTGTAGAACTGGCGGCGGCCGGCGGGGGCGAACTCGGCCATGGTGGCGCCGGCGGTGGCGATCACGAGGCCGAGGCCGATGCCGGTGAGGAAGCGCATCGCGCCGAAGGCCAGCACGCTGGTGGTGAGCGCGGTGACGAACATGCCCACGGAGAACCAGGCGACACCGGTGATCAGCAGCCGGCGGCGGCCGAAGAAGTCGCCGATGGCCCCGCAGACGAGCGAGCCGATGAGCACGCCGATGAGGGCGTAGGAGCCCACCAGGCCGGCGACGGCCGGCTCCAGGGTCCCGATCTGGGTGGGGTCGGCGAGCAGGCCCGGCAGGACCACGCCGTAGATGACGAGGTCGTAGCCGTCGAAGAGCAGGGCGAGGCAGATGATGAACGCCACGAAGCGGGCGGTCCTCTGCTCGAGCAGCGGGTTCTCCGCGATGATGGTGTGTGGTTGGGTCATGTTCCCCGGGACCTCTCTGGGCAGCGCGTGGACAAGGCAGGAAGCGGGGGAGACCGGCGGTGCGTCCCCTGGCTGCGTCCAGCCTGGCAGAGCTGTGATCCGGGTCATATGAGGCAAAGACCCAGGGATCCACCAGGGGGTGATTCACATGTCTGAGGTATTGATGTCCTCGATCGGGTCTGTTGCGGATATGAGTCCGGGCCCGTCGTCCGCAGACGACGGGCCCGGACCGCGCCGGGTCACTGCTCCGGGGCCTGCACCTGCGTGGGGTTGAGCACGCGGGAGAGGAACGCCTGGGTGCGGGGCTCGCGGGGGTGGCGGATCACCTCGGCGGCGGGGCCCTCCTCGACGACCACCCCGCCGTCCATGAACACCACCTTGTCGGCGACGTCGCGGGCGAACTCCATCTCGTGGGTGACCACGAGCATGGTCATGCCCTCGGCGGCGAGGTTGCGCATGATGGCCAGGACGTCGCCCACCGTCTCGGGGTCGAGGGCGGAGGTCGGCTCGTCGAAGAGCATGAGGGACGGGTCCATCGACAGGGCCCGGGCGATCGCCACGCGCTGCTGCTGCCCGCCGGAGAGCTGGTCGGGGTAGTTGTCCGCCTTCTCGGCCAGGCCCACGCGCTCCAGGTTGCCGCGGGCGATCCGCTCGGCCTCGGCGCGGTCCCGCTTGAGCACCTTGAGCTGGGCCACGGTGCAGTTCTCGAGCACGTTCAGGTGCGGGAACAGGTTGAACTGCTGGAAGACCATGCCCACGTGCCGGCGCATCCGGTCGACGTCGGCCTCGGAGTCGGTGACCTCGAAGTCGCCGATCGTGATCCGCCCCTGCTGGGGGGTCTCGAGCAGGTTGACGCAGCGCAGCAGCGTGGACTTGCCGGAGCCGGAGGGGCCGATGAGGCAGACCACCTGGCCGGCGCCGACGCTGAGGGAGATGCCCTTGAGGACCTCGAGGGAGCCGTAGGACTTGTGCAGGCCCTCGACGACGACGGAGGCCGCGTCCGCGAGGCCGTCGGCGCCGCCGGGCCCGGACCGGGGAGTGGGGGAGGATGCAGTGCTCACAGTCAGGCTCCTAGGACTTCTTCATGCGGTCGGTCTTGGACTCGAAGCGGCGGGTCAGGATGCCCAGGGGCACCGTGATGATGAGGTAGCAGACACCCGCCACCACCAGCGGCGTGAGCCCCGCCCCGGCACCGGAGATGGCCTCGCGGCCGTACTTGGTGAGCTCGTACTGGCCCACGCCCATGCCCAGCAGGTAGACCAGCGACGAGTCCTTGGTCAGCAGGATCACCTCGTTGGTCAGCGGGGGCAGCACGATCCGCAGCGCCTGCGGGATGACGATCGTGACCATGGCCCGGGCGTGGGACATGCCCAGGGAGCGCGCGGCCTCGTACTGGCCCTTCGGCACGGCCTGCAGACCCGCCCGCAGGGACTCCGCGATGTAGGCGGCGGCCACGAGGCCCAGGGCGATCATCACCGTGACGTAGTGGTTGAAGCGGAAGCCGAAGGCCAGCGGGATGCCGTAGCCGAAGGCGAGGAAGACCAGCAGGGCGGGCACGCCGCGGAAGAACTCGATGTAGATCGTGGCCAGCCACCGGTAGGGCGCCACGGACGAGAGCTTCATGAGCGCGAGCACCACACCGCCGGTGAGGCCGACCACGAAGCCGAGGAGCGTGTAGATGAGCGTGTTCTTCAGCGCGACCACGATGATGCCGGGGAACTGCTGGGCCGCGATGGCCGGGTTGAACACCTTCTCGACCAGCAGCGGCCAGTCGGCGACCGCAATGAGGGCGAGGACGACGAGGATCAGGACGGCGTACTGGACGCCGCGGGAGAGCCGTGCTCTCTGGTGCATGGTCATGGCCATGGGTTGGTCCGTTCTGGGTGGTACGGGTGGGACGGTGACGGGGCCGGCGTCCCGGGTGCGGGTCGCCGGCCCCGGGTCAGTTCTCCTGGACGGGGATCCACGTCTCGACGATCTTCTCGAGCGTGCCGTCCTCCTCGATGCGGTCCAGGGTGGCGTCGACCGCGCCGAGCATCGCCTCGTCGCCCTTCGCCACGGCCACGCCGAGCTGGTCGTCGAGGTCGGCGGTCTCCTGCACCACGAAGTCCGGGTCGTCCTGGGCGTGCTGGGCGATCGCCGTGACGTCGTCGAGCACCGCGTCCACGCTCCCGGTGCTGAGCCCGGTGAACAGCGTGGTGGCGTCCTCGAACTGGACGGCGTTGAGGCCGAGCTCCCGGGCCTGGGTCTCGCCGACCGTGCCCTGCATGACCCCGACCCGCACCTGCTCCTCGCGGGCGGCGTCGATGGAGTCGACCCCGTCCTCCCCGTCGGTCACGAGGCCGACCTCGTTGTCGTAGTAGGGGTCGGAGAAGTCCATTACCGTCCGCCGCTCCTCGGTGATGGACAGGGCGGAGATCGCGACGTCGCACTGGTCGGTCTCGAGGGCCGCGCCGGACTGGATCGACTCGAAGGCGAGCGTGACGTTCTTCATCTCCACGCCGAGGTCCTCGGCGATCTCCCGGCCGAGGTCCATGTCGAGGCCGACCATCTCGCCGCCCTCCTCCATCTCGAACGGCGGGTAGTTGGACTCCGAGCACACGGTGAGGAACCCGGGCTCCACCAGGGCCACGGCCGAGGACGCGGTGGCCCCCGCGGTCTCCCCGCCGCCGTCCGCGGCCTCCCCGGAGGGGCTCTCGGACGTGCAGGCGGTCAGGGCGAGGGCGGCGATCGCGGACAGCGCCGCCAGCGCGTGCGCGCGGGACGGGCGGGTCGTCGGACGGGGCATGCGGGGTTCCTCCGGTGGGAGCAGTGGTCGTCGGCGCGGACGGGCCGGGCGCGGGGCCGGCCCTGCGGGGCGGTGGCCCCGCGCGTGTTCGGGCACCAGGATACGGTGCGAGCCCGGCTCCGGCTCAGCCGGCGGACAGGCCCGGGGCGGGCACGAGGCGCTCCGGGGCCCCGCCGGCCCGCTGCCCCAGGGCCTGGAGCATCGGCCGCAGCTTCGCCCAGGTCTCGGCCAGCTCGGACTCGGGGTCGGAGGCGGCCACGATGCCGCACCCGGCGTAGAGCCGCACCGTGCGCTCGTCCTCCTGCACCGCCCCGCGCAGGGCGATGCCCCAGTCCCCGTTGCCGGCCGCGTCGAGCCAGCCGACGGGGCCCGCGTAGAGTCCCCGGTCCATCTGCTCGAGCTCCGGGATGGCGGCGGCGGCCACCGCCGTGGGCGTCCCGCACACCGCGGCGGTGGGGTGCAGGGCCTCGGCGAGCTCGAGGGAGGACGGCGGGTCCCCGGCCGGGCCCGGGCGCAGCGCGGCGGTGACGTCCGAGGCGAGGTGCCACACGTTGGGCAGCTCGAGGATGAACGGCTCCGGGGAGGTCGTGACGGCGTCGGTGTAGGGGGCCAGCGACGCCTCGAGGGAGTCGATCGCGAACCCGTGCTCGTGCTGCTGCTTCTCGGACTCGCCGAGCACCCGCGCGGCGTACTCGTGCGGGTCCTCGTCCGGGGGCGCGGCGTCCCGGTCCAGGGTGCCGGCGAGGACCCGGGCGTGGGCCACGCCGTCGAGGACCCGCACCAGCATCTCGGGGGTGGCCCCCATGAGCCGGCCCGCGCCCGCGGGGTCCCCGCCGAGGCCTACGCAGTACGTCCAGCACTGCTCGTAGCGCCGGGCGAGGTCCCGCACCACGGCCACGGCATCGAGCGGGGCGTCCGTGCGCGCCACGACGTCCCGGGCCAGGACCAGCTTCTCCATCCGGCCGGAGCGGATGCGCTCGACGCCCTCGCGCACCGCCTCCGTCCACTCGTGCTCGCCCAGGGCCCCGGAGGACAGCCGGACCACGGCCGGCGCCGCGGGCGGCCCGCTCGCGGCGGGCGGGCGCCCGGGGGCGGAGCCGATCCGGCGCAGCCAGGCGGCCGCGACGTCGTCGGCGCCAAGCGCGAAGGGGGTCCCGGGGACCACGGCCACCACGAGGGTCGCCCACGCGACGTCGCCCCGGCGGCCCACGAGCAGCTCCGGGACCACGAGCCCGGAGTCCACGGCGGAGGCGGTCGCGAACGTGAACGCGCCGAAGGCGGCCAGCCCGGTCCCGGGCACTCCCACGCGGTCCTCGATCACGGCCGCGCCGACCAGGTCGTCCCACCACACGCGGGCCGCCGTGAACCGGTCCGCGCCGCGCACCGTGTGCTCGGCGGCCCGGCCCCAGGCCACGAGTCCGCGCCCGTCCACCGTCCAGGTGAGCAGCTCCGGTCCGGCGAGCAGGTCCCGCAGGTCCGGGGCGGCCGCGGGGTCCGCGCCCAGCGCGGACAGCGGCACCGTCAGGGCGTGCAGCACGGGGACCGGCGGGGCGGCTGCGGGGTCGGCGGCGGGGGCGGTGGGAGACATCGCCCCCCAGTCTAGGCCGACCGCCGGACAGCCCCCGGTCCCGCTCCCGCGGGCGGGGCCGCCGGGAGGGCGTCCGGGGCGGGCGCCGGGGGAGGGGCCCGGGCGGGGGCGTCGGAGCGAGGTGCGACAATGACCGGGTGAACCGAGCAGACCTGTCCAAGCAGCCGCACGAAGTCTCCGCCATGTTCGACGACGTGGCGCCCCGCTACGACCTCGTCAACGACATCCTCTCGCTGGGGCGGACCCGCGGCTGGCGCAGGGTCGTCGCGGAGGCCGTCGGCGCCGTCCCGGGGGAGAAGGTCCTCGACCTCGCCGCCGGGACCGGGACCTCGTCCGAGCCGTACGCGGACGCAGGCGTCGACGTCGTGGCCGCGGACCTCTCGCTCGGGATGCTCGAGGTGGGCCGCGCCCGCCGCCCGGACATCGAGTTCGTGCAGGCCGACGCCACCCGGCTGCCGTTCGCGGACGCGTCCTTCGACGCCGTGACCATCTCCTTCGGGCTGCGCAACATCCAGGACTACCGCCGCGCGCTCGCCGAGATGCTGCGGGTCGCCCGGCCGGGCGGGCGGCTCGTGATCTGCGAGTTCTCGACCCCCACGGCCGCCCCGCTGCGCACCGTCTACACGGAGTACCTCATGAAGGCGCTGCCGGGGATCGCCGCGCGCGCGGCGTCCAACCCGGAGGCCTACCGGTACCTCGCGGAGTCCATCGCGGCGTGGCCGGACCAGGAGGACCTCGCCGCCGAGATCCTCGCGGCCGGCTGGACCGGCGTGCAGTACCGCAACCTCACCGGCGGCATCGTGGCCGTGCACCGGGCCGTCAAGCCCGCCGCGGACGCCCCCGCCCGATGAGGGCCCTCGTCCTCGGCGGCGGCCCTGCCGGCGCCACGGCCGGGTACTGGCTCGCGGCGCACGGGATCGAGGTCACCGTCCTGGAGAAGACCGCGTTCCCGCGGGAGAAGGTCTGCGGCGACGGGCTGACCCCGCGCGCCGTGCGCGAGATGCGGCTCATGGGCCTCCCGCACGGGCCCGAGCTCGGCTACGCCCGCAACCGGGGGCTGCGGCTCGTGGCCCGCGAGCGCAGCGTCGAGGTGCCGTGGCCCGAGCTGAGCGACTTCCCGCCCTACGGGCTCGTGCGCACCCGGCTGGGCTTCGACGAGCACCTGGCCGGGCACGCCCGCGCCGCCGGGGCCCGGGTGCTCGAGCGCCGGGCCGTGACCGGGGTGCTCCGCGACGGCTCCGGCCGGGTCGTCGGCGCCCGCGCCAACGTCCTCGACGCCGCCGGGCGGCGCACCGGCGAGACCGAGGAGCACCGGGCGGACGTCGTGCTCGCGGCCGACGGCAACTCCTCCCGCACCGCGGTGTCCGCCGGGCTGCACAAGCGGGACGACCGCCCGATGGGGGTGGCGGTGCGCGCCTACTTCGAGTCCCCGCGCTCGGACCTGGACTGGATGGAGGGCTGGCTCGAGCTCACCGACGGCACCGACCCGCAGCGGGCGCTGCTGCCGGGCTACGGCTGGGTCTTCGGCGTCGGGGACGGCACCGCCAACGTGGGACTCGGGATCCTGGACACCTCCCCGGCGTTCGGGGCCCTGGACTACCGGAAGGTGCTCGCGGACTGGACCGCGTCCATGCCCGCCGAGTGGACGTTCGACGAGGAGCACCGCCGCGGCCGCGTGCTCGGCGCGGCCCTGCCGATGGCCTTCAACCGCACGCCGCACCACGTCCCGGGGATGCTGCTGCTGGGCGACGCCGCGGGCCTCGTCTCCCCGTTCAACGGGGAGGGCATCTCCAACGCGATGGAGTCCGCCCGCTACGCCGCCGAGCACGTCGTGGCGGCCGCGGCCGCCAACGGCCCCGCCCAGCGGGAGCTCGTGCTCGCCGGCTACCCCGACCGGGTCCGGCAGGAGTGGGGCGCGCACTTCACCCAGGGCCGGGTCCTGGCCCAGCTCATCGGCAGCCCCGCCGTGATGAAGGCGGCCGTGCGCACCGGCATGGCCGTGCCCGCGCTGATGCGCTTCGTGGTCCGGGTCATGACGGAGCTCTCCGACCGCCCCGCCGCCACGTGGGAGGACCGGGTGGTCTCCCTCCTGGACGCCCTGACGCCCGCGACCGGCAACACCCGCCCCCCGAAAACTCGCTAGAGTGGTGGACCGTGACTGAATCCTCCTCCCCGAGCGCCGACGGCCCCGCCGCAGGTCCCGGCACCGATCAGGTGAGGCTGCCCGCCGGCTTCGACCTCATCGCGTCCGACGACCGGCTGGGCCCGGTCGTGCTCGGGTCGCTGGCCCGGATCGAGGAGCGGCTCGACGAGGCGGTGCGCAGCGCCGACCACCTGGCCGACGTCACCTCCCGCCACCTGCTCCAGGCCGGGGGCAAGCGCGTGCGGCCCCTGCTGACCGTGCTGGCCGGGGAGATCGGCGGCGGCATCAACGACGCCGTCCTCGAGTCCGCGGCCGTCGTGGAGCTCACGCACCTGGCGACCCTCTACCACGACGACGTCATGGACTCCGCGCCGCTGCGCCGCGGCGTCGCGACCGCGCAGACCGTGTGGGGCAACTCGGTGGCCATCCTCACCGGCGACCTCATCTTCGCCCGCGCCTCCTCGATGGTCTCCGAGCTCGGCCAGCGGGCCCTCAAGATCCAGGCGGACACGTTCGAGCGGCTCGTGCTCGGCCAGCTGCACGAGACGGTCGGCCCCCGCGAGGGGCAGGACCCGCTGGAGCACTACCTCGACGTCCTCTCGGGCAAGACCGGCTCCCTCATCGCGGCGTGCGGACACTTCGGCGCGGTCCTGGCCGGGGCCGACCAGGACGTCGTGGACGTCATGGTCGAGTACGGGGAGAAGGTCGGCATCGCCTTCCAGCTCGCCGACGACGTGATCGACGTGACCGGCGAGGACGAGGTCTCCGGGAAGTCCCCCGGCACCGACCTGCGCGAGGGGGTGCCCACCCTGCCGGTGCTCATCCTGCGCCGGATGGCGGGAGAGGGCGACGCCGACGCGGTGCGCGCCCTCGAGCACCTCGACTCCGACCTCACCTCGGACGAGGCCCTGGCCCGGGCGGTGACCGCGGTCTCGGAGCACCGGGCCACCGAGGAGGCGTGGCGGATCGCCCGGCAGTGGGCCGACGAGGCCATCGCGTCCCTGGAGCCGCTGCCGGACACGGTGGCCAAGCGCGCGCTCGTGGCGTTCGCGCACGCCGTCGTCCACCGCGAGGCCTGAGCGAGCTCCGCACCGTACGTCACGGGCCGTGGCGCCAGGCTAGCCCGCGGTCCCACGGGCTAGCCTGTAGCCGTCCGCAGACCACTTCCCGCACCCGAGGACGACCATGACCCCTCAGTCCCCACCCGGCCGTGCCGCCGCGCCACGCGAGGCGTTCTCCAGCCGCACCGTCTTCATCCTGGCCGCGATCGGCTCCGCCGTCGGCCTCGGCAACATCTGGCGCTTCCCCTACATCGCCTACGAGAACGGCGGCGGGGCGTTCCTGATCCCCTACCTCGTCGCGCTGCTGACGGCCGGTCTGCCGCTGCTGATGCTCGAGTACGGCATCGGCCACCGCTTCCGCGCCTCGGCGCCGCTGGCCTACCGCCGCCTGCACCCCAAGACCGAGTGGATCGGCTGGTGGCAGATGGGCATCAGCTTCGTGATCGCCGTGTACTACGCCGTCATCCTCGGCTGGGCGATGCTGTACACCTACTTCTCGTTCGGCAAGGCCTGGGGGGACGACCCCGCCGCGTTCTTCCTCTCGGACGTCCTGCAGACCTCCGAGGAGGTCGGCGTGGGCCTCGACTTCGTCCCCAACGTGCTGGCCGTCACGGCCGTCGCGTGGATCGCGCTGCTCGTGGTGCTGCTGCTGGGCGTGCAGAAGGGCATCGGCCGGGTCAACCTCGTGCTCATCCCGCTGCTCGTGCTGATGTTCCTCACCATCGTGGTCATCGCCCTGACGCTGCCGGGCGCCACCGACGGCCTCAACGCCTTCTTCACCCCGGACTGGGCGGCGCTCACCGACAGCGCCGTGTGGGTCGCCGCCTACGGTCAGATCTTCTTCTCGCTCTCGGTCGGCTTCGGCATCATGATCACCTACTCCTCCTACCTCAAGCCCAAGACGGACCTCACCGGCTCGGGGCTCGTGGTCGGCTTCGGCAACTCCAGCTTCGAGATCCTCGCCGGCATCGGCGTCTTCGCGGCGCTGGGCTTCATGGCCGGGGTCTCCGGCGTGGGCGTGGACGAGGTCGCCACCTCGGGCATCGGCCTCGCGTTCATCGCGTTCCCGACGATCATCTCCCAGGCGCCGCTCGGCACGCTCATCGGCGTCCTCTTCTTCGCGACCCTCACCTTCGCGGGCTTCACGTCGCTCGTGTCGATCGTCGAGGTCGTCGTGGCGGCCGCCCAGGACAAGCTCGGCCTGCGCCGGCGCACCGCCGTGGTGGCCGTCGTGGTGCCCATGGCGCTGATCTCCCTGGCCCTGTTCACCACCACCACGGGGCTGAACCTGCTCGACGTCACGGACAACTTCGTCAACCAGTTCGGCATCGTCGCCGCGGCGCTGGTGTCCATCATGCTGCTCACGGCCGGCTTCTCCGCGCTGCCCACCCTGCGGGACCACCTGAACTCGGTGTCCTCCTTCAAGCTGGGCCGCACCTGGATGGTCGTGGTCGGCGGGATCACCCCGATCATGCTGGGCTACATCCTCATCAACACGCTCACCACCACCCTGGCGGAGGGCTACGGCGAGATGCCCGCGTGGTTCGTCAACACGTTCGGCTGGGGCACGGCGCTCGCGATCGTCGTCGTCGCGCTGCTGCTCTCCCGGCTGCCGTGGCCGGCCGGCTCGGCGGCCTCGGACCTCAGCCCGTCCCCGGCGATCGTCGACGCCTCCGTGGACCGGCGCCGGCTGCAGGGCGGCCAGCCGCTCTCGCGCTGGTCGGACACCGCCCTGCGCACCCCGGCCCTCGACCAGGACTTCTCCTACCGCACCCTCGCCGAGGGCACGGCCGGGTCCACGGGCCGGCACGCGGAGGCCCCCGCCGAGGGGACCGGCGCGGCGCCCTGGAGCTCCGGCACCCCGTCCAGCACCACCGGATCCCAGGAGGACCCCCGATGACCACTCCCGCCATCATCATGCTCATCGTGGCCGTGTGCACGGTCTGGGGCGGCTTCATCGCCGCCGTCCTGCACCTGCGGCGCACCCCGGAGGTGGACGAGAACGACCAGGGCTTCGGCAGCGACGACTATGTCCGCACCACCTGACCCCGTCCCGGACCCTCGGGACCAGCAGGAGGGCCCCCGGCGCCGCGCGGCGCCGGGGGCCCTCCTGCACGTGGTGCTCAGGCGCGGCGCGCCCGCGGGGCGCGCACCGCGTCCAGCACGAGCAGCAGCACCGCGAGCCACACGAAGCAGAAGCTGACCCAGCGCTCCAGGGGCATCTGCTCGCCGAACACGAGCACGGCCAGCAGGAACTGCCCGATGGGCGCCACGTACTGGATCATGCCCACGGTGCTCAGCGGCAGGCGGGTCGCGGCGACCCCGAACAGGATCAGCGGCACGGCCGTGATCACGCCCGAGGACAGCATCAGCAGGAGGTGGCCGGTGCCCTCGCTGCCCAGGGTCAGCCGGCCGTCCGCCCCGAGCAGCGCCACGACGATCGCGGCCACCGGGGTCAGCGCCATCGTCTCCACGGTCAGCGTCACGATCGCCGGGTAGGACCCGCCCATCCGGTTCTTCACGAGGCCGTAGAAGCCGAAGGAGAAGGCCAGGCCCAGCGAGAGCCACGGCACCCGCCCGTAGAAGACGGCCATGACCACGACCGCCACGAACCCGATCCCCACGGCCGTCCACTGCAGGGCCCGCATCCGCTCCCGCAGCACCAGCACGCCGAGCAGGATGGCCACGAGGGGGTTGATGAAGTACCCGAGGGAGGCCTCCAGGGTGTTCCCCGTGGTCGTGGCGACCGTGTAGAGCCACCAGTTGACCCCGATCAGCAGGCCGGCCACGGCCAGGGTCCCGAGAGTGCGCGGAGCGCGCAGCGCCCGGCCCAGGGGGTGCAGCTGCCCGGTGAGCGCCAGCAACGCCAGGCAGAAGACCAGGGAGAAGAGCACGCGCATCGCCACGATCTCCACCGGCGTGGCCGGCTCCAGGGCCACGAAGTACAGCGGGAGCAGGCCCCAGATCCCGTAGGCGGCGAATCCGGAGAGCACACCGGCCCGGGTCCTCGACTGCTCGTCGGGATCCGGGCCGGGTGCGGTGTTGTAGGCGGTCACGCTCGAGGGTACCGCCGGGGGTCAGAGGCCGAAGAATCGGCTGAAGAAGCCCTTCTTCCGCTCGCCCTGCTCCTCCTCGGCGATCTCCTCGCCCTCCACCACGGGCTCCGTCCCGGCGCTGCCCGGGACGCCGGGGCCGGCCACGACCTCGCGCTCGACCTCGCGCTCCACCTGCGGCTCCGCGACGGGCTCCCGGTGCTGCGCGGCGGCGGGCTCGGGCACCTCCTCGCGGGCCGGGCGGACGGGCTCGGGGCCGGGCACCACCGTGGTGCTCACGCGGCCCGGGCGCACCTCCCGGTCCGAGGGCTCCTGGTCGAACGGGAGGTCGGTCTCGGCGGCACCGGCGTGCGCGGCGGCCGGCTCCTCGGCCGGCCGGGACTCCTCGGCCGGCTCGGGCCGGACGTGCTCCGTCTCGACGAAGTCGGGCACCTCGATCGGCTCGGGCTGCTCCCGGGGGGCCTCCTCGGGCACCGGGGTCTCCGCGGGAGCCGCCGGGGCCGCGGCGCGGTGCGGCTCGGCCTCCTGCCGGGCGGCCGTGGCCTCGGCGGCGGCACGGTCCTCGCGCAGGATGGCGGCGCGCTCCCGGGCGTCGGCGGCCAGGTCCACCAGGATCTCGGGGCCCACGGACGGCTCGGCGGGCTCGACACCGGAGATCTGGTGGTCGTCGAACCAGAACCGCTGCGCGCCGTCCCGCACGGTCACCACGCACGTGGCCTCGGTGTCCCACTCGATGTGGGCGCCGCGCAGCTTGGCGTAGGAGTCCACGGCGAGGTTGTGGTCCACCGCGGTGTCCGTGGTCAGCGCCTCGGCGATGACCCGCATCATCCGCTCCACGGTGAGCTCGGGGAGCTCGAACTCGGGTCCGTCCAGCAGCAGCCACGCGGTGACGCCGCCGCCCGCTCCCGCGGGGTAGTGCGCGTACACGCCCGTCACGGCCTTGGCCGCCAGCGTCAGCCGGCGGGCGAGGCCCTCCGCCACGGGCAGCTCGTCGGTGGACAGCTCGTCCACGCCCAGCCGCTCCCCGGCCTCGCGGGCCTGGACCGCGGCGGAGACCACCGCGGCCGGGAAGTGGCCCAGCTCCTGCCAGGACCAGATCCAGGAGCCGCGGGAGGCGGACTCGGTGCCCAGCAGATAGGGCGTCAGGGTCACGGGGGGCTCGGTCTGCAGGGTGAACGCCGGCGCGGAGAAGTCGACGTCCCACCCGGCGCCCTGGGTCAGCTCGGCCAGCCTGGCCTGGTACTCGGTGGAGATGAAGATCGACTCGTCGATCAGTTCCTGCAGCGTTTTCGTCATGCGTCCAGGCTAGCAACCCTCGCGGGTGCGGGAGCGTCACGGCGGGCGCCGCCCGGTGCGTCGGCGGGGGCGCCGGACGGCCGCTCCGCCCGCGGCGGCCGGGGACCGCTTGGGTAGGGTGGGGCGAGACCTCCGGGGCCCCGCGGGTGCCGCGCCCGGCCCCGCGCCCGTCCCGTGACCACCACGATCCGAGCAGGCCCCCTCGCGGGCCGGGAACGAGCCACCGCATGAGCGAGACCCCCGCCACCCCGACCCCCGGACCGGCCCGGCAGGAGCTGCTGAACACGATCGGCTCGTGGGTGCTCTCCGTGCTGCGCACGGAGCCGGGATGGGACCGGATGGTCGTGGACCTCAAGGTCCAGGGCGGGCGCGTGCACCTGCGCGTGCGCGAGCAGCGGGGCGACGAGGTGGTGCCCGGCACCGCCGGGCCCATCAAGGAGGACAGCGCCGTCATCCCCGCCGTCGAGCAGCTGCGGGAGAACGTCCACGTCCCGGGGCGCGGGACGTGGTTCACGGCCACGGTCGTGATCCTCGCCGAGGGCTGGCCCGAGCCGACCCACCGGATCGGAGGGACCTACGACCTCGACGGCGAGCCCCGCCAGTGGGGGACGGAGGGGCCGTTCACGGCCCAGGACGTCCTGGCGCACCTCGAGCGCTTCCCCCGCACCCGCGCCCGGATCCCCGCGTGGGCCCTCGAGCTCGCCCGGCGGGACGGCGTCGAGCTGCCCGTCCTCGCCCCGGGCGCCGAGCAGCAGGCCGACCCCGAGGGAGTCGTCAACCCCCTCGTGCGGGCGGCCGTCGACCGGTTCGTGAGCGCCCCCGACAACAAGGCGATGATCGAGGTCGTCCGGCAGTGCATGGCGGGCTCCCTGCTGCTGGACGTCACGGCCAGCGACCTCGTGGCGGGCCCGGGCGGGGAGGCCGTGGGCCCGGAGTCCACCCTGCGCGTCCAGACCCTGGGGGAGCCCGACGGCACGCGGTCCCTCGCCGCCTACACCTCGGCGGCGGAGGCCCAGGCCATGTTCGACCGCCACCACCCGGACGGCGGCAAGCCCGTGCTGCTGCGCGAGTCCGCCGTGAAGGTCCTGAAGATGCTCGCCGACGACCCGCAGCACGATCACCTGGTCATCGACCCGGCCCACCGCGGCTGCCGGATCAGCCGCCCCCAGGTGGAGTGGGCGATGCGGGCGCCGCGCAACGACGCCGTGAAGGCCGCGATGCTCGAGAACAACATGTCGCAGCTGCTCGCCGGGCTCCTGGCCCCGGACGCGGTGCTGCTGCTCGGCGCGCGCGTGCAGGACGGGCGCGCCGTGCCGGTCTACGCGAAGCCGCAGGAGGAGGGTGCCGCGCCGGACACCCTCCTGCTGTTCACGTCCGCGCCCGAGGTCGCCGTGCTGGACACCACCCTGGAGGTCCGCTCCGCGCCGGCCCGGCAGGCGCTGCGCTTCGCCCTCGACGCCGGGGCGCGGAAGGTCAGCATCAACGCGCACCCCCCGGTGGCCACGCTGACCGCCGATCAGCTCCGGGAGCTCCTGGCCCTCGTGGAGAAGGAGCCGGGGCAGGCAGGGGGCGCCGAGGCCGGGCCGGGTCCGGCCGGGGACGGCACCGGGCGGAGCTGAGTCCCGGCGGGCGTCAGCCCGCGGCGGGAAGGGGCTGCTCTGCGGAGGGCTGCTCCGGGGCGGCCTGCTCGGGGGAGGCCCCGGCCGCGAGGCAGTCGGCGCAGATGCCCTGGTAGACGACGTCGGCGGTGAGCAGTTGCATGCCGTGGTGCTCGGAGGGCGTGAGGCACGGGGCGTGGCCGACGGCGCAGTCGACGTCGGCCACCGTTCCGCAGCGCACGCAGTACGCGTGGTGGTGGTTGTCACCGGTGCGGGTCTCGTACCGGGCCGGGGACGCGGGCGGCTCGAACTTGCGGAGCATGCCGACGGCCGTGAGGTCGGAGAGGACCACGTAGACGGACTGCAGGGTGATCGCCGGCAGCACCGTGCGGACGTCCGCGAGGACCTCGTCGGCGGTGGAGTGCGGGCGGCGGTCCACCGCGTCGAGGACGGCCAGCCGCTGCTTGGTGACCCGGCGGCCGTGGGAGCGCAACAGGTCCGACCACGCGGCGGCCCGGGCGGTGTCCGGTGCGGGGCGTTCCGTTGTCTGCATCCTTCTACCGTAGCGTTATCACGATGGACTCACAATAGCGGGACGCATCCGCTCCGCCCGTGTGCGCCATGGTCGATCCCTCGTGACAGTTCTGGTCGCACCGGCGGGCACGGGCTTTCACCCGTCTCTGACCTGCGCTTACGATGTGCGCGGGGGATGGGGGTCCGGCACCGTCGTCGTGGCGTGCGCGCCCGCGGGTCGGACGGGACGTTCCCGGAGCTCTTTCTTCCCGAACGACCGCGACCACCACGGAGACAGACATGACGCGTCCTGCCCACGCCCGTCCGAACGGCCACGCCGGCGATCCGGAGGCGCTCCGTGACGACGTCCTCCTCGGCGCCGCCCACTCCGGGGACGCCGACGCCTTCGGGGTGCTGCGGGAGCGGTACCACGGCACGGCCCTCGCCGTGGCGCGGTCGCGGACCGGCAGCACGGAGGAGGCGGAGGGCGTCGCCGCGGCGGCTCTCGGACGGATCGAGCAGATCGTCGGCGAGGGCGGCGGCCCCCGCGCCTTCCTCGGCGCCTTCGTCGTGTGGATGGTCGGGCGGGAGGCCGACGGCGGCACGCGGCCGGTCGCGCTGCCGGACGATCCCGCCGACCCCGCGTCCCTGGTCCGGGTCTTCAGCGGCCTGCCCGCCGAGTGGCAGGGCTTCCTCTGGCGCACCGAGGTGCTGGGCCAGAGCGCCCGCCGTGCCTCGGCGGCGCTGGGGCTCGGCGCGGTCGCGGCCGCCGGTCTGCACCGTGACATGGTCCGGGGTCTCCGCGGGCTCTACGGCCAGGCCGCGGCGGACCGGGCAGCGGGACCGGACTGCGCGGAGTTCTCCGCCGAGCTGCCCCACTTCGTCCGGGGCACCCGCGGGCAGCGGAGCCGACGGGACGTCAAGGCGCACCTGGACGGGTGTGCCCGCTGCACCGCCGAGTACCTGGGCCGACAGGACATCGGGACGGGCCTGCGCACGTGGACGCTGCCCGTCCTGGCCGGCCTGCCGCTGTGGGGCACCGAGTCCCTCGAGCTCACCAACCTCATCGCCGCCGCCGGTGCGGGGACCGGCGCGGCCGCCGGAGCAGGGGCCGCAACGGGCGCCGCCGCGGCCGGTGCGCCCGCAGGGGTCGCCGCCGTCGGCGCGGGGGCCTCCCGTGCCCGTCCGGAGGACGCGCCGGGAACCTCGCCGTGGTCGAGCCGCAGGACGAAGGTCCTCCTGGGCGCAGGGGCCCTGGCGACCGCCGTGGCGGTCGCCGCGGTGGGCGTGTCCGGCGGGGGCGACCCGGTCCCGGCCGCCGACAGCCTCGCCGCCGAGCGGGCGCCGCGCACCGCCGAGGACCTGGAGAAGCCGCGCGCGGACGGTCCTGCGGCCGGAGCGGAGCAGGACGACGACGAGTCCGGTGCCGGGGCCTCCGCGGCGGAGCGCGACGGGAGCCCGTCCGGGTCGGCCGAGGCCGCGGCCGGGCAGACGCCGGGCGACGCCCCGGCCGGCGCGACCCAGGACGGTGCTGGGCCGGAGGCCGCGGCCCTCGTGGCCGACGCCGACCGCAGCGATGACGACCTGGCCGGTGACGCTGTGGCCGGTGCCGGCCGCAGCGGTGACGACGCGGGCGCTGCGGCGGCCGCCGGCGGCGTGCCGGGACCGTCCGGGGACGGGGGTGCCACCCCGCCGCGGTCCGGTGCGGAGCGGCCGGCGTCCGTGCCGGGCGGGGACCGTGCCCCGGAGACCGGGACGCCCGGCGCGGCGTCGGGCGATGGAGCCGGAGCTGCCCGGGACGCGTCGTCCGGGGACGCGCCGACGAGCGCGCCGCCGGCCCGCAGGGCCGACGACCCCGCGACCGCTCCCACACCGGCACGGGAGGCGGGCACCCCCTCGCCCGTCCCGTCGGTGCTGACCCCGCAGCCGGTCGTGGACGCGAGCCCCGCGCCGTTCAAGGCGCCGGCGCCCCCGGCCCGGACGGCCGGACCGCCGAGCGACCGCACGGGCTCGGACGCCGCTCCCGGACGCCGGCACGGGCAGCAGGGGGCCGGCGCCCCCGGGGTGCGGTACGCCGAGCGCGGGCCCCGGCACCGCGGGACGAGCTGGGACGAGGACGGGTCCCGCGAGCGGAAGCACTCGGGGCGCCACGGCCGCGAGCACCAGCGGGGGTCGGACGGGGCGCCCGGCCGCTCCGGCGGTCACGCCGACCAGGGGGAGGGCCGCCCCCACCGCTGAGGGCCCAGCCCCGCCCGCCTCTCCCGGAGGCCTGGCGTCACCCGGCGACCCCGCGGCTCCCGGCGGCACTGTGTTACGAACGGGAACGGCTCGTGACAGGAGCGGCGTGCCGCCCTCCACCGGGGCGCTCTACCATGGGCTCGGGGGACCGGGGGGTCCACAGTGCTGGAACCGCGCGCCGTCGGCGTGCGCCGTCATCGTCTTCGCCGGGGGCACGGCCCTGCGGCACCGCTCCCGGGTCGCCCGCACCGCAAGGTGACCGAGCGTTCCCGAGACCGACGGAGACCCCATGACGCGCACGACCGAGCCGCTCGCCCAGGGGCGCACCCCGCGCACCGACGAGGAGCTGCTCGCCGCGGTGCGGGCGCAGCAGCCCGACGCCTTCCCGGACCTGCGGGACCGGCACTGGCACACCGCCGTGGTCGTGGCCCGGCTCCACACGCCGAGCCGCCAGGACGCGGAGCAGCTGGCGGGCACGGCCTTCGACCAGGTCCTCGCGGAGCTCGGCGAGGAGACGCAGGACGAGGACGGGCCGGGGGTCTTCCTGCGGGCACGGCTGGTCGCCGTCGTGGGCCGGGCCGGCGTGGAGCGGGCGAGCGCGGCCGGGACGGTCACCGGCATCTACCTCGGTCTCCCCGCGTCGTGGCAGGCCGTGCTGTGGCACCTGGAGGTCGAGGCCCTCGGGCTCGAGCGGACGGCCGCGGTGCTCGGGCTGAGCCCCGCCGCCACCACCGCGCTGCACCTCGAGGCGCGCGCCGGGCTGCGGGCCGCCTACCGCCGGGCCAGGCAGGACCTGCCGACCCTCGCCGGGTGCGCGGACTGCGCGGCCGACCTCGGCGCCTTCGCCGACGGCGGCCTGTCCGCCGAGCGGACGCAGGCCGTGCAGGACCACCTCGACGAGTGCCCGCGCTGCACCGCCGACCACCTGTACCTGCAGGACACCGAAGCAGGCCTGCGCGGCTGGCTGCTGCCCGTGCTCGCCGGGGTGCCGCTGTGGGACGTCCGGACCGACGAGCTCGTGGAGCTGGTCCGGGCCGCGGGACGGATGAGCGCCGGACGACTCGGCGCGGCCCCGGGCACCGACGTGGCCGGCGGGGCCCTCGCCGCCGTCCACGTCACCCGGCGGGGCCGGAAGGTGCTGCTCGGCGCCGGGGCCCTGGCGGCCGCGGCGGCGCTGGCCGGGATCGTCGTGACCGGCTCCGGCGGCCCCGGCGACGGGACGACACAGGCCACGGTGCGCCTCGGCGGCTCCGGCGCGACGGACCCCTCCGCGCCGGCGGCCTCCGCACCCGCGACCTCCGCCGGGGACGACGGCGCGGCCACCATGGCCCGCGGCGCCGGTGCAGCGGTGCCCGGTGGTGCCGGCGGGGTGCTGTCGCTGCCGACCTCCGAGCCGTCCCCCGGCCCCCTGACCGAGGCCGCGGCCGAGGCACGGACCGCCGGGGCGGGCGGCGGAACCATCACCACCGCGGCCACGACGGACGGACCGGCCGCCGACTCACGGGAGGCCGCCGCCGATGCCGGCGCGTCGACCGGGCGTCGCACCGAGGCGGCCCCCTCCACCCGGGGGAGCGTCCAGGACGACGGCCGAGCGCCCCGGCCCGCGGCGGCGGGTGGACGGCCCTCGGACAGCGGCACCCCCGGCGGCTCCTCGGCGGCCGGCGGCGGCACTCCTGCGCCGCCGCCCGCGGCCGCCGACGACGGCAGCCCGGCCGGGGAGGCCCCTGTCGAGCAGCCCCCGGCCGCCGGGCCGACCGAGCCCAGGACGCCGGTGACTGAGAGCCCGGGCACCGAGCCACCCGCGGAGGAGGTCCCGGCCCCGGAGACCCCTGCCCCGGAGACCCCGGGCGCGGAACAGCCCCCGGCAGAGTCCCCGGCTCCGGAGGCCCCCGAGGCCCCGGCGTCAGAGCCCCCGGCAACGGCGCCCGCGGCAACGGTGCCTCCGGCCGAGGAGCTCCCGTCGACCGGAGCAACCGAGCCGGGGAACCCGTCCCCGGAGCCCGGTGCCGGCGGTGCCACTCCTCCCACCCCCGGCGGGTGACCGCGGCGATCCCTCCGGCACCGGGCGACGAGCACGCCCGGCGCCGGCTGGGAGATCCCTGGGCGTCGCCCGGCCCGGGAAGACCGGCACCGCCGGCGCCGTTGTGCCCAACGGAAGACCCCCGTTCCCGATGAAGGAGCCGCACCCGCGATGCACAGCCACAACAACGGGCTCAAGACCGTCCTGCTGCTCGGCGGCCTGTGGGCGGTCCTGCTGGCCATCGGGTGGGTCGTGGCGAGCGGGACGGGCAGCAGCGTCTTCATCTGGGTCTTCGCGCTGATCGGCCTGGCGTCCACGGCGTACAGCTACTGGAACAGCGACAAGCTCGCCCTGCGCTCCATGCGCGCCATCCCGATCACCGAGCAGCAGGCGCCGGGCTACTACCGGATCGTGCGGGAGCTGTCGCAGCGGGCGAACCAGCCGATGCCCCGTCTGTTCATCGCCCCGACGATGAGCCCCAACGCCTTCGCCACCGGGCGGAACCCGGAGAACTCGGCGGTGTGCGTGACCGAGGGCATCCTCCAGCTGCTCGACGAGCGCGAGCTGCGGGGCGTGCTGGGCCACGAGCTGATGCACGTCTACAACCGGGACATCCTCACGTCCTCGATCGCCGCGGCCGTGGCCGGCATCATCACCTCGGCCGCGCAGTTCCTCCAGTTCTCGGCCATCTTCGGCGGGGGGCGGGGCGGTGACCGCGGCAACCCTCTCGTGGGGCTGCTCCTGGCCTTCCTGGCGCCGCTCGCCGCGACCGTCATCCAGCTCGCGGTCTCCCGCACCCGCGAGTACGACGCCGACGAGGACGGCGCGCAGCTCACGGGCGATCCGCTCGCGCTGGCCTCCGCCCTGCGCAAGATCGAGATGGGCACGAACGCCCGGCCGCTGAACCCCGCCGACCAGAAGCTGGTCAACACCTCGCACCTGATGATCGCCAACCCGTTCCGCGGCGGCGGCGCCTCCAGCCTGTTCCGGACCCATCCGCCGACCGCGGACCGCGTGGCCCGGCTCGAGGGCATGGCGGGGATCGGCCGCCGCTGAGCCCGCCCGCCGACGACGACGGAGCCGCCCACCTCGCGAGGTGGGCGGCTCCGTCGTCGCACGGGGGGAGCGGCGCGAGCCGCGCCGCGGGACGAGCTCAGCGGTAGTTGATGAACTGCAGGTCCACCTCGAGATCCGAGCCCTTGAGCAGCGTGATGACGTCCTGGAGGTCGTCGCGGGACTTCGACGACACCCGCAGCTCGTCGCCCTGGATGGTGGCCTTCACGCCCTTGGGGCCCTCGTCGCGGATGAGCTTGGTGATCTTCTTCGCCTGGTCCTGGGCGATGCCCTCCTTCACGGAGGCCTCGATCCGGTACTCCTTGCCGGAGGCGAAGGGCTCCCCGGCGTCGAGGGACTTCAGGGAGATGCCGCGCTTGACCAGCTTCGACTGGAAGACGTCGAGGACGGCGTTGACGCGCTCCTCGGAGTTCGCCTTCATGAGGATCTTCTCGCCGGAGAAGTCGATCTCGGCGCCCACGCCCTTGAAGTCGTAGCGCTGCGCGATCTCCTTCTGGGCCTGGTTCAGGGCGTTGGACACCTCCTGCTTGTCGACCTTGCTGACGACGTCGAACGAGGAATCGCTGGCCATGCTGCCTCCTGGGCTGGGACGGTGGACGGGCGGCGTGCGGCCCGCAGGACTGTGTCCCAGCCTACCGGGGAGGGCCCCGTCACCGTTTCGTGACCTGCGCCCAAGGATCCGTCCAGGTCGGTCTCCCAGGATGGCGGCATGAGCACATCCGAGGGTCACGACGACGTGACGCCCGGCCCGGGGCGGACCCGGCGCGGAAGCGCCGTGGCGGCCACCGCGCTGGCGGCGGTCCTGCTGATGGGCATCGGGCTGGGACCGGCGGCCGCGACCGCCGACGGGACGGCGCCGCCGGCCCGACCGGGCACGGGGGCCTCGGCCACCGAACGGCTCGACCCCCAGGCGGCGCAGCGGCTGATCGGCGTCGCCGAGGACCTCGCGGACGCCGTGACCCACGGCGAGATCACCGCGGAGCAGGCGGAGAAGTTCCTCCAGCAGGTGTGCGAGCGGCTCGCCGCCTGAGCCGTCCCCGGCAATTTCGCATCGCGCCGGATCTTCTGTACTGTTGAACTGCTCCCGCACGCGGGGGCGGCCACCACCGGTCCGGAAGGGCCGGCGGGAGCACCCCGGCAGATTACCCGAGCGGCCAAAGGGGGCTGACTGTAAATCAGCTGGCAATGCCTACGGGGGTTCGAATCCCTCATCTGCCACGAGTTCCACCACGAAGGCCCCGGTCCGCGGACCGGGGCCTTCGTCGTCCCCGGTCACGGCGGGGTCACCACGTCCCCCGCCGCCGGGACGCACCCGCCGCCCCCGGCCGCCAGGAGAGCGCCGGGGCGGTGCCCGGGCGGGTGCCGGAGGTGCCCCGGCCCGCGCGGAATTCCGCGCCGAGTCCCCTGATCCGGGGACACGCCGACGGCGCCGCCGCGCCGTTCCACCCTTAACAATTGCTAAGAACATGAATATCCTTGTAGCTTGAGGCGACAGCATCATCCGGCCACGTGCCAGCACTCCCCGAGCCGGCACGTCGGGACCCCCTACTCCGGATGACCAGCAGCACGACCGACCCCGCAGCGCTCCCGCCGGCGTGCCACGCCGAGGACGCTGGGAAGGACTGTGCCGCGCGCTGGTACCCCAGGGGCAGGCCCGGGGTTCTGAATGATTGAGGAGACAGACCGATATGACTGCTGTGAAGAAGTGGGTGGCCGCGGGTTCGTCGGCTGCCGTCCTGGCCGGAGGCCTGTTCCTGGGCGCCCCCGCCGCCCACGCCGACACCTGTGTGGCCCCCGCCGCCAGCACCGCGGTGACCAACCTGGTCACCGCCGCCGACCACCTCTACGACGCGGGCACGCACTTCAACTCCCTCGTCACCGACCAGGCGGTCCTGGGCCAGCTCCAGACCCAGCAGGCCGTGCTGGAGGACGCCATCGTGAACGACGCCACCGTCGACCGTGCGCAGGGCGCCTGGACCGAGATCCTGCGCCTGCAGGAGTCCTACGCGGCCTCGAGCAGCGATCCTGCCGTGGACGAGGCCTACGCGGCGAGCTCCGCCGCCGCGGCCAACTTCCAGACCGCCGCTCTGGAGGCCCGCGCGCAGGGCGAGGTCTTCATGGAGGACGGCGCCGATCTCGTGGCGCTCTTCCAGGGCAACTGCGACGTCCTGGGCGCCGGGGGCGGCTCCGACGACTGGAGCGACTCGGACGACGGGGCCGGCACCGGCACTGACTCCGGCGTGAACCAGGGCATCAACATGCAGACCGCCGAGGAGGGCTGGCTCAGCACCGGCGTGCTGGCCGGCCTGCTGGCCGCCGGTGCGGCCGTGTCCGGGGCCGTGGCCTTCCGGGTGCGCCGCGCCCGCGCCTGATCCCGAACCGCTGACCGCCCTGGTGCCGCGCTCGCGCGGCACCAGGGCGCAGCCATTTCCCGAGCCGACCCCCGGAGGACGCCAGCATGGACGCACCCGAGCAGCAGACCGCGCCGCGCCGTCGTGCGGGCACGCGCTGGGCCGCCGTCGGCGGTCTCGGCGCCGTGGCCGCCCTGTCCGCGGTCCTGCTGACCGGCCCCTGGGGCGCGGAGGACACCGGCTCCCCGGCCCCGACGGCGACCGCCCCGGTGGAGGCCGTCTCGGCGGCGCCCCCCACCGCGGCGCCCACGGGCACCCCCTCGGCCGCGGCCACCTCCGGCCGGCCGGCGGCGGCGGCCCCCGTGCGGCTGACGGTCGAGGACGCCCGGTTCGACGTGACCGTCCTGCCGCTGACGCCGAGCGAGCAGGAGCTGGCCACGGAGCTGCTGGTCCCGCCGGACACCCTGGACGGCTACTGGCTCACCCCGTACGGCATGCCGGGCGAGGGCTCGGAGAACACCACGTACATCACCGGCCACAGCTGGGAGGACCGGGACGCCCCGTTCAACCGGCTGAGCGATCCCGGGCTCGTGGGCAGCGAGATCGAGCTGGAGACCGGGTCCGGGACGCTGGAGTACGTGGTGGACTCGGTGGTCACCCACGACAAGAACACCCTGAAGGACAGCGACATCTGGCGCATCGTCCCGGACCGGCTGGTCATCGTCAGCTGCTACACCGAGGACCTCTGGGGGAAGAACGTGGTGCTCACGGCGTCCCCCGCGCAGGCCTGAGCCGGAGTCCCCGGCCCCGAGCGCCGGGTCCCGGCACCGGGCGTCAGCCCAGGGCGGCGCGGACCCGCGGCACCACCTCGGCGCCCAGCAGCGTGATCGACTCGAGCACCAGGTGGTGCGGGACGCCTCCCGCGTCCATCCGGAGCAGGAGGCGCTGGTGGCCGAGCGCGCGCTGCTGCGCCACGATCTTGGCGACCACCTCGTCCACGTCCCCCACCACGAGGGTCCCGTCCGGGCCGCACTCCCGGTCGTACTCCTCCCGGGACCAGCGGGGATCCGCCGGCCCGACAGGCCCGTGGCTGCGGGCCCCCGCCGCGAAGTAGGGGTGGCTGAGCTCCCGGGCCTGCGCCGGGGTGCGCGCGACGAAGCCCGGCACGTTCAGGCCCACCGGGGTGCCGACGTCCCGGCCGGACGCCTCGAGGGCCCGCCGGTAGGCCGAGACGACGGGCACTGCCCCGGTGAAGGGGCCGTGGGTGCGCAGCAGGGCGAGGGGCAGCCCGAGGGCGCCGGCGCGGGCCACGGAGGCCGGCGTGCCGGAGCTGCCCAGCCAGATCGGCAGGCACGGCTGCAGCGGGCGCGGCTCGAGCTCGAGCTCGACGCCGTCCCGGGCGAGCGGACCGGCGAAGGTCGGGGGACTGGTCTCCCGCAGCGTGAGGAGCCGGCGCAGCTTCTCCTCGAACAGGGCGTCGTGGTCCTGCTGCTCCAGCCCGAGGGCGCGCAGCACGCGCTGCGAGGCGCCGCGGCCCACGATCAGCTCGGCCCGGCCGCCGGAGATGTTGTCCAGCATGGCGATCTGCTCGTAGAGCCGCACCGGGTCCCCGGCCGTGAGCACGGAGACGGCCGTGGTGAGCCGCAGGAGGTGGGTGCGGCCGGCGATGGCGGAGAGCAGCACCACGGGGAAGGCCGCCACCACGTCCGTCCCGTGGTTCTCCCCGACGCCGATCACGGTGAGCCCGGCACGCTCCGCGGCCTCGGCCTGCTCGATGATGTCCCGCAGGCGCTGGCGGCTGTCGGGCCGGGTGCCCGTGACGGGGTCCGGGACCACCTCGCCCAGCGAGAAGATGCCGATCTCGAAGTTCATGGCGCACCTCGGCGTGCACGGGGTCTGTCCCCGGACCGGCGTCCCGGTCCCGGAGCCCGCGCCGGAGGCCCGGCCCGGACGCCCAGTCTAGTGCGCGCCCGCGGTCCGGTCTTGAGCCGGCAGTGAAATCCTGTGCCCCCGGCCGGCTCTGCCTCTACGCTGGATGGCATGGCTACTGTTGACATCACCCAGGACACCCTGGGCCAGACCATCGCCGAGAACGACATCGTCCTGCTCGACTGGTGGGCCGAGTGGTGCGGACCCTGCAAGCAGTTCGCACCGACCTACGAGGCCGCCTCGGAGAAGCACGAGGACATCGTCTTCGGGAAGGTCGACACCGAGGAGCAGCAGATGCTCGCCGCGTCGGCCCAGATCTCGTCGATCCCCACGCTCATGGCCTTCCGCGAGGGCATCCTGGTCTTCTCCCAGCCGGGCGCCCTGCCCGCCTCCGCCCTCGACCAGGTCATCGACGCCGTCAAGGGCCTCGACATGGAAGAGGTCCGCGCCGAGGTCGCCAAGCAGTCCCAGGACGCGCCCAACGCCTGACCCCTCCCGCACCACCGCGCCGGGCCCCGCCTCTCCGTGAGGCGGGGCCCGGCGTCGTCGTGCCCGGACCGCCCGGTGCCCCCGGGCGCGGGGGCACCGGGGGTGCCGGGGCAGCTCAGACGAGGCCCGTGACGCCGAGCAGGGAGCCCACGGCGAAGGTGGCGACGAGGGCGAGGGCGCCGCCGACGACGACGCGCAGGGCCGCGCGACCTGTCTGCGGCGTGCCCCCGAGACGGGCCCCGAGCCAGCCGGTCAGGGCGAGCGCCGCGAGCACGGCGATGAACGTCACGGGGAGCCGCCACTCCTCCGGCGGCAGCAGGATCGCCAGGAGCGGCAGCAGGGCGCCGAGCAGGAAGGACAGCGCGGAGGCGACCGCCGCGTTCCAGGGGCTGACGATGTCCTCCGCGTCGATGTTGAGCTCGGCGTCGAGGTGCGCGGCCAGGGCGTCGTGCTCGGTCAGCTCCTCCGCGACCCGCCGTGCGGTGTCCTCGGAGAGTCCCTTGGCCTGGTAGATCTCGGCGAGCTCCTGCAGCTCCGCCTCGGGCATCTCGGCGAGCTCCCGCTCCTCCTTCTCGATCAGGGCCCGGTGCGAGTCCGACTGGCTGGAGACGGAGACGTACTCGCCCAGGGCCATGGACAGGGCCCCGCCCACGAGCGCGGCGGCGCCCGCGGTGAGGATCGCGCTCGAGCTGGCGGTGGCGCCCGCGACGCCGACGACCGTCGCGGCGACCGAGACGATGCCGTCGTTGGCGCCCAGCACCCCGGCCCGCAGCTTGTTCATCCGCTCGGTGTAGCCCACGCCGTGGGGCTCCTGGATCACGTGTTCGGTGGTCATGGCTCCATTGAACGCCCGCCGGTGCAGCCGTGCCAGCAAGGACAGGATGTCCTCACCGGCACGCGTCGGAGGGCCACCGGCGCTCACCGGCGCCGGTGGTCCTCCGGGTGCAGCCGCGGAGCGAACGAGGGCTTGCGGAAGCCGGAGGCCCGCAGCAGGCGCACGACCCGCTGCCGGTCGCCCCGCCACGGCTCCAGCAGCTCCAGCATCCGGCGGTCGTCGCCGGGACGCCGGTCGAAGAACCAGCACACGGTGTCCGCGAGGTGGAAGTCGAAGACGCTGACCGAGTCCGGGTCCCCGTGCGTGCACTGGACGATCTCCGCGACCGTCCAGGGCCCCAGGCCGGGGATCGAGCGCAGCCCCCGGTGCAGCTCGGCGTCCAGCGGGGCCCGGCCCAGGCGCTCCAGGGCGGCGGCCCGTCCGGCCACGCGGCGGACGGTGGCGGCCCGGGCGCCGTCGACCCCCGCCCGGTGCCACTCCCACACGGGCACCCGGCACCACGCCTCGGCGGTCGGGGCGATCCGCATCCCCTCCGGCGCCGGACCGGGGGCGGGTTCGCCGTGGCGCCGGACGAGCTGCCGGTGGGCCGCCACGGCCTCGCGGACGGTGACTCGCTGCTCGAGCACCGAGAGCACGGCGCGGTCCAGCACCCGGCCGGTCGAGGGCAGCCGCAGCCCCGGGTGGTGGTGCCGGGCGACGCGCAGTCGGTGGGGGAGCGCGCCGAAGGCGTCCGAGGCCTCGAACCGCTCCCACGCGTCCTCCGCGCCCGCCCAGCGCGGGGCCTCCAGCAGGAACTGCTCGGCGCCCGGTCCCCACGCGCGCACGCGCACGGGCCGCTGCAGGGGCCGGCCGGCGCCGGTGCGGGAGAACAGCGCCGTGACCGGGCCCGCCGGCGTCCGGGCGGTGACCCACACGGCGTCGGGCGCCGCGACCCGGACCAGGGGATCGGCGCTGCCGCGGCCCAGCACGCCGAGCGTCTGGCCCAGGTGCAGCGCGCCCTCGGGGTCCCACACGAGCTCGGCGTCCGGGGCCACCGGGAGCCGGCGGGCGGGCGGGGGAGCGGTGACGGCCATGAGACCATGATGGCAGTCCTGTCCGACGGCGCCCCCCCCGCCACCGAGGAGGCCATGCCCGCCACCGCGCTCCGCCGCGCCGCCCCGCCGGCCCGTCCCGCGCCGCTGACCGGGCGGGCGCGGCTGGTGCCGCTGGGCGTGGGGCTCCTCGTGCTCGTCCTGTACGTGTGGTGGTCCCTGCTCCAGTGGCACCGCTGGGAGGTCCCGTCCTGGGACCTGGGGATCTTCACCCAGCTCGCCAAGTCCTACGCCGCCGGGGACGGCCCGGTCGTGCACATCAAGGGCCACGGCGCGAACCTGCTGGGCGACCACTTCCACCCGATCCTGGTGCTGCTGGGGCCGGTCTACGCGCTGTTCCCGTCCGCGCTGACCCTCCTCGTGGTCCAGGACGTCCTCGTGGCCGTCTCCGCGGGGGCACTGACGGGCTTCGCGGTCCGGGCGCTGGGCCCGGGCCCGGGCGCGGCCCTGGGGCTCGCCTACGGGATCAGCTTCGGGCTGCAGGCCGCCGTCGCGGTGCAGTTCCACGAGGTGGCCTTCGCCCTGCCGCTGCTGGTCCTCGCCCTCGGCTGCCTGGTGGAGCGGCGGTGGACGGCGGCCGCGCTGTGGGCCGCCCCCGTCGCGTTCGTCAAGGAGGACCTGGGCGTCACGGTCGCGGTGCTCGGCCTGGTGCTCGCCTGGCGGGCGCACCGCGAGGCGGACGGGGACCGGCGCCCGGTGGCGCTCGGGCTCGCCCTCGCCGCGTGGGGCGCGGCCTGGTCGGCGCTCGCGGTGACCGTGGTGCTGCCCGCCCTGAGCCCGGACGGCCGGTTCGCGTACGCGGACCGGCTGGACCTCGCGGCGGTGGCGGCCGACCCCGCCGGGGCCCTGGTCTCCCTGGTGCTGCCGGGCCAGAAGGCGCTCACCTGGCTGGCCGTGCTGGCGGTGGGCGTGGTGGTCGCCGTGCGCTCGCCGCTGGCGCTCGTGGCGCTGCCCACGCTGCTCTGGCGGATGCTCTCGCCGAACCACGGCTACTGGGGCACGGGCTGGCACTACAGCGCCGTCCTCATGCCCATTGTCTTCGTCGCCCTGCTCGACGCCGTGCTGCGGCTGCGCGGCGGACGCCTCCGGCGGCTCGCCCGGGCCGCGCCGGCACTGGCGCTCGTCGTCGCGCTCCTGCTGGTCCCGGGGCGCCCGCTGGCCGACCTCGTGGACCCCGCCGCCTACCGTCCGGACCCCCGGGCGGGCGCCAAGGCCGCGGTCGTCGCGGCCGTCCCCGAGGGGGCGAGCGTGGCCACGGACCTGACCCTCCTGCACCACCTCGTGCCCGGCGCGCAGGTGCACTGGCTGGGGTCGGAGGGCGATCCCGCCCCCGACTACGTGGTGGTCGACCGGCTCGGGGCCGCGTGGGGCGGGAACCCGCCGGGGGACGTGGCCGGCTGGGCCCGGCAGCGCTACGGCGCCGGCTACACCGAGGTGCGTGACGAGAAGCACCTCGTGCTGGTGCGCCGCCGGGGCTGACCGCGCCGTCGCGTGCGCTAGACTGGACGGACCGAATCCGGTCACTCCCTCACTTTCTCGTGCAACGCGATGCCGTCCGTGCATCGTGTTCGGCCGCGGCCCGTGCCGCGCCGAGTCCGACGCTCCCGCCCCGTGCGGGGCTCCAAGTGGTTGGCAGGGACGTCCGGACACCACGACCGTGGCCGACGCCCCTGGGCATGCTCCCGGGCCGCCACCCGCACAGATAACGAGGCACTTCTCCATGACCGTCGACACCCCCAGCACCCCCGGCACCGCCGAGGAGCGCACCATCACCTTCGCCGAGCTCGGCATCGACTCCCGGGTGCTCGCCACCCTGGACGAGGTCGGCTACGAGAACCCCACGCCCATCCAGGCCGCCACCATCCCGGTGCTGCTGCAGGGCAAGGACGTGGTGGGCCTGGCCCAGACCGGCACCGGCAAGACCGCGGCCTTCGCCGTGCCCGCGCTGTCCCGGCTCGCCGAGCTCTCCGACGTCAACGGCGTCTCCCGCGATACCCAGGTCCTGGTGCTCGCCCCGACCCGCGAGCTCGCCCTCCAGGTCGGCGAGGCGTTCTCCTCCTACGCCACCCACCTCGAGGACTTCACCGTCCTGCCGGTCTACGGCGGCTCCCCCTACGGTCCGCAGCTGGCCGGGCTGCGCCGCGGCGCCCAGGTGGTCGTCGGCACGCCCGGCCGCGTGATCGACCACCTCAAGAAGGGGTCCCTGGACCTGTCCCACCTGCAGTACGTGGTCCTCGACGAGGCCGACGAGATGCTGCGCATGGGCTTCGCCGAGGACGTCGAGCAGATCCTCTCGCAGACGCCCGTCGAGAAGCAGGTCGCCCTGTTCTCCGCGACCATGCCCCCCGCGATCCGCAAGATCGCCAAGCAGTACCTGCGGGACCCGCAGGAGATCGCCGTCAAGGGCAAGACCACCACGGGCACCAACACCCGCCAGCGGTACCTGCAGGTCATGGGCTCCCACAAGATGGAGGCCATGACCCGCATCCTCGAGGTCGGGGACTACGACGGCGTCATCGTCTTCGTGCGCACCAAGGCCGCCACCGAGGAGGTCGCCGACCGGCTCAAGGCCCGCGGCTACGCGGCCGCCGCGATCAACGGCGACATCCCGCAGAACATGCGCGAGCGCACGGTCGAGGCCCTGCGCGAGGGCAAGATCGACGTCCTCGTGGCCACGGACGTCGCGGCCCGCGGGCTCGACGTCGAGCGCATCTCGCTCGTGGTCAACTACGACATCCCGCACGACACCGAGTCCTACGTGCACCGGATCGGGCGCACCGGCCGCGCCGGGCGCTCCGGCGAGGCGATCCTGTTCATGACCCCGCGGGAGAAGTACCTGCTGCGGGCGATCGAGAAGGCCACCCGCCAGCCGGTGGAGCTCATGCGCATGCCCTCCACGGAGGACGTGAACCAGACCCGCAAGGACAAGTTCGCCCAGCAGATCACGGACACCATGGAGTCCGAGGACCTCGGCCAGTTCCGCGAGCTCGTCGAGCAGTACCAGGCGGAGCACGACGTCGACGCCGTGGAGATCGCCGCCGCGATCGCCGTGATGGCCCAGGACGGGCGGCCCTTCTTCGTGGAGGAGCTGCCCGAGCCGGTGCAGCGCACCCGCGACCGGGACCGTCCGGGGCGGGACGGCGACGACCGTCCGCGCCGCGAGCCGCGCACCGAGAAGGGCATGGCCACCTACCGGATGTCCGTCGGCCACCGGCACCGCGTCTCGCCGGGCTCCGTGGTGGGGGCCCTCACCAACGAGGGCGGGCTGAGCGGCGAGCAGATCGGGGCGATCGACATCCGCTCGACCCACACCCTCGTGGGCCTGCCCGAGAACCTGCCCGCCTCCACCCTGGACCGGCTCTCCCGCACGCGCATCAACGGTGAGCTCATCCAGCTCGAGGCCGACCGCGGCCCGGGTGCCGGCGGCCGGACCCGGCCCCGCAGCACGTCGTCCTCCTACCAGGACCGCCCCCGCCGCGGCGGCGGCGCCCGGGGCGACGACTCCCGCGGCGGCTACCAGGGCAAGCGCTCCGGGTACTCCGCGGGCGACCGGGACGGCGAGAAGCCGTTCCGCAAGCCGCGCAGCAAGAAGTACTGAGCCCGGGGGCAGGACCCCGGACCGGGAGGAGGGACGGGCCGCACGGCCCGTCCCTCCTTCATCTGCCTCTCACGTGCCGTCGATAGGCTGGGGCGCATGTCGGGCGCGCGGTGGGAGAGGGTGCGGACGGAGCTGCGGTCCGTGCGCAGCCGGGTGCTCGCCACGACCATCGCCTTCCTGGCGGTCGCCCTCCTCGCCGTGGGCGGGATCACCCACTACCTGCGCCTGGTGGACCTCGACGAGTCCGTGCGCCAGGACATCGTCCAGGAGGCGGGGGAGCTGCAGCGGCTCGCGCAGCGCGGACCGCTCGGCCCGGACGCCTCCCTCTCGGAGGACCTGGACGCCACGGCCGAGGAGCCGTTCACGGACCTGCCGCAGCTCTTCTACACCTTCATGACCACCACGGTGCCCGGGGAGCACGAGAGCATCCTCGCGCTCGTCGGCGGCGAGCCGGCGTTCGAGCACGCCGACCGGTCACGGTTCCAGCTCGACGCCCCCGCCACGCTCGCCGCGGCCGTGGAGCGGGCCCGGCCCGGGCAGACCGTCGTCTTCGACCTCGAGCAGGACGGCCGGACGCTCCGTCTCGGCGTCATCTCGGTGGTCCTGGACGAGGACCCGCGCCAGGGCTACCTCGTGGTCGGCTTCGACATGAGCGCCCAGCGCCGGATCGTGCTGGACTCGCTGTGGCGCTACCTCGGCATCGCCGCCCTCACGACGGTCGTGGCGGGGCTGGTGGCCTACGTCCTGGTGGGCCGGGTCACTGCCCCGATCACCCGCCTGCGCCGGGCCACGGAGCAGATCAGCCCGGACGACCTGGGGCGACGCGTTCCCGTCACGCAGGACGACTCGGACGTGGGCCAGCTCGCCGTGAACTTCAACGGCATGCTCAGCCGGATCGAGGCGGCCTTCGTCCAGCAGCGCCAGTTCCTCGACGACGCCGCGCACGAGCTGCGCACCCCCCTGACCATCCTGCACGGCAACCTCGAGCTGATGGACGAGCACGACCCCGCCGACGTCGAGGAGACCCGGGCGATGCTCCTCGACGAGATCGAGCGGATGAACCGCCTCGTGGAGGACCTGCTGCTGCTCGCCAAGGCCCAGCGCGCCGACTTCATCCGCCCCGGCCCCGTGGACGTCCCCGCCTGGCTCGACGACACGATGGACCGGCTGCGCGCGCTGGGGGACCGGCGCTGGGAGCTCGAGGCGCGGGCCGAGGGGCAGGTCGTGGCCGACGCGCAGCGGCTCACCCAGGCGGTCGTGCAGCTCGCCGCCAACGCGGTGAAGTTCTCCGCCCCCGGGGACCTCGTGGCCCTCGGCGCCGCCTGGGCCACCGGGCCCGCCGCGCCCGGCGAGGACACCCCCGCGCGCAGCCTCGAGGTGTGGGTCCGGGACACCGGCGTGGGCGTGGCCCCGGAGGACCAGCAGCGGATCTTCGAGCGCTTCGGCCGGGCCGAGACCGGGCGCACCGTGGAGGGCTCCGGGCTCGGCCTCGCGATCGTGGCCGCCATCGCCCACGGGCACGGCGGGACCGTGGGGCTGCGGTCGAGCCCCGGCCGCGGCGCCACGTTCACGCTCCGTCTGCCCGAGTCCCCGCCCGCCGCGGCCCCGGTCCCCCCGTCCGGTGCCGCCGGGTCCGGTGCAGCGGTGCCTCCGGCCCCCGTGCCCGGTCCCGACCTCAGCCCCGCACCCTCCAGGAAGTAGAGGCACCTCATGGCCAGCATCCTCATCGCCGAGGACGAGGAGCGCATCGCGCGCTTCATCCAGAAGGGCCTGCGCGCCGCGGGCTACACGACCACCGTGGTCGAGGACGGCACGAGCGCCCTCGACTACGCGAGCACCGGGGAGTTCGACCTGCTCGTCCTCGACGTGGGTCTGCCGGGCATGGACGGCTTCCAGGTGCTCTCGGTGCTGCGGTCCCTGGGCTTCTCGATCCCCGTGATCATGTGCACCGCCCGCGACTCGGTCGAGGACACCGTCGCGGGGCTGGAGCAGGGGGCCGACGACTACCTCGCGAAGCCGTTCCGGTTCCAGGAGCTGCTGGCGCGCGTCCGGGCCCGGCTCCGGGACCGCGCGGTGGCCGAGCAGACCGACGACGGGCTGCGCTACGGCGGGCTCGCCCTCGACGTCGGGACCCGGTGCGCGGTGCTCGAGGACCGGCAGGTCGAGCTCTCCGCCCGGGAGTTCGCCATGGCCAGGGCGTTCCTCGAGAGCCCCGGTCAGGTGCTCACGCGCGAGCAGCTGCTGAACAAGGTCTGGGGCTACGACTTCGACGGCTCGTCCAACGTGGTGGACGTCTACGTCCGCTACCTGCGCAACAAGCTCGGCGCGGAGCGCATCGTCACCGTGCGCGGAGCCGGCTACCGCCTCGCCAAGCTCTGATCGGCACCGGCCCGGTAGGGTGATCCGGGGCACGGCCCCGGCCACCCGACGGACCGATCTGACGAGGAACCAACATGAGCGAAGCGAACGAGAAGTCTTTCGCGGCCCACCGCGCCCGCACGGACGACGACGGCGGGGCGCCCGCCAAGTGGAAGATCGTCGGCCCCGGCCTGGTGGTCGCCGCCACGGGCGTCGGCGCCGCCGACATGGTCGCCACCCTGGTCGCCGGGTCCCGGTACGGGTACGGACTGCTGTGGGCGGTGATCCTCGGCGTGATCCTCAAGATCATCCTCGTGGAGGGCGCCGGGCGCTTCACCCTGGCCACCGGCAGGACGATCTTCGAGGGCTGGCGGTCACTGGGCCGCTGGACCACCTGGTACTTCGGCCCGTACATCATGATCTGGGGCTTCGTCTACGGCGCCACCGCGATGTCCTCGGCGGCGCTGCCCCTCGCGGCGGTGTTCCCCGTCCTGCCCCTGTGGGCCTGGGCGATCATCATGGGGCTGCTCGGCTTCGTCATGGTGTGGTTCGGGAAGTACTCCTTCTTCGAGAAGGTCACCGCCGCCCTGGTCGGCCTGATGTTCGTCACCGTGGTGGGGCTGGCGGTCATCGCCGCCCCCAACATCCCCGAGATGCTGACGGGCCTGGTGCCCGTCATCCCGGAGGGCGGCGTGCTCTACACGCTGGCGCTCGCCGGGGGCGTGGGCGGCACCATCACGCTCGCGGCCTACGGCTACTGGCTGCGCGAGAAGGGGTGGTACACGCCCAAGTGGATGCGTGTCATGCGGATCGACAACTCCATGGCCTACGTCGTGACCGGGGTCTTCGTCATCGCCATGCTCGTGGTGGGCGCCGAGGTGGTCCGCTCCGCCGGGGTGGCGCTCAGCTCCGGTGACGAGGGCCTGCTCGACCTCTACGCCGTGCTGCGCGCGGAGTACGGCGACGTGGTCGGCACCGGCTTCCTCATCGGCTTCTGGGCCGCGTCCTTCTCCTCGATCATCGGCGTCTGGAACGGCGTCTCCCTCATGTTCGCGGACTTCTGGGGCAACATCCGCGGCAAGGAGTCCGGCCACCCCGACACCCGGGTGGGCGGCAAGTACTTCCGCTTCTACGTGCTGTGGCTGACGTTCCCGCCCATGGTCCTCTTCGCCCTGGGGCAGCCGATCGGCCTGATCCTGGCCTACGGCGTCCTCGGCTCGCTGTTCATGCCGTTCCTCGCCCTCACGCTGCTGGGCCTGCTCAACGGCAGCCGGATCCCGAAGGAGTGGGCCAACAAGCTCCACACCAACATCGCCCTGGGCATCACGGCCCTGCTCTTCGCCGTCCTGGGCGGCCAGCAGCTGGTCAAGGCGGTCGCGCCGGTCTTCGGCGGCTGAGCCGGCCCGCGGCCGGTCCACCCGGGCGGACCGGCCCGCCGGGGCCTCCGGGCCGGTCCCGGCGGGCCGGGCGTCCGCAGATGAGAACCTTTTCATCGACGGCTCATGTTCTCATCATGTCCCTCGGCCACAGTGGGCGGCAGCCGCACCGGCGCCGGACCCACCGGCGCTGATCCCCCGAGGAGGACACGATGAGCGACGACGAGCTGCGGGTGGTGCTGTACTCCCACGACTCCCAGGGCCTGGGCCACACCCGCCGGAACCTGGCCCTCGCCCGGTCCCTCGCCCAGCACCTGCCGGCGCTGACGGGGCGCCCGGTGACGGGCATGCTGCTGACCGGCATCGACGCCGCCACGTCCTACGGGCGCCCCGACGGCTTCGACTGGGTGGTGCTGCCCGGGATCCGCAAGGGCGCGGGCGGCTACGCGCCCCGCAACCTCTCCGTGGACATGCGCCACCTGACCGCCCTGCGCTCCGGGATGGTGGACGCCGCGCTCACTGCCTTCCGCCCGCACCTCGTCGTCGTCGACCGCCACGCCTGGGGGGTGGACCGGGAGCTGCTGGAGCCGCTGCGCAGGCTCCGGGACCGGAGCCCCGGCACGGCGGTGGTCCTCGGCCTGCGCGAGGTCCTCGACGAGCCCGCGGCCGCGGCCCGCGAGTGGGCCGCGCTCGGGGACCTGGACCCCGTGCGGGAGGTTTACGACCAGATCTGGGTGTACGGCGACCGCGCGGTGCACGACCCGGTGGCCTCCGGCGAGATCCCCGCCGAGCTCGCCGACCTGGTCCGCCACACCGGCTACCTCGCCACCGGCCGGGCCGCCGGACGGCGCACGAGCGGCGTGGACCGCCCCTACGTCCTCACCATGGCCGGCGGGGGCTCCGACGGCCACCGCCTCACCCTCGCGGCGGCGCGCGCCCGGGTGCCCCACGGCCACCGGCACGTGGTGATCACGGGTCCGCAGATGCCGGAGGAGCACGCCGAGCAGGTGCGCGCCGCCGCCGTGCCGGGCGCCCTCGTCCTGCCGTCCGTGCCCGACGCGCTCGCGGAGGTGGTGGACGCGAGCGCGGTGGTGTCGATGGGCGGCTACAACTCGGTCGCCGAGATCCTCACCACGAACACCCCCGCGCTCCTGGTCCCGCGCGACCGGCCCCGGCAGGAGCAGCTGATCCGGGCCCGCGCCCTCCAGGCCCACGGCGCGGTGGACGTGCTGACCGCCGACGCCCTCACCGGCGCCGCGCTCAGCGGCTGGCTGCACCGCGTGGTCGGCACCGTGCGGCTGCGCCGGCACCTGGCGCTCGACGGGCTGCACGCCGTGCCCGTCCTCGCGGCGCGGCTCCTGCCCGCGGGCCCGCCGCCGGTGCCCGCGCAGGCCGTGCCGGCCCGTGCCGGAGGCCTCCGGTGAGCGGCCACCGCATCGGCTACGTGCTGAAGGTCTACCCCCGCTTCTCGGAGACCTTCGTGGTCACCGAGGTCCTGGCCCGGGAGGCCCAGGGCGAGGACCTCACGATCTTCGCCCTCCGGCACAGCACCGACCCGCGCTTCCACCCCGAGCCGGCCCGCGTCCAGGCACCGGTCCACCACGTGGAGCGCCCCGAGCGGGCCTCCGCCGGCTGGGCCGTCCTGGCCCGCGCGGCGGAGGTGGTCCCCGGCTTCGGCCCCCGCTTCGCCGCCCTGCTCCCGGAGCTGGCCGGCACGGAGGCCTCCGAGGTCCACCAGGGGGTGGCGCTGGCCACCCGGGTCGTGGAGCAGGGCATCACGCACCTGCACGCGCACTTCGCGACCCTCGCCGCGCACGTCGCCGAGATCGCCTCCCGGCTCACGGGGGTGCCGTTCTCCGTGACGACCCACGCGAAGGACATCTTCCACGAGTCCGTGGACCCCGCCCGGCTGCGCCGCACCCTCGAGCGGGCGGAGCACGTGGTGGCGATCTCCGAGTACAACCGGCGGCACCTGGCCTCCGCGTTCCCCGCGCACGCGCACCGGCTGCGGCTCGTGCGCAACGGCCTGGAGCTCGCCCGCTTCCCCTACCGGGACCCCGCGCCCGTGGGGGAGACCCTGCGGGTCGTGGCCGTGGGGCGGCTCGTGGAGAAGAAGGGCTTCGACCGCCTCGTGCGGGCGGCCGCCCGGTACCGGGAGCAGGGCGGGCGGCTGTCCGTCACCGTCGCCGGCGGCGGCGAGCTGGAGGGGCCGCTGCGCGCCCTGGTCGCGGAGCTCGGCGCCGGGGACGTCGTCGACCTCGTCGGGCCCCGCACCCAGGCCGAGGTCGGCCGGCTGCTGCGCGCCGCGGACGTCTTCGCGGCCCCGTGCACGGTGGGCGCCGACGGCAACGCCGACGGCCTGCCCACCGTGCTGCTCGAGGCGATGGCCATGGGCGTGCCCGTGATCGCGAGCGACGTCACCGGCATCCCCGAGGTGGTCCGCAACGCGGCCCCGCGCACCGGGGTCCTCGTCCCCGCCGACGACGACGACGCCCTGCTCGGCGCGCTCGCCGCGGTCGCCGACCCCGGATTCGACCGGGTGGGCGCCGCCCGGGCCGCCCGCGCCCTCGTGACCCGGGACTACGACTCGACCGGCCAGGCCGCCGCCCTGCAGGCGCTGCTGCCCCCGCCGGTCCCGGACCGGGCGGAGCCCGACCCGGCCCGGGGCCCTGTCCGGCACGCCGCACGCCCCCCGGAGGCCCCGAGCCTGCTGCCGCCCCGGGGCCGGACCCGAGAGCCCGCCCCGGCTCCTGCCCGAGCCGCCGACCCCGTCCCAGGACCCGTCCCCCTCCGCGAAGGAGCCGACCGCTGATGCGTCTCGCCTACGTCTGCGCCGACCCCGGCGTCCCCGTGTTCGGCACCAAGGGCGCCTCCGTCCACGTCCAGGAGATCCTGCGCGCCTGGCGCGCCCGCGGCGCCGAGGTCCGCCTCTACGCCACCCGGGTCGGCGACGACGTCCCCGCCGACCTCGCCGACGTCCCGGTCGTCCACGTCCCGGTTCCGGCGGCCCCCGCGTCCGCCGCTCCCGGCCGCGCCGCGCGCGTCGCGGCCCGGGAGCGGGCCCAGGCGGACGCCGCCCGCCGGATCACGGAGCGGGTCGTCGCCGACGGCGCCGACGCGGTGCACGAGCGGCACTCCCTGTTCTCGACCGCCCTGGCCGGGATCACCGGCGCGCTCGGCGTCCCGGGCGTCCTCGAGGTGAACTCGCCGCTGATCGACGAGCAGCGGACCCACCGCGACCTCGTGGACGGGGCGGCCGCCCGCGCCGCGCTCGCCGCGCAGGTCGCCGCCGCCGAGCGCACGGCCTGCGTCTCCGAGCCGGTCGCCCGCTGGGTGGAGCGGACCGTGGCCGACACCGGCGGGCCGGCCGGCCGGGTCCTGGTCGCCCCCAACGGGGTGAACGTGGAGCGCATCCGTCCGTGCCGCGACTCCGCCGCCCGGGGACCGGACCCCGTGTCGCCGGTCGTCGTGTTCGTCGGCACGCTCAAGCCCTGGCACGGCGTGGAGCACCTGATCCGGGCCCGCGCGGAGGCCGCCGCCGACTGGCGCCTGCGCGTGGTGGGGGACGGCCCCCAGCGGGCGTCCCTCGAGGAGCTGGCCGCCGAGCTGGGCGTCGACGCCGAGTTCACCGGCGCGGTGCCCCCCGCCGCGGTGCCCGGGCTGCTGGCCGACTGCGCCGTGGCCGTCGCGCCCTATCCCGCCACGGAGGACGCCGCGGACCAGTACTTCTCGCCGCTGAAGATCTACGAGTACGCCGCCGCGGCCCTGCCGGTCGTCGCGTCCCGCGTGGGCCAGGTGCCGGCCGCGGTCGAGGACGGGGTGACCGGGCTGCTCGTGGCGCCCTCGGACCCCACCGCGCTGGCCGGCGCCGTCGACGCGCTGGTGGCCGATCCCGGCCGGCGGCGTGCCCTGGGACGCGCCGGCCGCCGCGACGCGGTCGCCCGGCGCTCCTGGACCGCGGTGCTCGACGGCATCCTCGCCGGCACGGACCTCGCCCCTCCGGATCCCACCGGCACGCGACCCCGCAGCGGCGCCGCACCGCGCCCGGCCGCACCGGGAGCACTGCAGGGAGCGCCGCGGTGAGCGGGGGCAGGCGGCTCGACCGCAGGGCCCTCCGGCGCACCCTCGGGCTGCTCACCCCGCACCTGCGCGAGCACCGGCTGCTCGCCGCGGGCGGCGTCGTGGTGCTCCTGGCCGAGGTGGCCTTCCGCGTGCTCGAGCCGTGGCCGCTGAAGATCGTCGTCGACGCCGTGTCCCTCTCCCTCGGCGCCGACAACGTCGACCCGTGGATCCCGGAGGCCTCGTGGCAGCTGCTCGCGGCCGCCGGGCTGGCCACGGTCGCGGTGGTGGGGTTCCGCGCGCTCGCCAACTACCTCGCCACGGTCGCGTTCGCCCTCGTCGGCTCCCGGGTCTCCACCGCCCTGCGCGAACGGGTGTTCGCGCACGTCCAGGCGCTCTCGGACCGCTACCACTCGGTCTCCCGGGCCGGGGACACGGTCCAGCGCCTCGTCTCGGACATCGGCAAGCTCCAGGAGGTGGCCGTCACCGCGGGCCTGCCGCTGCTGGCCAACGTCATCACCCTCGTGGTCATGTGCACGGTGATGCTCTTCCTCGACTGGCTCCTGGCCCTCGTGGTGGTCGTGGCGATCCTGGCCTTCCTGCTGGTGGGCCGAGGGTCCTCCGGGCGGATCACCGAGGCCTCGCGCCGGACCCGGCAGGGGGAGGGCGCGCTGGCGAACACCGCCCACGAGTCCCTCGGCGCGATCCGCACCGTCCAGGCCTACGGGCTGGAGGAGCACATGGCCGGCTCCTTCGGCCGCGCCAACCGGCAGGCTCTCACCCAGGGCGTGCAGTCCCGCCGTCTGGCCGCCGCGCTCGAGCGGGCCACGGACGTGATCGTGGGCGTGGCCACCGCGGCCGTGATCTTCGGCGGCGGCCTGCGGGTGCTCGAGGGCGCCATGAGCCTGGGCGACCTGGTCCTGTTCACGACCTATCTCAAGACGTGCATGAAGCCCCTGCGGGACATGGCCAAGTACACCGGGCGCATCGCCCGCGCCGCGGCCTCCGGGGAGCGGGTGGCCGACCTCGTGGCGGAGCCCGTGGACGTGCGGGAGGCCTCGGGCGCCCTGGTCCTGCCCGGGGTGCGCGGGGAGATCGCCCTCCACCACGTGGACGCCGCGTACGGGGACCCGGAGCACGGCGGGCGCACCGTGCTGCGCGACGTCGACCTCGTGATCCCGGCGGGCCAGCACGTCGCCGTCGTCGGCCCGTCCGGCTCCGGGAAGTCGACCCTCGTCTCCCTGCTGGTGCGGATGATGGACCCGGTCGCCGGGTCCGTGACCCTCGACGGCCACGACCTGCGCGCCCTGAGCCTCGGCACGGTGCGCGGCAGCACCGCCCTGCTGCTGCAGGACTCCGTCCTCTTCCACGGCACCGTGCGGGAGAACATCCGGCTCGGCCGCCCGGGGGCCACCGACGCCGAGGTCGAGGCCGCCGCGTCCGCCGCCCAGGCCCACGAGTTCGTGACGGCGTTCCCGCAGGGCTACGACACCCCGGTGGGGGAGCGCGGCTCGACCGTCTCGGGCGGGCAGCGCCAGCGGCTGGCCATCGCGCGCGCCCTGCTGCGCGACGCACCCGTCGTGCTGCTCGACGAGGCCACCACCGGACTCGACCCCCGGTCCGCCCGGGACGTGCTGGACGCCCTCGGGCGCCTGGTCCGCGGCCGCACGTCCCTGGCGGTGACCCACGACGCCGCCCTCGCGCTCGCCGCCGACCGCGTGCTGTGGGTCCAGGACGGGCGCATCCTGCTCGACGGCGCCCCCGAGGAGCTGCTCGCCCGGCCGGACGGCGTGTTCGCCGCGTGGGTCGAGCAGCAGCGGGCGCAGGACCGCCGGGAGGTCCGCTCGTGACGCTGCACCTGCCCGACTCCTGGGAGAGCCTGCCCGCGCTCGCCGCGGTCCTCGACCCCGGCCGGCTCACCGAGCTCTTCGGCCACCAGCTCGGCGGCCCGCTGCGCACCAGCCACCTGCGCTACAAGCCCGGCGTCTCGGTCGTGGCCCGCGTGGACGCCGGGACCACGGGCGCGGTGCACTGGGTCGCCGCCTACGCCCCCGCCGGGGACGGGGGGGACAAGCTCGAGAAGGTCCTGGCCCGCGCCGCGCGGGACGGCCGGCCGGCGCCCGTGCTGGTCGCGGACGTGCCGGGACGCCCCGGTCACCGTCTGGCCGTGGGGACGATCAGCACGGACCCCGAGCTGCGGCGCGCGCTCGCCGTGCTCGGGCCGGACCGGGCCCGGCGGCTCGGGCAGCCGGGGGACCCCGCCCGGCTGCTGCGCTACAACCCCCGCCGCCGCGCGGTCCTCACGGGCGCCGACAGCGGCGGGGCCGGCCGGGTCACGAAGCTCACCGCCGGCCCCGCCCCCGCGGACCCGGTGCTGCTGACCCGGCTCGCCGCCGCCGGGATCCCGGTGCTCGCCCCGGTGCCCGTCCCCGGCCTCTCCGTGTCACCGCACGTGCTGCACTACCCCTGGTTCGGGGACGGCGACCTCGCAGCCCGCGCCGCGGCCCCGGACGGCCCAGGCCCCGGCACCGGACCCGGAGGGCCCGTGCTCCAGGCCGCCGCCGCCGCGGGCACGGCACTGGCGCAGCTGCACGAGCGCGGACCGGCGCTCCTCGGCCCCGCACGGGTCGGCGCCCCCCTGGACGCGGGCCGGAAGCTGCGCTCGCTGGCCGCCGACCTGTCCGCCCTCGACCGGCGGTCGGGCGTCCGCTGCGCCCGGACCGGCCGGGTCGTGGCCGAGGCCCTGGCGGACCGCACCGGGGCCCCCGTGCGGATGCTGCACGGGGACTTCTCCGCGGACCAGGTGCTCGTGCGCGGCGACGGGGGCCCGGGGGCGCCGGAGCTCCGGCTCGCCGACCTCGACCGGGTCCGCACCGGCACGGCGGCCGACGACCTCGGCAGCTTCCTCGCCGTGGAGCTCCTCGGCCCGGGCGCCGAACAGCCCCCCGCCGCAGCCGAGGAGCTGTCCCTGACGGGCGCCCTGCTGCGCGGGTACGGGTCCGGGGCGGCGCTGCCGCCATGGTCCGAGATCCTGGCCTGGGCCGCGTTCCACGTCCTCGCCCGGAGCATGGAGCCCTTCCGCTCGGCCGCCGCCGACTGGCGGGAGCGCACGGACCGGCGGATCGAGCTCGCGCAGCGGCTGGTGGATCAGGCGCAGCGGGCGCCGGTGACCCCCACACTCGCGCCGGAGCCCGTGCCGTCCGCGCCGGGCGCCCCGCCGTCCGTGCCGCGCGGCGCCGTGCCCGCCGACCGTGTGCCCGCCGGCCCCGTGCCTGCCGACCCTGTGCCCGCCGGCGGGGATCCGGTGCACGTCGTGGACTCCGGCAGTGGGCACGTCCCGCGGACCCGCCCCGTGCGCGTGCCGGAGACCGTGCCGGACGCCGACGGGCGGCCGCTGCGGGTGCGCCGCGCCTGGCCGGCGGACGGCACCCGGCTCGTGCTC
>NZ_NSKF01000029.1:0-40728 GCF_002287015.1 Kocuria sp. WN036
GATCAACGACCTCATCCTCCCGGGCGGGCGGCTCAAGGCCCAGCGCGACCTCGCCCACCGGCGGCTCAACGAGATCGACGGCGTGTCCTGCCGGCAGGCCGACGGCGCCCTGTACCTGTTCCCCAAGCTCGACGTGGAGAAGTTCAACATCGTCGACGACGAGAAGTTCGCCCTCGACCTGCTCAAGGAGCAGAAGATCCTCGTCAGCCACGGCCGGGCGTTCAACTGGCCGGAGCCCGACCACTTCCGCCTCGTCACCCTGCCGTCCGTGGAGATGCTGGCCACGGCGCTGGACCGGATCGAGGAGTTCCTCGGCAACTACCGCCAGTGACCGGCGGGCCGCGCCCCGCGGCCCGCCCCGCACTCCCAGGAGGTCCCGCATGAGCGCAGCCGACCAGAGCCCCGGCACCGGGTTCGAGCAGGACGTACGGCCTCTGCTGCGCGCCCGGCCGGGCCTGTCCCTGGACGCGGTGGACACCCGCTCCACCCCCGGGTTCCGGGGGAAGAAGCAGCAGGGCACCGCGCTGCGGGCCGCCCGGGACGCCGAGCTGTCCCGGCTGCAGCGCCAGATCTACGCCAACGCCACGGTGGGCGCCCGGCACCGGGTGCTGCTCGTGCTGCAGGGCATGGACACCTCCGGGAAGGGCGGCGTCATCCAGCACGTGCTGGGCGGGCTCAGCCCGCACGGCGTGCACACCCACGGCTTCGGCCGGCCCACCGAGGAGGAGGCCGCCCAGCACTTCCTCCAGCGGGTGCGGCGCCAGCTGCCCCGGCCCGGGGTGATCGGCGCGTTCGACCGGTCCCACTACGAGGACGTGCTGGTGCCCGTGGTGCACGACGTGCTCGACGACCGGCAGCTCGAGCGGCGCTACACCGAGATCCGGCACTTCGAGCAGGAGCTCGCCGACGACGGGGTGGTGGTCGTCAAGGTCTTCCTGCACCTGGGCCTGGACGAGCAGCGCGAGAACCTCCTCGCCCGCATGAGCGACCGGACGAAGCAGTGGAAGTTCGATCCCTCGGACCTCGAGGCGCGCAGCCGGTGGGAGACCTACATGGCCGCCTACGAACGGGCCATCGACGCGACCGACGCCGACCACGCGCCCTGGTACGTGGTGCCCACCGACCGGAAGTGGTACGCCCGGGCCGTGGTCCAGGACCTGCTGATCTCCGCGCTCGCGGGCCTGCGGCTCGACTGGCCGGACCCCGGCTACGACGTCGAGGACGCGCGCCGGCGCCTCTCCGAGCTCTGACCCGCGCCACGGCGGGCCGGGCCGGCTCAGCCGCGCCCGGCGCCCTCCTCGCCGTCGCCCCCGTCGGCGTCCGCGCGCCGGCTCCGGGCCGCGTCGAGCCGCTCGCGGGCGCCGTCGAGCCACTGCTCGCAGCGGGTGGCGAGGGCCTCGCCGCGCTCCCAGAGCGCGAGGGACTCCTCGAGGGACGTGCCCCCGGCCTCGAGCCGGGAGACGACCTGCACGAGCTCCTCGCGGGCCTGCTCGTAGCCCAGGCCGGCGATGTCGGACAGGTCGGGTGCTGCGGGGTGGTCGGTGCTCGCCATGGGTGGCGCCTCTCGTTCGGAACGGTCGGGGACGGCGGTGGTGCCGGTGCCCCGGTGGGTCAGGGGGAGCCGGGGTGCTCGCCCGGGCGCCGGGCGGAGACGGTCTCGGTGCGCACGCCGAGCTCGCCCGCGGCCAGGCGCACCCCCAGCAGGTCCCCGGCGCGCACGGCGGCGGCGTCGGTGACCACGGCGCCGGAGGCGTCCAGGACCACGGAGTAGCCGCGCTGCAGGGTCTCCTGGGGGGACAGCGCCCGCACCCGGGCGCGCAGGGAGCGCACGGCGTCCCGCTCCCGCAGGGTCCGGGAGTCCACGGCGGACAGCGCCCGGGTGCGCCACCGGTCCACGTCCTCCTCCCGGAGCAGGATCATGTCCTCCGGCTGGGCCAGGACGGGCCGGGTGCGCACGGCGGTCAGACCGGCGGCCTCCCGGTCCAGGAAGCCTCGCACGGCGCGGTCCAGGCCCGCCCGGGCCCGGGCCACCCCGGCGCGCTCCTCGACGACGTCGGGGACGATCCGCTTGCCGGCGTCCGTGGGGGTCGAGGCCCGCAGGTCGGCCACCCAGTCGAGCAGCGGCTGGTCGTTCTCGTGCCCGATGGCGCTGACCACCGGGGTGCGGGCGGCCGCCACGGCCCGGATCAGGGACTCGTCGCTGAAGGCCAGGAGGTCCTCGAAGGAGCCGCCGCCGCGGGCGATCACGATGACGTCCACCTCGGCCATGGCGTCGAGCTCGCGCAGCGCCTGGGTCACGGCGCGCACCGCGCCGGAGCCCTGGACCGCGACCTCCCGCACCTCGAAGTCCACGGCCGGCCAGCGCAGGGACGCGTTGCGGATGACGTCCTTCTCGGCGTCCGAGTTGCGCCCCGTGACGAGGCCGACCCGGCGGGGGAGCAGGGGCAGGGGCTTCTTCCGGGCGGCGTCGAAGAGCCCCTCCTCGGCGAGGGCGCGCCGCAGCCGCTCGAGCCGCTCCAGCAGGTCGCCCAGGCCCACCGGGCGGATGCCGCGGCCCAGCATGGACAGCCGGCCGGTCTTGGCCCAGAAGTCCGGTTTGAGCTGGGCGACCACCCGCATCCCCTTCTCCAGGGGACGGTCCAGGTGGGCGGTCTCGTTGGCGAAGAGGGTCACGGGCACGGAGATCTCGGCGTCGACGTCCCGCAGGGTCACGTAGGTGACGCGGGCGCGCCGGTTGAGCTCGATGATCTGCCCCTCGACCCACGTGGGCGCGCAGCGGGCGATGTAGGCGTGCAGGTTCTCGGAGAGCATCCGCAGCGGCCACGGGTTCTCCGGGGTGGTCCGGTCCGCCCGCTGCGGCAGCTCCCGCTCGCCGCCCGCCGGGGCGTCCTGCTGCGGCTCCAGATACGTCATGCCTCATGCTTACCACCCGACGGGGACACCCGTGCACGCGCTCCGCCCGTGCGTACAGTGGTTCCGTGAGCCTCTCAGCACCCCCCGCCCCCGGACACCGCTCCGCGCCCCGTTCCGCGCCCCGCCCCCGACGACGCGCCACGACCGTCCTGCGCACCGGCCTCGGCACCGTCCTGGGCCTCGCCGCCGCGTCCCTCGTGGCGCTGCTCGTGCCCCTGCACTGGGCCCAGGACACCCTGGTCTCCCGCGACGGCTTCACCCGGGTGGTGGGCACCCTCGCCGAGGACCGGCCGTTCCAGGAGGAGCTGGCCCGCAGCGCGGTGGGGCAGGTGGCCGACCGGATCGTGGGGGAGCGGGCCACCGGCGTCGGGTTCCTCGACCGGATGCTCGAGGACGCCGCCCGCCGTGCGGCCGACGTCGCCGCGGACCTCACCGCCGACCCCGCCTACCAGCGCGCGTGGACGGAGGCGCTCACCCGCACCCACGAGGCCAACGTCCCCGTGGACGGCGCGGTGGAGGAGCCGCCGAAGGACCTCGTGCTGGACATCGCCCCCGTCCTCCGGGAGGTCGACGCCGCCGTGCAGCGGGCCGTCGGAGTGGACGTCGGGCTGGCGGAGCGCGAGAGCCGGATCACCGTCCCGGGGTCGAACACCGGGCGCCTGATCGAGGCGGGCACCCGGGTCACCGACCTGGCCGTCCCGCTCACGTGGACCGCCGTGGTGCTCGCCGTGCTCGCGCTGCTCGTGACCCGGCACCGCTTCGCCGTGCTCGCCGTGCTGGGGCTGGGGACCCTGGCCGGACTGGGCGTCGCGTGGTTGCTCGTGGAGCAGGGCGTGCAGCGGGCCTCCGGCATGCTCGGCGGCGACCCCGTGGTCCGGCTCGCCGCCGACCGGGCCGTCCTCCTGCTCACCGACTCCCTCGGCGAGCAGATGGTCACGGCCGCCTGGGCTGCCGGGATCACGGGCGTCGTGGGCCTCGTCGGGGCCATCCTCGTGTCGGGCGGATCACGGCGCGGGCCCCGCCCCACCGCGTAGCATGGAGGCCATGCCGACCACCGTTGCGCTCTCCATGCCCACCGTCCCCCGTTCCCGGCGCTCGCCGGAGGACGTGGCCGCCGCCGCTCCCGTGGCCGGACCGAAGAAGGTCCTGCTCGCGTCCCCCCGCGGCTACTGCGCCGGCGTCGACCGCGCCGTCATCGCCGTGGAGAAGGCGCTCGAGCACTACGGCGCCCCCGTGTACGTGCGCAAGGAGATCGTGCACAACAAGTTCGTGGTGAGCACCCTCGAGGAGCAGGGCGCCGTGTTCGTCGAGGAGACCGACGAGGTCCCCGAAGGGTCCCTGCTGATCTTCTCCGCCCACGGCGTCTCCCCGGCCGTGGTGGAGTCCGCGAAGTCCCGCGAGTTGCGCACCATCGACGCCACGTGCCCGCTGGTCACCAAGGTCCACCGCGAGGCCGTGCGCTTCGCGAAGAGCGACTACGACATCCTCCTGATCGGCCACGACGGCCACGAGGAGGTCGAGGGCACCGCCGGCGAGGCCCCCGAGCACATCCAGGTGGTGAACAGCCCGGACGAGGTCGGCCAGGTCGTCGTCCGCGACCCGGAGAAGGTCGTCTGGCTCTCCCAGACCACCCTCAGCGTGGACGAGACCCTGGAGACCGTGCAGAAGCTGCGCGAGCGCTTCCCCTCCCTGCAGGACCCGCCCAGCGACGACATCTGCTACGCCACCTCCAACCGGCAGACCGCGATCAAGAAGATCGCCCCGGACGCTGACCTCGTGATCGTCGTGGGCTCGGCGAACTCCTCGAACTCCGTGCGGCTCAAGGAGGTCGCCCTCGAGTACGGCGCCCGCCGCGCCGAGCGCGTGGACTTCGCGAACCAGGTGGACGAGTCCTGGTTCGAGGGCGTCGCCACCGTGGGCGTCACCAGCGGAGCCTCCGTGCCGGAGGTCCTCGTCAAGGACGTGCTGCGCCTGCTCGCGGACTACGGCTACGGCGAGGTCGAGGAGGTCGTCACCGCCGAGGAGGACGTGCTGTTCTCCCTCCCCAAGGAGCTGCGCGCCCGGCTCACCGCGGCCGGGGACACCTCCCACCGGCTCGGCGGCCGCGGGGCCCGCCCCACCCGCTGAGCCGCGGGCGGACCCGTCCGCTCAGCCCGCCGCGCGCTCGTCGAGCTGCCCCGGCACGCTCCCGCCCGGCTCGGTGCGGCCCGGGCGCTCCGCCGGCTCCGGAAGCTGCACCGCCTCCGGCGCCGGCGGCAGCTGCGCCGCCTCGGTGAACTCCGGCGCCGTGAGCGGGCGCGGCGCCACCACGAGCGGACGCGTGGTGAGCCGATCGTCCTCCGCGAGCGTGGGGTCGAGGTCGTTGATCCGCCGGGCCGTGGGGAACACCCGGGTCTCCACGGAGCCCGTCAGCCGGTTGTAGGTCTCCACCGACTTCTGCAGCGACCGGCCCATGTCGTCGAGGTGCTTGCCGACCGTGCCCAGCCGCTCGTAGAGCTGGCGGGAGAGGTCGAAGAGCTCCTTGGCGTTCTCCGTGAGCCCGTTCTGCCGCCACGTGAACGCCACGGCCTTGAGCGAGGCGAGCAGCGAGACCGGCGACACGAGCGCCACGTTGCGGCTCGCGGCGTGGTCCAGGAGGGTCGGGTCCGCGTCCAGGGCCGCGGAGAGCGCGGACTCGGCGGGCAGGAAGCACAGCACCAGCTCGGGGGAGGCGTCCCGCGCCTCCCAGTACTTCTTCGACGCCAGCGCGTCCACGTGCCCGCGCACGGCCTTCGCATGACCGGCCAGCTGCGCCCGGCGCCCGGCGTCGTCCTCGGCGTCCTGGGCCCGCAGGTAGGCGGTCATGGGCGCCTTGGCGTCCAGGACGATGTCGCGGCCCCCCGGCAGGTGCACCACCATGTCCGGGCGGATCGCGCTGCGCTCGCCGTCCGCGGTGGTGCCGTTGGAGGCGACCTGCTCCCGGAAGTCGACGTGCGCGGTCATCCCCGCGGACTCGACCACGCGGCGCAGCTGCACCTCGCCCCACAGGCCGCGCGCGGAGCCCGAGCGCAGCGCGGAGGACAGGGAGGTGGTCGCGGTGCGCAGGTGGTCGCCGACCTCGCGGGTGTGGGCGAGGGCCTGGGTGATGCCCCCGTACTGCTCGGCCCGGTCCCGCTCGAGCGCCGTCACGTGCTCCTCGACCGAGCGCAGCTGGTGGGCCACCGGCGCCAGGGCCCGCAGGACGTTGTTGTCCTGCACGGAGCGGGCGTCGGCGTCCCGCAGACGGTCCTCGAGCTGGGCGCGCGCCTCGACGGCCGCCGCCCGCTCGGAGGCCAGGTCCACGAGCCGGTCCTGGACGGCGGCGAGCTCGGCCTGCAGCCCGGCCCGCTCCTCCTCCGCCGCCCGAACCTCCCGGGCGGCACGGACCCGCGCCACGGCGGCGCCCAGGAGGGAGCCCACCAGCAGGGCGAGCAGAACGAGGACGACGACGAGGCTGACGGTCATGCCCAGCAGTGTGGCACGCCACCCGGACACCCCACGGCAGCGGCGCTCACCGCCCCGCTCCCCGGAGCGTCGCCCGGTCAGCGCCGGACCGTGGTCCGGCGCACGGCCAGCAGCACCACGGCCGCGAAGACCACCGTCCAGAGCCCGGTGTTCAGCAGCAGCGCCCACAAAGGGTCGGACTCCACCGGCGGTCCGCTGGTCGCCACGACGTCGCCCTCCACGAGCGGATAGCGGGCGAGCCCGGCCAGACCGTAGAGCGGGGTGAAGCGCGCGATGTCGAGCATCACCCCGGTGAGCGGGACGAACAGGTTGCCGAAGAAGCTGAGCACCACGAGCATCCCGGAGGCCGCCCCCACGGCGGACTCGGAGCGGAACAGCAGCCCGGCCGCCAGGCCGTAGAGGGCGAACACCGAGGAGCCGGCCACGACGATCGCCGCCGTGGCGGGCCAGCGCCAGCCGCCCAGCTCGGCACCGGTCAGGGCACCCACGGCGTAGACCACGAGGACGGGCAGCACGGCCATGGCCAGGGCCACGGCCACCTTGGACAGCACGTACCCGTGCCGCGGCGCCGGCGTGAGCCCGATCTGCCGGCCCCAGCCGCGTGCCTGCTCCACGGCGGCGGAGCCGGCGATCGAGGTGGTCGCGGTGACCGCCCCGTAGACCGCCATCGAGATCATGTTGTACCCGCCGGCGTTGCCGTGGCCCACCGGGAGGTCGGAGAAGTCCCCCAGCGCCGTGAACATCACGTAGAGCACGGCGGGCAGGACCACGATGAAGAAGGTGTTCTCGACCATGCGCACGTTGCGGCGCAGGTCGTGGGCGGCGTAGGCAATGCTCATGGTGCTGGTCCTCCGGGACGGGGGAGTAGGGACGGTGCGTCGGGGCGGGGAGCCGGGACGGGGCGAGCGGGGCCGGTCAGTCGGCGGTGAGGCCCAGGAAGGCCTCCTCGAGTCCGGCGTGGGTGATCTCGAGCTCGCTCGCGCCCGTGGTCGTCAGCAGGTGGCGGGCGATGGCGTCCGTGTCGGGGCCCGTGAGCCGCCGGCGTCCGCCGGCGGGCTCCAGCGCGGTCGCCCCCGGGACGACGACGGGCCCGGGCCCCTCCCAGCGGAAGCTGACCACGCGGTGGCCCGCCAGGGCCTGCACCTCGGCGGTGGCGGCATCGGCGACCACCCGCCCGCCCTTGAGCACCACGGTGCGGGCGGCGAACTCCTCGGCCTCGTCGAGGTAGTGGGTGGCGAACACGACCGTCCGGCCGCGCTCCGCCTCGGCGTGCATCGCGGCCCAGAACTCCCGCCGGGCGCCGACGTCCATGCCCGCGGTCGGCTCGTCGAGGACCAGCAGGTCCGGCTCGGGCAGCAGGGCCAGCGCGAAGCGCAGCCGCTGCTGCTCGCCGCCCGAGCACTTGGAGACCTTCCGCCGCGCGAACCCGGCGGCCCCCGCCCGGCCCAGGGCCTCGTCCACGGGCAGCGGGTCCCGGTGCAGGGTCGCGACCATCGCGACCGTCTCGCGCACGGACAGGTCGTCGAGCAGCCCCCCGGTCTGCAGGACCGCGCCAATCCGCCCTGCCCGCACGCTCTCGCGCGGGGCGGCGCCGAGGGTGCGCACGGTGCCGTCGTCGGGGTCGGTGAAGCCCAGGACCATGTCGAGGAGGGTGGTCTTCCCGGCGCCATTGGGACCGAGCAGCGCGACGACCTCGCCACGCTCGATGCGCATGCTCACGCCGTCCACGGCGCGGACGCGCTGCTCGCCGCGCCCGAAGCCCTTGTGGACGCCGGAGACGTCGACGGCCGGGGAACCGGCCGTCGGGCCGGCGGGGCTCGGATGCGGCGAAGTGCGGGAGGCGGGGAAGGACGTCATGCTCCGACTCTGCTCCACCGCGCGCCGTCCCGGAAGCCCCACGGGCCACGACACGCCCACGACCTCGGCCACCGGTCTCGGGGACGGCACGGCGTGCCCGCCCCGTGCCCGGTAGGATGGTCTCCCGTGGCTCTTACTATCGGAATCGTCGGACTGCCCAACGTCGGCAAGTCCACCCTGTTCAACGCGCTGACCCGCAACACCGTCCTGGCGGCGAACTACCCGTTCGCGACCATCGAGCCGAACATCGGCGTGGTCAACCTGCCGGACCCGCGGCTGGACCGGCTCGCGGAGATCCACGGCTCGGACCGGATCCTGCCCGCGACCGTGTCCTTCGTGGACATCGCCGGCATCGTCAAGGGCGCGTCCGAGGGGGAGGGCCTGGGCAACCAGTTCCTCGCCAACATCCGCGAGGCGCACGCGATCGCCCAGGTGGTCCGCGCCTTCGACGACCCGGACGTCATCCACGTCGACGGCGAGATCAACCCCGCCTCGGACATGGAGACCATCAACACCGAGCTGATCCTCGCCGACCTGCAGACCCTCGAGAACGCGATCCCGCGCCTCGAGAAGCAGGTCAAGATCAAGAAGGCCGATCCCGCCAAGCTCGCCGCCATTCAGCAGGCGCAGACGATCCTCGAGCGCGGGGACACCGTCTTCGGGGCGGCCGAGAAGGAGAAGCTGGACGTCGACCAGCTGCGCGACCTCAGCCTGCTCACCGCCAAGCCGTTCATCTACGTCTTCAACGCCGACGACGGGGTGCTCGGCGACGAGGCCAAGCAGCAGGAGCTGCGCGAGCTCGTGGCGCCCGCCGACGCCGTCTTCCTCGACGCGAAGCTCGAGTCCGAGCTCGTGGAGCTCGACGAGGAGGAGGCCAAGGAGATGCTGGAGATGTCCGGGCAGGACGAGGCCGGTCTCGACAAGCTCGCCCGCACGGGGTTCCACACCCTCGGGCTGCAGACCTATCTCACCGCCGGGCCCAAGGAGTCGCGCGCCTGGACCATCCCCGTGGGCGCCACCGCCCCGCAGGCCGCCGGCGTCATCCACACCGACTTCGAGCGCGGCTTCATCAAGGCCGAGATCGTCTCCTTCGAGGACCTCGACGCCGCCGGCTCCATGGCCGACGCGAAGGCCGCCGGCAAGGTCCGGATCGAGGGCAAGGACTACGTCATGCGCGACGGCGACGTCGTGGAGTTCCGCTTCAACGTCTGAGCCGGGCGGGTCCTCCGCGCCGGCGCGGGTCATTCCGGCCCGGGGCGCCGGCGGTTCTGCTTGGTCTCGGAGCGGCGGCGTTTTCCTTCGAGACGGCGACGGCGCGAGCCGTGGGTGGGCCGGGTCGCTCGCCGGACCACCGGCGGCACCACGGCGCCGCGCAGGAGTGCGGCGAGACGCTGTCTCGCCGCGGTGCGGTTCTGTCGCTGGGAGCGGTGCTCGGCGGCGCTGACGGTGAGCACGGTGCCCGAGAGCCTGCCGGCGAGCTGATCGAGGGCACGTGCGCGCTGCGCGTCGCTCAGCGCCGTCGTCGTGGCCAGGTCGAGAGAGAGCTGCACCCGGGAGTCCGTGGTGTTGACGCCCTGGCCGCCCGGGCCGGAGGCGTGGGAGAACTGCTCGACCAGCTCACCCGCCGGCACCCTGAGGCCGCGGGGCGCGCCGGGGCCCGGGGGCACGTGCAGATCGTCCACGCGACGATTGTCCCGCACCGGCGACGCGACACATTCCGTTCGGTCTCGGTGGGGGATCTTCGGCTGCTCGGGCGAGGTCTGCGGCCGGGCGCGCCAATCAGCCGCAATGGCGGTTCGGCGCGCGGCCCGGCACGTCCTGCCTACTGCCCGAGGGGCTCACCGGTGATGCTGTCGACGGTGCCGTTCTCGATGCCCTCGCACTGCGACACCCCGGCCGGTGTGACGGGTTCGTAGTGGATGCAGAAGGCGTCGTAGTAGGGCATCCCGTCCTGCCAGGCCGCGTAGGCCTCGTCGTAGGTGAAGTCCTGGTCCGGCAGCGCCCCGGGCATGGGCGGCGGGGTGGCCCCGGGGGTCGTCGACGGGGTCGGCGATGGGTCCGGCTGCGTCGCCTCCGCGCTGCCGGTGGCCCCGGACGTCGGGGAGGACGAGGCGCTGGGAGACGCGCCGGGCTCGTCGATCCCGCCGCTGTCGGGAGTGGTGCACCCGGTGACCAGGGCCAGGGACAGGGCGACCAGTCCCAGTCGCCCGAAGGCCGGCTTCTGGTGGACGTTCTGCGGGGGGTTCGGTGACATGGCCGTCTCTCCGGTGGGGGCGGGGGATCCGCTCATCACTTTAGGGAATGCGGGGCGGTCAGCCCGCGTGCGACTCGCACGCAGTGCGGCAGATCATTCCTCCGGGCGCGGAAAAGATCTCGGGCCGCGACGTCGAGGCGTTCTCGACGTCGCGGCCCGAGGTCTTCGTCGTGCCGGCGGACCGAACCGGGCCCTTACCGCGGGGTCTCGGCGGCGTCCTCCGGCGGTGCCGCCGCCTCGAGGTAGTCCTCGACGTCCACGAGCACCGCGGGGCCGGCCTGCGCCGCCTGCAGCGCAACGGCGAGACTCGCCACGTCGTCGTCGTCCAAGGGCTGGTCGGGCAGGTCCACGGCGTAGCGCGCCTCGCCGTCGACCAGCACGGGCGTGATCTGGGCGGTGCCGCTGGTGAGGTCGACGACGGTCGCGGGGGCGACCACCTCGACGTCCTCGGGGGCCGGGCGGTCGTCGGGGAGTGCGGGGGAGCTCATGGGAACCGTCCTGTCGTTCGGGGTGCTGTCAGGCTACTGCCTGTTGCCGCCCGCACAATGGGCCGACCCGTTACTGACGTCATGAGACACCCGCCGGCGACCGACGGCGACCGCCGAGGCGGCGGCGGGGGTCAGCGCAGGGCGCGCTTGATGTCGGCGCGCTCCTTCTCGAGCTTGCGCACCCGGTGGCCCAGCTTGAAGAGCCGGACGGAGCCGACGAGACCCATGATGAGGGCGCCGGCGACCGCCGCGAGCAGCATGGCGACGCCGAGGGGGAGGCTGAACTGCCAGCCCAGGTAGTTGAAGTCCGCCGGGACGTTGTTCTGCAGGATGAAGACCAGCAGCAGGATCAGGATCAGCAGGCCGAGGATCAGGGCCGTCCACGCGGCGCCCGAGACGCCCTGCTTCTGGTGACCGTCCAGGGCGGGGTCCGTGGCCGTCTGCGGCCGGACGGCCGGCTCCCGGCCGGGCGCCGGCCGGTCCGCGGCGGACGCGTCCGCGGCGGGGGTCCGCGGCTCGTCCCCGGGGGCGGGATCGGGCCGGAGCGGGTCGGAGGATGCTGGGGTGCGGGCCATGACGGTTCTCTCCCTGGTCGCGGACGGGTCGCGGTGACCCTGTGCTCCTCACGGTAGTCCCGGTCGGCGCGCCGTTGAAGTCCCGCCGGTGCTCAGCGGGTCGTGCGTGTCCGCCGGAGGAAGCGGCGCACCTCGGCGGTGACCAGCGCGAGCGTGTCCTCCTGGCTCACGGGCCCGGACCGGCGGACCGCCAGGGCGTGGTCGGCGCCCTCCACCGGGACGACGTCGACGGCCGGCGCGCCGTCCGCGGCGGCCGCGACCTCGTCCGCGGAGCCGAAGACGTCCCGCGTGCCCTGCAGCACGAGCACGGGGACCGTGGGCCGCAGCAGCTCCTCGGCGCGCGAGCGCTCCGGGCGTCCCGGCGGGTGCAGGGGGAAGGCCAGGCAGACGACGGCGGACGCGCCCACGTCGGCGGCCGTCCGGCACGCCACCCTGGCCCCGGCGCTGCGGCCCCCGACGACCAGGGGCAGTCCGTCCGCCAAGCCGGTCACGGCCGCCGCGGCGGCCAGCCACCCGGTGTCGAGGGCGGCCGGACGGGGAGCGACCCTCCGGCCGGCGAGCACCCACGGCTGCTCGTGGCGCACGACCGTGACGCCGTGGAGGGGGAGCTCGTCGGCGAGGGCGGTGAGGTCCGGGGCGCCGGCGCCCCCGCCCGCGCCGTGCCCGAGCCACAGCAGCGCGACGGGGTGCTCGGCGGGGGAGACCAGCAGGCGTCCCGGCCCGCTCTCGGTGGGCACGGTGAGCTCGGTCGGTCGGGGCATGGCCACCACGGTAGCCCGGCGGGCGCCCGCCGCCGGCCCGTGGTGCCCGGCGGCGGGGGCGCGGCCTAGCATGTGGTCATGGCCTCCCCGAACGCGACCGGCGGCGCCCGGCCGAGCCGGGCGGACCTCGAGGCCGCCCGGGGCACGACCCTGCCCGACCTGCTCGGCCCGCACGTGCGGCTGCTGATCTGCGGCATCAACCCGAGCCTGTGGGCCGCGGCCACGCAGGCGCACTTCGCCCGGCCCGGCAACCGTTTCTGGCCGGCCCTGCACGACGCCGGGCTCACCGGCCGGCTCGTGGACTGCGCGGCCGGGATGAGCGCGGAGGACCGGGAGCACGTCCTGGGCCGGGGTCTCGGCATCACGAACCTGGTGCCCCGGGCCACCGCGCGGGCCGACGAGCTGGACCCCGCCGAGTTCGTGGCCGGCCGGGAGCGGCTGGCCGAGCTCGTCGCCGGGCTGCGCCCCGCCGTCGTCGCGGTCGCCGGGGTCACCGCCTACCGGCACGCGTTCGCGGACCCGGGGGCCCGGCTCGGGCGCCAGGACCGGGAACTGGCCGGGGCGCAGCTGTGGGCGCTGCCGAGCCCGAGCGGGCTCAACGCCCACGCGTCCCGGGCGAGCCTCGCCGCCGCGTTCGCCGAGGCCGGGCGGGCGGCGGGCCTCCCGGTCGCCCCGACACCGCCGTGACCCGGTCACGGGCGCCGCGTCCGCGTCCGCGTCAGACGAACAGCAGCAGGCTCACGGCCATGACCGCCATCCCGGCGACCAGCCCGTAGACGGACAGGTGGTGCTCGCCGTACTCCTGGGCCGTGGGCAGCAGCTTGTCCAGGGAGATGAAGACCATGATCCCGGCCACGCCCGCGAACACGACGCCGAAGAGGACGTCGTCGAGGAAGGGGAGCAGGACGAGGTAGCCGAGCACCCCGCCGACAGGCTCCGCCAGGCCCGAGAGGAACGCCCAGCGGAACGCCCTCCGGCGGCTGCCCGTGGCGTGGTGGATGGGCACCGCCACGGAGATCCCCTCCGGGATGTTGTGCAGCGCGATGGCCACGACCACCGGGATCGCCACGGACGGCTCCTGCATCGCGGCCACGAAGGTCGCGAAGCCCTCGGGGAAGTTGTGGATCGCGATGGCCACCGCGGTCATCGTCCCCATCCGCAGGAGCCGGCGCTGCCGCCCGGCGTCGTCGTGCGGGTACTCGTGGGGGTTGACGCGCGTGGGCACCAGCCGGTCGATCACCGCGATCAGCAGGATCCCCCCGAAGAACCCGCCGGCGGTGGCCCACGCCCCCGAGCGCTCCCCGAGCTCCGCGACCAGGGCCACCCGGGCCTTGACGAAGATCTCGATCATGGACACGTAGATCATCACGCCGGCCGAGAAGCCGAGGCTCACCGCGAGGAACTTGGCATCGGTGCGCCGGGTGACCAGGGCCAGGAAGGCGCCCACACCCGTGGCCAGCCCCGCGAACAGCGTCAGGCCGAAGGCGAACAGCAGCTCGTTCACGACCGGGTCGGCTCCGTTCCTGGGCGGGGGTGGGCGCTCGCAGTCTAGCGAACGGCCGTCACGCCCCGGCGGTGCGCCAGAATGGTGCGGTGACGACCTCCTCCGCGCGTGCCCCGGGTGCCGGCGGCCGCCCGGCGGGTGTCCCCGCCGGCCTCGCCGACCGGTACACCGCCGCGTGGGAGCTGGTGCCCGACGGGCGGGCGCGGGACGACGGCGGGGCCCTGGTCCTGCCGGTGCGCACCCGCGCCGGGGAGCCGGCCGTGCTGCGGCTCTCCCCGCCGCGGCCCGGCGCCGAGCACGAGCACCTGGCCCTGCGCGTGTGGGCCGGGCGCGGGGCCGTGCGGCTGCTCCGGGCGGAGCCGGCGGACCGGGCGCTGCTGCTCGAGCGCACCGCCGACCGGGACCTGTACGAGCTGCCGGTGCTCGAGGCGTGCCGCGTGCTCGGCGAGCTGACCCGGGTCCTCGCCCGGCCGCTGCGGCCCCCGTTCCCGCGTCTGTCGGAGACGGCCCGGCGGTGGCAGGCGGAGCTGGAGGGGGCCGTGGACCTGGACGCCCGGTTCCCGCGCCGCTTCCGGCTCCAGGCCGTCAGGAGCCTCGAGCGGCTCCGGCGCGACGAGCTGGACGCGGCGCTCGTGCACCAGGACCTGCACCACGGGGCGGTCCGCGCGTCGGTGCGCGCCCCGTGGCTGGCCGCCGGGGCCGACGCGGTGGTCGGCACCCCGGAGTTCGCGCTGGTCCCCGCCCTGTGGCACCGCACGGAGGAGGCCGGGCACGGCGGGGCCCTGGCCGCGGCCCTGGCGGACCGGATGGAGGCCCTCGCCCTGGCGGCCGGCGCCGACGAGGAGCGCCTCCGGGCCTGGACGCTCGTCCGGTGCGCCGTGGCGGCCCGGGACGAGGCTCGCCGCCCCACCGGCGCCCCGCACCGCGAGGTCGGCCGGCTGGTCCAGCTGTGCAAGGCCGTGCAGCGGGGCGCCTGAGGCACCGTCCTCGCGCCCGGGCTCAGGAGGTGGGGGAGCGGCGGAAGCCCAGGTCCGCGGCGAGCGGGCGCCACGCCGCCACGAGCAGGGTGAGCGCGGTGGGCACGAGGACCGGGAAGCCCGCGGCCAGATAGCCCAGGGCGCCGAGCACCCCGCCGGCGAAGAACAGCCCCACGAGCGCGGCCAGCAGCCTGAGCTTCCCGGCGTCGCCGGTCACGGGGTCCGCGTCCGCGAGCCGGTTGCGGTAGAGGAACTTGCCGAGCTCGATGCCGATGTCCGTGACCATGCCCGTCACGTGGGTGGTGCGGATCTGGGCGCCCGAGATCTTGGTGATCACCGCGTTCTGCAGGCCCATGGTGAACGCGAGCACCGGGACGAACAGCAGGTCCCGGTGCGCCCAGGTCAGGCTCTCGGCCAGCAGGCCGAAGACGAGCATGAGCAGGCCCTCGAGCAGCAGGACGTTGGCGTAGCGGCTGTGCAGCCCGCGGCGCCGCGCCCAGTTGAACATCAGCGCGCAGCACGCGGCCCCGGCCGTGAAGGCGAGGACGGCCAGGACGCCGACCGCCACGAGCCGCAGGTCGCCCAGCACGAGGTGGTCGGCGACCATCGCGGTGAGCCCCGTCATGTGGGAGGTGTACACGGCCACGGCCACGAAGCCCACGGAGTTGAGCACCCCCGCCACCAGGGCGAGCAGGTAGGCGAGGTGCCGGTTGAGGGCGGGCGTGCGGCGGGGTCCCGCGACGTTGAGCAGGTAGCGGTCGATCCGGGCCCTCATGCCGCGAGCCTAGTCCGGGGAGCCCACCGGCGGCGTCACGGGGCCCGCGGCGCCGCCGGCGGGACGAGAATGGGGGCGTGGCCACCGAGCGCGTGCACCAGGACCCGTCCCTCCGCGCGGCGGGCGAGCTCCTCGCCGAGCTGGACGTGGAGCCCGCCCTCGGGCTGAGCGCGGAGCAGGCCGGGGCCCGGCTGGCCCGGTACGGGCCCAACGAGCTGCGCACCGCCCCGCGGGTGCCGCGGTGGCGCAAGGTCCTCGCCCAGTTCCAGGACCCGCTGATCTACCTGCTCCTGACCGCGATCGCCGTGTCCGTGGTCGCCTGGGTCGCGGAGGGCGCCCGCGGGGTGCCGGTGGACGCGGTGGTCATCGCCGTGATCGTGGTGGCCAACGCGGTGCTGGGCCGCGTCCAGGAGGGGCGGGCCGAGGACGCGGTCGCGGCGCTGGCCGTGCTGACGGCGGCGAACTCGACCGTGGTGCGGGACGGGCGCCTGACCACGCTCCCCTCGGCCCAGCTGGTGCCCGGCGACGTCCTGGCCCTCGCCGAGGGGGACGCGGTGGGGGCGGACGCCCGCCTGCTCTCCGCCGCGTCCCTGCGCGTGCAGGAGGCGTCCCTGACCGGGGAGTCGGAGGCGGAGCTCAAGGACCCGGCCGTGCTGCCCGCCCCGGTCCCGCTCGGGGACCGGCGGAACATGGTCTACAAGGGCACGGCCGTGGTCTCGGGGGTGGGCCGCGCGGTGGTCGTGGCCACGGGCATGGACACCCAGGTGGGCGCGATCGCCGAGATGCTGGAGCGCACGGAGGCCGAGCCCTCGCCGCTGCAGCGCGAGATCACGGCCGTGTCCCGGTCGCTGGGCCTCATCGTGGTCGGCGTCGCCGTGGTGGTCATGGCCACGGTCGTCCTGGTCAGCGGGGTGCGCGGCGTGCAGGACCTCGTGACGGTCCTGCTGCTGGGCGTCTCCCTCGCGGTCGCGGCCGTCCCGGAGGGCCTGCCCGCGATCCTGTCCCTGGTCCTGGCCATCGGGGTGCGGGCGATGGCCCGCCGGCAGGCGGTGGTCAAGGACCTGCACTCCGTGGAGACGCTCGGCGCGGCCTCGGTGATCTGCTCCGACAAGACCGGCACGCTCACCCGCAACGAGATGACCCGCAAGGTGCTCGTGACCCCGTCCGGCACGGTGGAGCTCTCCGGCACGGGGTACTCCCCGGAGGGCGAGGCCAGGGTCGTGACCGGGGGCGCGCCCGCCGCGCAGGTCCTGCAGGAGGCGCGGGGCGTGCTGGTGGGCGGGGCGCGCGCCAACAACGCCCAGCTCGACGAGGCCGCCGGCGTGTGGACCGTGCAGGGCGACCCCACCGAGGCGGCATTCCTCACCGCCGTGCACAAGCTCTACGGCGCCGCCGACCGGGCGGACGACTTCTCCCGGGCCCAGGAGATGCCGTTCACCTCCGAGCGCCGGATGATGTCCACCCTCGAGATCGAGACGGACTCCGGGCACCGGTACCTGTTCACCAAGGGCGCCCCGGACGTCCTCCTGGACCGCTGCACCGGGGTGCGCGTCGGGGACGCCGTCGAGCCGTTCGACGCCGCGCGACGCCGGGACGCCGCCGCGGCTGTCCAGGAGCTGTCCGGGCAGGCGTTCCGCACCCTGGCGGTCGCCGGCCGGCGGGTTCGGGAGCGCGAGGCCGCGGAGCTCGGGGAGGCGGCGGAGCGGGACCTGGTCTGGCTCGGCGTGGTGGGCGTCCTCGACCCGCCGCGGGAGGAGGCCGCGGCGGCCGTGGCGCAGGCCCGGGCCGCCGGGGTGCGTACGATCATGATCACCGGCGACCACCCGATGACGGCCGCCAGGATCGCCGCGGACCTGGGGATCGTGCCCCCGGGCTCGCCCGCGCTCACCGGGGCGCAGCTGGACGAGCTCACCGGGGAGGGCTTCCTCGACGCCGTGCGGGACGTCTCGGTCTTCGCCCGGTGGCCCCGGGCCACAAGCTGCGGATCGTCGACGCCCTGCAGGCCCAGGGCCACGTCGTCGCCATGACCGGGGACGGCGTCAACGACGCGCCGGCCCTCAAGGCCGCCGACATCGGCGTGGCCATGGGCATCACGGGCACGGAGGTCACCAAGGAGGCCGGGCGGATGATCCTCGGCGACGACGACTTCACCACCATCGTGGTGGCGATCCGGCAGGGCCGGGTCATCTTCGAGAACATCACGAAGTTCCTGCGCTACCTGCTGTCCTCGAACCTGGAGGAGGTGGCCACCGTGTTCTTCGGCGTGCTCCTCGCGGGCGCCCTGGGGCTGACGGACGCGGCCGGCGGCGCGATCGCCGTGCCGCTGCTGGCCACCCAGATCCTGTGGATCAACCTCGTCACCGACTCCGGTCCGGCCCTGGCCATGGGCGTGGACCCCGAGATCGACGACGTCATGGCCCGCCCGCCGCGCCGGCCCGACGAACGGATCCTCGACGCGCCGATGTGGGGGCGGATCGCGCTGCTCGGCCTGATGATGGGCGCCTCGACCCTGCTGACCATCGACATCTTCCTCCCCGGGGGTCTGGTGCCCGGCCAGGACTCCCTCGACGTGGCCCGCACCGCCGGGTTCACCACGCTCGTGCTCGCCCAGCTGTTCAACGCCCTGAACTCCCGCTCCGAGCTCGCGAGCGCCTTCCACCGGCTGTTCGTCAACCCCTGGCTGTGGGGCGCCCTGGCCCTCGCCGCCGCCCTGCAGGTGCTCGTGGTGCACGTCCCGGTGCTCCAGGTCGCCTTCGGCACCGCACCCCTGGACCTCGTCCACTGGGCCGTCGCGGTGGGCATGGCGTCCCTCGTCCTGTGGGTCGAGGAGCTGCACAAGCTCGTCCGCCGGTCCCTGGTGCGCCGGGGCTGACGGCTCGGGCACCCGGCGGCACGGGCGCGGTCAGTCGGGCCGGCGGCCGAGGGCCTCGACGGTCTCGGCGGCCAGGGCGATGCCGGCGCCGCTGTAGAGGTTGAAGACCGTCCGGACCCCGTGGCCGCGCAGCTCCTGCACCTCGTCGTCGTACTGCGCCACGGCGGCCACGACCCCGTCGAAGCCCGTGGCGCTCAGCTGCTGGAGGGCCACGAGGTTGGAGCCGTGGAAGGGCATCGCCAGCACGGCGACCTGCACGTGGCCGGTCGCGATCACCCGCTCCCAGAACTCCTGGTCGGTCGCGTCGGCCTCCTGGACGTCGATCCCCTGCGCCCGCAGCCGCTCCACGCGGTCCGTGGCGTTCTCGATGCCCACCACGGAGAAGCCGTGCTCCTCGGAGAGCTCCCGGTAGGCCGCCTGCCCCACCCGGCCCATGCCGAGCACGAGCACCGTGGCGTGGCTGATGTCGATGGGACGGTCCTCCGGGTGCAGCCGGTCGTCCGGGTGCTCCGGGAGCCGCCGGGCGAGGGCGCTGGTCAGGGAGGAGCCGCGCCGGTTGACCAGGGCCGAGATCACGAAGCTCAGGGCGACCGCCACGGAGAGCATCACCAGCCAGTCGTCGTCGAACATCCCGGCCGAGACGCCGATGGCCCCCACGATGAGGGCGAACTCCGAGTGGTTGCCCAGCGCGAGGCCCGTTCGCAGCGACGTGCGGCGGCGCAGCCCGAACAGCCACAGCAGCAGCACGAACAGCATCGCCTGGACCGGCAGGAGGCCCAGGAGCAGCACGCTCATGGCGAGCATCTCGAGGGTCGGCATCCCGTGGAAGCCGATCGAGACGAAGAACGCCACCAGCAGGAGGTCCTTGAGCGTGAACAGGGTGCGGGACAGCTCGCCCGCGTTGGCGTGCGAGGCCAGGAGCATGCCGACGAGCAGCGCCCCGAGATCCCCCTTCAGGCCCACGGCCGAGAAGGCGATGTAGCCGGGGACCAGGGCCATGGCGACGCCGAACAGGGCCTGCAGCTCCCCGTGGCCGATGCCGTCCCAGATCCGGCGGAACACCCACGCCGCCGGCAGCAGCAGCACCAGGGCCAGGGCCCACGGGCTCGGCGGGTGCTCGCTCGTGACGGTGATGAACGCTACGGCGGCGACGTCCTGGATGATGAGGATGCCGATCGCCACGCGCCCGTAGAGCGACGTCGTCTCGCTGCGCTCCTCGAGGACCTTGAACACCAGGACCGTGCTCGAGAAGGACAGGGCGAACCCGGCCAGCAGCAGCGCGCTGAGGTTCTCGCCCGGCAGCTGCAGCCCCACCAGCATCAGCAGGCCCAGGAGCCCCGCCCCGAGCGCCGTGCTCAGGACCAGGTGGATCCCGGCCGTCCCCCAGACCTCCCGGCGCAGCAGCGACCGGGCGTCGAGCTTGAGACCGATGCCGAACAGCATGAGGGTCACGCCGACGTCCGCCAGCTGGTCGAGGGCGGGGAGCCGCTCCACGCCCAGGCCGTTGAGCACGAAGCCGGCCGCGAGGAACCCGATCAGGGGCGGCAGCCGCGCGAGGACGGCCAGGGCACCGGCCCCGAAGGCGACGACGAGATAGATGGCAACCGTGGACACAGTCAGCTCCCTCGCCGGCCGGTGGTGTGGTCCCTCCAGTCTAGGGCGGGCGCCCCCGGGGACCGGCGCGGCCCCGAGCGCCTACAGTGGTCGCAGCACAGCGCAGCGAGGGAAGGACCGGAGCATGCACGAGAGCCAGCGGCCCGGCGCCGCCGCGTCCGCCCCGACGCGCTCCCAGCGGCTGGACCGGCTGCCGTTCACCACCGAGCACCGGAAGCTCCTCGTCGGCTCCGGCGTCGGCTGGGCCCTGGACGCCATGGACGTGGGCCTGATCTCGTTCGTGATGGCCGCGCTCGCCCAGGAGTGGGGCCTGGGCTCCGGGGAGCTGTCCCTGCTCGCCTCGATCGGCTTCGTGGGGATGGCCGTGGGCGCCAGCCTCGGCGGGCTGCTGGCCGACCGGCTCGGCCGGCGCCAGGTCTTCGCGCTGACCCTGCTGGTCTACGGCACGGCCACGGGCGCGTCCGCGCTCGTCGGGTCCCTCGCCGCGCTGGTGGTCCTGCGGTTCGTGGTGGGCCTCGGCCTCGGCGCCGAGCTGCCCGTCGCCTCCACCCTCGTCTCCGAGTACGCGCCCCGGCGGATCCGCGGCCGCGTGGTGGTGGTCCTCGAGTCCTTCTGGGCCGTCGGCTGGATCCTCGCCGCCCTCGTGGGCTACTTCGTGGTGCCGTCCTCCCCGGACGGCTGGCGATGGGCGCTCGTCGTCGGACTCGTGCCGGCCCTCTACGCCGTGGTGGTGCGCCGGGCCCTGCCGGAGTCCGTGCGCTTCCTCGAGCACCGGGGCCGGACGGACGAGGCCGAGGCCGCGGTGCGCCGGTTCGAGCGGGCGCGGCCGCTGGGCCGCTCCCGGGCCGAGACCCCCGAGCAGCCCCGGGCGGCCGAGGCGGCCGGTCAGCGCCCGGCGGAGGACGCGAGCGGGATCTGGGCCCCGTCCCTGCGGCGGCGCACGGCGGCGCTGTGGACCGTCTGGTTCTGCATCAACTTCGCCTACTACGGGGCGTTCACCTGGCTGCCCACCCTGCTGCTCCAGCAGGGCCTCACGCTGACGACCTCCTTCGGCTACGTCCTGGTCATCACGCTCGCCCAGCTGCCCGGCTACGCCGCGGCCGCCTGGCTCATCGAGGTCTGGGGCCGCCGGATCACCCTGGCCGTGTTCCTCGGAGGCTCCGCGGTGAGCGCCCTGCTCTTCGGCATCGTCTCGATGGGCGACATCGTGCTCCCGTGGCAGGTGATCGGCTCCGGCATGGCGCTGTCCTTCTTCAACCTGGGCGCGTGGGGGGCCCTGTACGCGATCGGCCCCGAGCTCTACCCCACCGCGCTGCGCGGGACGGGGACCGGGGCGGCGGCGGCGTTCGGCCGCGTCGCCTCGATCCTCGCCCCGCTGGCCGTGCCGGCGCTGCTCGCGCTCGGCGGGGAGCGCTACGACGTCGTCACCGTCTTCGCCGTCTTCGGCGCCGCCTTCCTCGTGGCCGCCCTCTCCGCGTTCGCCCTGCCCGAGCAGCGGGGACGGGCCCTGCAGTGAGCTCCCCGGCCGTCCTGACGGACCGCGAGATCGGCCTCGCCCGGCTCGCGGCCCACGGGCTCGTGCGCCCGGAGGACGTGGCGCCCGAGGACGTGGTGCGCGCCCTTGGCGCCGTCCAGGCCCAGGACCTGCCCGGCGCCCTGGTGTCGGTCGCCCTGCGGCGGGCCGGCGGCTCCGGCGGCCTGCGGCAGGCCTTCGACGACGGCCGGATCGTGCGCACCTGGCCCATGCGCGGGACCCTGCACCTGGTGCCCGCCGAGGACCTGCGCGCGTGGCTGGCGGTCCTGGGTCCCCGCACCGTCGCCTCGACGGCCGCCCGGCGCCGGGCCCTGGGCATCGACGAGCGGCTCGACGCGGCCAGGGAGACCGCCCTCGCCGCGCTGCGCCGCGGCCCGCAGCCCCGTGAACGCCTGCACGCCGCGTGGGAGGAGGCCGGGCTGCTGGGCGAGCCGGGCCGGGCCTACCACCTGATGCTCGCCCTGCACCTGGACGCGACCCTGTGCCTGGGCCCGCTGACCGCGGACGGCCGGGACCAGCTCGTGGTGCCCGTCGCGGACTGGGTCCCCGCCGCGGGGGAGGAGGCGGCCGTGCCCGGGGGAACCGCCGGCGGCACCCCGCCCGTCGTCGCCCGCTGGGTGCGCCGGTACCTGCGCGGCCACGGCCCGGCCTCAGTCGCGGACGCCGCCCGGTGGGCGGCCCTGCCGCGCTCCGCGGTGCGCGCCGCGCTGACCCGGGCCGACGGTGTCGTGGCGGTGCACGACCGCGCCGGCCGCGAGCTGTGGTGCGCCCCCGAGGTGCTCGAGGGCCCCGCACCCGGCGGGTCCCGCGCCGCCGGGGTCTTCCTGCTGCCGCCCTTCGACGAGTACGTCCTGGGCTACGGGGACCGCTCCCACGTGCTGGCCCCGGCCCACGCGGCCCGGATCGTCCCCGGCGGCAACGGGGTCTTCAAGCCCACCCTCGTGGCGGGCGGGCGGATCGTGGGGACCTGGGGGCGCGTGCGCCGCGCCGGGGGAGCCGAGCTCGTGCTCGACCCGTTCGAGGAGCTCTCGGCGGCCCGCCGCACGGCCGCCGAGCGGGCCTTCGCGCGGCTGCCGGCGCTCTGAGCCGAGACGAAGCCGGTATGGGTCCAGGGGCCCGGGAGGTGGTCCGGCTCACCAGGCGCTCGATAGGGTGAGGCCATGATCAACCCCGCCCGCCTGCACTCGGACCTCTCCCGCCTCGGCCGCGAGACCGAGATGTTCCTGGCCACCACCGCGTCCCTGTCCGACGACGAGCTGGCCGCCCCCTCGCTGTGCGAGGGATGGCGCCGCGCCGACGTCGTCGCCCACCTCGCCTCCAACGGGCGCGCCCTCGTCAAGCTCGTCGACTGGGCCGTGACCGGGCAGGAGCAGGCCCCCTACGCCTCGATGGAGGCCCGGAACCAGGACATCGCCGACCTGGCCGCCCTGCCCCGCCAGGAGCTGGTCGAGAAGGCGCGCGAGTCGGCCGCCTACTTCGCCGAGCAGGCCCAGCGGCTGACCGGGGAGCTCGCGGTCGAGGAGGTGCACCTGCACGGCAAGGTGATCCCCGCGACCTCGATCGTGGCGCTGCGCATCGCCGAGGTCGTCGTCCACCACCACGACCTCGACACCGCCTGGACCATCGAGGAGGCCGACCCCGACTCGCTGCTCAACGCCCTCGAGGCCGCCGTGCGCACCATGCGCGCCAAGGGCGCCCCCGGCATGACGCTGGTGACGGAGGAGCGCGACGAGTGGGTGATCGGCGACGGCGCCCTGCGCGTCGAGTCCGACCGGGAGGGCCTGCTCGAGTGGCTGGCCCGCGGCGACGGCGAGAACGTCGAGGCCGACGGCCCGCTGCCGGTGCTGCCCTCCTGGTGACCGGACGCCCCGTGCGCGGCGCGCAGCCGGCGCCGCGCCGGACGGGCGGACGGGGGGAGTCGGCGGGGTCACAGCCGCCCGGGGTGCCGCCGGGGCGGCGCCGCGGGGTAGAATGGTCTACGGCCCGCTGAGCGGGCGCTCCCGCCCGGGTCCCTCCGGGTGCGCGGCGGCGCCCCGGCCGCACCCATCGGGAGGGCTGCACCTCCCCCCGCATCTCCACCCGAAGAGAGACCCACGCGTATGCCTGTCACCTCCACCACCGCCCAGCGCGCCGACCTCCGCAACGTGGCCATCGTGGCCCACGTCGACCACGGCAAGACCACCATCGTGGACGCGATGCTCCAGCAGACGCACGCGTTCTCCGCCCACGGTGAGGTCGAGGAGCGCGTGATGGACTCCGGTGACCTGGAGCGCGAGAAGGGGATCACGATCCTCGCCAAGAACACCACGGTGTTCTACGACGGTCCCTCCGCCGAGGGGGAGACCATCACCATCAACGTCATCGACACCCCCGGCCACGCCGACTTCGGCGGCGAGGTCGAGCGCGGCCTGTCCATGGTCGACGGCGTCGTGCTGCTCGTGGACGCCTCCGAGGGCCCGCTGCCGCAGACCCGCTTCGTGCTGCGCAAGGCCCTCGAGGCCAAGCTCCCCGTGATCCTCGTGGTCAACAAGGTCGACCGCCCGGACGCCCGGATCGAGGAGGTCGTGCACGAGTCCATGGACCTGCTGCTGGGCCTGGCCTCGGACATCTCCGAGGACGAGCCGGACCTGGACCTGGACGCCGTCCTGGACGTGCCCGTGGTCTACGCCGCGGGCCGTGACGGCCGGGCCTCCCTGACGCAGCCCGAGAACGGCGGCCTGCCGGACAACGAGGACCTCGAGCCGCTGTTCGCGACCATCATCAAGCACGTCCCCGCGCCCTCCTACGACCCCGAGGGCGTGCTCCAGGCGCACGTGACCAACCTGGACGCCTCCCCGTTCCTGGGCCGTCTCGCCCTGCTGCGCATCTTCAACGGCACCCTCAAGAAGGGCCAGACCGTGGCCTGGGCGCGCGCCAACGGCGAGCTCAAGAACGTGCGGATCTCCGAGCTGCTGGCCACCAAGGGCCTGGACCGCGTCCCGGCCGACTCCGCCGGCCCCGGCGAGATCGTGGCCGTGGCCGGGATCGAGGACATCACCATCGGCGAGACCCTCACCGACCCGGAGAACCCGCAGCCGCTGCCCCTGATCACGGTGGACGACCCCGCGATCTCCATGACCATCGGCATCAACACCTCCCCGCTGGCCGGCCGCACCAAGGGCACCAAGGTCACGGCCCGCCAGGTCAAGGACCGCCTCGACAAGGAGCTCGTCGGCAACGTCTCGCTCAAGGTGCTCCCCACCCAGCGCCCCGACGCCTGGGAGGTCCAGGGCCGCGGCGAGCTGGCCCTGGCGATCCTGGTGGAGCAGATGCGCCGCGAGGGCTTCGAGCTGACCGCGGGCAAGCCCCAGGTCGTGACCAAGACCGTCGACGGCAAGGTGCACGAGCCCTACGAGCACATGACGATCGACGTCCCCGACGAGTTCCTCGGCGCCGTGACCCAGCTGATGGCCGGGCGCAAGGGCCGCATGGAGGCCATGGCCAACCACGGCACCGGCTGGGTGCGGATGGAGTTCAAGGTCCCCGCCCGCGGGCTGATCGGCTTCCGCACCCGGTTCCTCACCGAGACCCGCGGCGCCGGCATCGCGTCCTCCTACGCCGACGGCTACGAGCCGTGGGCCGGGGACATCGAGTACCGCACCAACGGCTCGATGATCGCCGACCGCGCCGGCGTGGTCACCCCGTTCGCCATGATCAACCTGCAGGAGCGCGGGTCCTTCTTCGTGGAGCCCACCTCCGAGGTCTACCAGGGCATGATCGTGGGCGAGAACTCCCGTGCCGACGACATGGACGTGAACATCACGAAGGAGAAGAAGCTCACCAACATGCGTGCGGCCTCCTCCGACACCTTCGAGAACCTCACGCCCCCGCGCAAGCTGACCCTCGAGGAGTCCCTCGAGTTCGCCCGCGAGGACGAGTGCGTGGAGGTCACCCCGGACGCCATCCGCATCCGCAAGGTGATCCTCGACGCCAACGAGCGGATGAAGGCGCACCGGGCCCGGGCCCGCGCCTGACCCCGGACCGCAGCAGCACCGCGCAGCAGGCCCGGCCGTGACCCAGCCCGTCCCGTACTACCCCGAGCAGGGCGTCCTCGTGCGCGAGGACGCCCTGCCGGGGCTGCTGCCCCCGGGCCTGCGCCCGGAGGACGCCCGGCTCCTGTTCGTGCACGCCCACCCCGACGACGAGTCCATCGCCACCGGCGCCACCATGGGCCGCTACGCGGAGCTCGGCGCACGGGTCGTGCTGCTCACCATGACCCGCGGCGAGCGCGGCGAGGTCATCCCCGAGCCGCTGCACGCCCTCGAGGTCGGCCGGCCGGGGTGCACCGACGACGGCACGGCCCTGGGCCGCCACCGGGTCGGCGAGCTCGACGCCGCCGCGGCCCGCCTGGGCGTGGCCGAGCGCTTCTTCGCGGGGGAGCCCCCCGCCCTGGACCCCGCCGTGGGCTTCGCCGGCGGCACGGGCCACTACCACGACTCCGGCATGTCCTGGGGCCCGGACGGGCGGGCCGCCCCCGCCGAGGACTCCTCGCCGCACAGCCTCACCGCGGCCGCGGCCGACGAGGCCGCCGCCCACGTCGCCGCGGCGGTCCGGGCCGTGCGCCCGCACGTGCTCGTCACCTACGACGACGACGGCGGCTACGGCCACCCCGACCACGTCCGCACCTCCGCCGTCGCGGTGCGCGGCGCCGAGCTGGCCGCCCGTCCGGGCGCGGACGCCGACGGGGAGCCCGTCGACCCCTGGCGCACCCCCCTCGTGTGGGCCGTCGAGGGCGAGGCGCGGTCCGAGGACCCGCGGCCGCAGGCCGCGGTGCACGGCTCCGCCGGGCGCAAGCGGGCCGCCATGGCCGCCCACGCCACCCAGCTGGTGCTCTCCGGGGACGGCTCGCGCTTCGCCCTCTCGAACGGGGTGTGGCAGCCCTTCAGCGCCCTCGAGACCTACCGGCTGCTCGCCGGGGACCCGGACGCGGTCGCCGCGGAGGAGGAGACGCCCGGTCGCGCCCGGGCATCCGTGCTCTCGGCCCTCGTGACGTCCGTCGCGGCCGGGGCCGTGGCGGCGTCCGTGGCCACGGTGCTGCACAGCGCCGTCTGGTACGCGCCCGCCGGGTGGTGGCTCCCGTGGGGGCTGCTCTTCGCGACCGCCCTGCTGCTCAGCGTGTCCCTGTGGGTCGGCACCGCGACCCGCCGCGTGTGGGCCGCCGCCGTGCCGGGGCTGACCGGCTACCTCGTCTCCTGGCTCTTCGCCTACGGCGGGGACGGTTCCGTGATCGTCGTGACGGACCCCGGCACGCCCGTGGGGATCCTGGGGCTGGCCTGGTTCGGGCTGGTCTTCGCGACGACCCTGCTGTCCGTGCTCGTCACGGCCCGGTGGCTGCGCGCCCGCCGGCGCAGGACCGGCGCGGGCTGAGCCCCCCCGGCGCCCGCCTGGGCGGAGCCCGGTGCTCAGGCCCCCCGGGGCCGGCGCCGCGGCGGCGCGGGCGGGACCACCCGGGCGGCCCGGATCCCGCCGGCGCCGATCAGCACGTCCCCCCGGCGGGTCCGCACCGTGACGGACTCCTCGTCGGCGGCCAGCAGCTCGCCCAGCGCGTCGGTGAGCGGCAGCCCGGAGGCGTCGTCGGCCGGCAGGGCGTAGCGCACGCTCACGCGCGTACCAGCCGGCAGGCCGGTGAGCAGGCCCAGCGCCGAAGATGACGTCCCGGACGGCGATGTTGAGCCGGATGTCGGATGCTCCATGGCTGTCATCCTAGCCAGGGCACCGTGGCTAGACTGGTCGGAGCAATCCCAGGAGAAAGGTTCGAACCGCCGTGACCTACGTCATCGCCCAGCCCTGTGTCGACGTGAAGGACAAGGCCTGCGTCGAGGAGTGCCCCGTCGACTGCATCTACGAGGGGGAGCGCTCGCTCTACATCCACCCCGACGAGTGCGTGGACTGCGGTGCGTGCGAACCGGTGTGCCCCGTCGAGGCCATCTACTACGAGGACGACACCCCCGAGGAGTGGGCCGACTACTACAAGGCGAACGTCGAGTTCTTCGACGACCTCGGCTCGCCCGGTGGCGCCGCGAAGCTCGGCAACACGCACACGGACCACCCCATGATCGCGGCGCTGCCCCCGCAGAACCAGGACGTCGCCCTGTGACGCAGGGGGACCGTTCCTTCGGCCTCGCCCTGCCCGACTACCCGTGGGACACGATGGCCCCGTACCGGGCTGTCGCCGCGGAGCACCCCGGTGGGGTCGTGGACCTGTCCATCGGCACGCCCGTGGACCCCACGCCCCTGGTCGTCCAGGACGCGCTGGCCGCCGCCGCCGACGCCCACGGCTACCCGACCACCCACGGCACCCCCGCCCTGCGCGAGGCCGTCGTCGCCTGGTACGCGCGGCGCCGCGGCGTGACCGGCCTGGACCCCGCCGCGGTCATGCCCACGGTCGGCTCCAAGGAGCTGGTCGCCTGGCTGCCGCTGCTGCTCGGCCTGCGCCCCGGCGACGTCGTCGTGCGGCCCACGGTCGCCTACCCGACCTACGACATCGGGGCCCAGCTGGCGGGCGCCGAGGCCGTGGCCGCGGACGACCTCGACGAGCTCGACGACGACGTGCGCTCCCGCGTGCGCATGGTGTGGCTGAACTCGCCCGCCAACCCCACCGGCATCGTCCGGGACGCGGCGTCGCTGCGGCGGGTGGTCGACCAGGCCCGCGCCCTCGGGGCCGTGGTCGCCTCCGACGAGTGCTACGCCGAGCTCGGCTGGGGCGCCTGGGACGTCCAGCAGGGCGGCGCCCCGGTCCCGTCGGTGCTCGACCCCCGGGTCAGCGGCGGGGACCACTCCCTGCTGCTGTCCGCGTACTCCCTGTCGAAGCAGTCCAACGCCGCCGGCTACCGGGCCGCGTTCCTCGCCGGCGACCCCCGGCTCATGGCGAGCCTCGTCAACTCCCGCAAGCACGCCGGGATGATCGTGCCCGCCCCGATCCAGGAGGCCATGCGGGCCGCCCTGGGCGACGACGCCCACGTCACCGCCCAGAAGGCGCTCTACCGGTCCCGCCGCGAGCGGCTCGTCCCCGCGGCCGAGGCCTTCGGGCTGCGGGTCGAGCACTCCGAGGCCGGGCTCTACCTGTGGTGCACGGCGGGGGAGGACACCTGGACCACGGTGCAGCGCTTCGCGGAGCGGGGCGTCGTGGTGGGCCCGGGGGTGTTCTACGGCACGGCCGGCGAGGGGTACGTGCGTCTCGCCCTGACCGCCACCGACGAGCGCATCGACGCCGCCGTGGAGCGGCTCGGCCGCGCCTGACACGGTCCCCGGCGCCGCCGGGATTGGTCGCGGCGCGGACGGAGCAGGTAGGTTGGACCCTGACGATCGCTGTGTCCCGGGACACGGCCGTGCTGCGCCGACGGTGGCGCCCGGCGCGGCGACCACGGGCACCGGACACCGACATCCACTCGCGGAGGACGAACATGACTGAGTCTGCACAGAAGACCGGGACGGCCCGGCTCGACTACGGGAACGGAAGCCCCCTCGAGCTGCCCCTCCAGGACGCCACCGAGGGCAACCGCGGCTACGCGATCACGAACATGCTCAAGGAGACCGGCAACGTCGCCTTCGACCCCGGGTTCATGAACACGGCGAACGCGCGCTCCGCCATCACCTACATCGACGGCAACAACGGCATCCTCCGGTACCGGGGCTACCCGATCGAGGAGCTCGCCCAGCACTCCAGCTTCATCGAGACCGCCTACCTGCTCATCTACGGCGAGCTGCCCTCGCCGTCCGAGCTCGAGGACTTCGACACCCGGATCCGCCGGCACACCATGGTCCACGAGGACCTCAAGAGCTTCTTCAACGGGTTCCCGCGCAACGCCCACCCGATGCCCGTGCTGTCCTCGGCCGTCTCGGCGCTGTCCACGTTCTACGGGGACTCCCTCGACCCGTTCGACCAGGAGCAGGTGGAGATCTCCACCATCCGGCTGCTCGCGAAGGTGCCCACCCTGGCCGCCTACGCCTACAAGAAGTCCAAGGGCGAGCCGATGCTCTACCCGCAGAACGACCTCAGCTACACGGAGAACTTCCTGCGCATGTGCTTCGGCGTGCCCGCCGAGGACTACGAGATCGACCCGGCCATGGCGAAGGCCCTGGACGTGCTGCTGATGCTGCACGCGGACCACGAGCAGAACTGCTCCACCTCCACCGTCCGGCTCGTGGGCTCCTCCCACGCCAACATGTTCGCCTCGGTCTCCGCGGGCATCAACGCCCTCTACGGCCCGCTGCACGGCGGCGCGAACGAGGCCGTGCTCGCAATGCTCAACCGGATCGAGACGCAGGGCGTGACGCCCGAGGACTTCATGGAGCAGGTCAAGAACAAGGAGTCCGGCGCCCGGCTCATGGGCTTCGGCCACCGGGTCTACAAGAACTACGACCCCCGGGCCCGCATCGTCAAGGACTACGCCCACGAGATCCTCGAGAAGCTGGGCGGCAACGACCAGCAGCTCGAGATCGCCATGCGGCTCGAGGAGAAGGCCCTCGCCGACGACTACTTCGTGGAGCGCAAGCTCTACCCGAACGTCGACTTCTACACGGGCCTCATCTACAAGGCGATGGGCTTCCCCGAGAAGATGTTCACCGTCCTCTTCGCGATCGGCCGGCTGCCCGGCTGGATCGCCCAGTGGCGGGAGATGATCGAGGACCCGGAGACCAAGATCGGCCGCCCGCGCCAGCTCTACGTGGGCGAGGGCGAGCGGCACTACCCGCAGCGCTGAGCAGTCCCGGCACCGGCGGACGCCGGGCCCGTCCCCTTCGCGGGGCGCGGGCCCGGCGTCCGCCGTTCCGCGCCGGCGCCCGCCCCGGTAGCGTGGTCGCATGAGCGAGCAGCGGCACACCCCGGACCGGATCACCGAGCTCGGCCCGGACGACGTCTTCGTCTTCGGCTCCAACGCCCGGGGCGCCCACCTCGCGGGCGCGGCGCGCACGGCCGTCGAGCGCTTCGGCGCCGTCCCGGGCCGGGGGCACGGCCTGCAGGGGCGCTCGTACGCGATCGACAGCATGAGCGGGCTCCCGGAGCTCGAGCGGGAGGCGGCCGCGTTCGTGGCCTTCGCCCGGGAGCACCCCGAGCTGACGTTCTGGCTCACCCGGGTGGGCACGGGCATCGCCGGCCACGACGAGCGGCGGGCGGCCGCCCTGTTCGCCGACGCCCCGCCGAACGTGGTCCGGCCCCGGGGCTGGTGAGCCCCGGGCCGGACCGGCGCTCAGGCGCCCGCGGCGTAGCCCTCGGGGTTGCTCCGCTGCCAGTTCCAGTGGTCCCGGCACATCGTGTCGAGGTCCCGGTCGGCGGACCAGCCCAGCTCGGCCAGGGCCGTCGACGGATCGGCGTAGGACACCGCGGCGTCGCCGGGCCGCCGGTCCGTGATCTCGTAGGGGATGCTGCGCCCGGAGGCCCGCTCGAAGGCGGCGTGCACCTCGAGCACCGAGTAGCCCTTGCCCGTGCCCAGGTTCCAGGTGCGCACCCCGCCGTGCTCGGTGATGTGGTCCAGGGCCCTGAGGTGCCCGTCGGCGAGGTCCACCACGTGGATGTAGTCGCGCACGCCCGTCCCGTCGGCGGTCGGGTAGTCGGCGCCGTACACCTTCAGCTTCTCGCGCCGGCCCACGGCCACCTGGGCGATGAACGGCAGCAGGTTGTTCGGCACGCCCGAGGGGTCCTCGCCGATCCGCCCGGACTCGTGGGCGCCCACCGGGTTGAAGTAGCGCAGCAGGGCGACGTTCCAGGACGGGTCCGACGCGGCGAGGTCCACGAGCATGTCCTCGATGTGCTCCTTGGTCCGCCCGTACGGGTTCTGCGCGTCCATGGGCTGCTTCTCGGTCAGCGGCATCTCCTCGGGGGCGCCGTAGACCGTGGCCGAGGAGGAGAACACGATGGACCGGCAGCCGTGGGCCCCCATGGCGTCCAGCAGGTTGAGGGTGCCGGCCACGTTGGTGCGGTAGTACCACAGGGGCAGCACGGCCGACTCGCCGACGGCCTTGAGCCCGGCGAAGTGGATCACGGCCTCCGGGCGGTGCTCCGCGAACAGGGCGTCGAGTCCCGCGGGGTCGAGGAGGTCGACCTCCGCGAACGCCTCGACGGCGCGTCCCGCGAGCTCCTCGACCCGCTCCAGCGAGGTCCGCGAGGAGTTCGCGAGGTTGTCCATCACGACGACGTCGTGCCCGGCCCCCAGCAGGGCGAGGACGGTGTGCGAGCCGATGTAGCCGGTTCCCCCGGTGACGAGAATCTTCATGGCCCCAGCGTATCGGCCGGGCCGCGGCGGTCCCGTCAGCGGCTCGCGAGGACCACCACGACGTCGTCGGGCGGGGGAGCGCCCTCCGGGTGCGCCTCGGCGGCGTCCACCCACCCCGGGGCGGGCGCGAAGCGGGCGGTGCGCTGGTCCGCCCGGACCCAGCTGCGCCCGTCGAAGGACACCTCGGCGACGCCCAGCGCGTCCGCCTGCGCGACCGCCCAGTGCGCCGCGGCCCAGCCCGCCGGCTCCCCGGGCGCCGGCACGACCACCCGGTCGCCGTCCGTGCGCGGGGCGGGCACCGCCGTGCGGAACGCGTCGCGGAGGGCGTCGGCCGCCCGGCGCGGGTCCCCGGGGTGCTCGGGGTCGTGGAGCACGCAGTTGAGCGAGCCCTCCGTGGCGCCGGTCAGGCTGCCGGCGAAGGCCCGGGCGAGGCCTTCGTGCCGCGCGTACGCCTCGGGGTGCCCGGAGCGCTGGACCGCCTGCGCGGCGTCGGTGACGGACATCGTCCGGTAGTCGAGCTCGGCGAGGCCGTCGTAGAAGGCGGCCGTGGCGTGGGCCGGGTCCATGATCTGCTCGACCGTGCCCCAGCCCTGGGAGGGGCGCTGCTGGAACAGCCCCACGGAGTCCCGGTCCCCGTAGTCGATGTTGACCAGCTGCGACTCCTGCATCGCGGTCGCCAGGGCCACGACCGCCGCGTACGGGTCGGTGCCGCGCGCCACGGACTCCGCGGTGATCAGGGCGGCGTTGGCGGACTGCTCCGCGGACAGGGCGTGCCGCTGCCGCTGCCCGTCCCCGTCCGTGCTCGCGACCACGCACCGGGGCTCCCCGGCAGAGGGCCGGCCCGCGCGCAGCTCCACGGCCACGAGGACCCCCGCCGCGAGCACGGCGCCGACGAGCAGGAGCACGAACAGCGGCAGCCGCAGCGACCTGCTGCGGCGGCCGGGGACGGGGGAGGACACGGGCGCTCCTGGGCGGACGGGAGGACGGGCGGGGGGGCGACGGGCGGGCAGGGACGGGTGGACGGGCGACGCCGCGCAGGGCGGGGCGGGCCCGTCCTGCGCGGCGTCGGGCGGCGGGGCGGGGCCCGACGCGCTCAGTTGGCGTGCAGCGCCGCGTTGAGCTCCACGGTCCCGCCGGCGCGGGGCAGCACCTCGACGGCGCCGGTGAGGGAGTTGCGGCGGAACAGCAGGTTGGACAGGCCCGAGAGCTCCGAGGCCTTGGCCGTGGACCGCTCGCCGTCGGAGTGCACGCTCACCCGGGTGCCGGCGGTGACGTAGAGGCCGGCCTCGACCACGCAGTCGTCGCCGAGGGAGATGCCGACACCGGAGTTGGCGCCGAGCAGCACGCGCTCGCCCACGGTGATCCGCTCCTTGCCGCCGCCGGAGAGGGTGCCCATGATGGAGGCGCCGCCGCCCACGTCCGTGGCGTCGCCCACGACCACGCCGGCGCTGATCCTGCCCTCGACCATGGACTGGCCCAGGGTGCCGGCGTTGAAGTTGACGAAGCCCTCGTGCATCACCGTGGTGCCCTCGGCGAGGTGGGCGCCGAGCCGGATCCGGCTGGCGTCGCCGATCCGCACGCCCGCGGGGACCACGTAGTCCACCATCCGCGGGAACTTGTCCACGCTGTGCACGGTCACGTGCCCGCCGGAGGCCTTCATCCGGAGCAGCGCGAAGGTCAGCTCCTCGGCGAGCACGGGCCCGCGGTCCGTCCAGGCGACGTTGGCGAGCAGGCCGAACACGCCGTCGAGGTTCAGGGTGTTGGGCCGCACGAGGCGGTGGGAGAGCAGGTGCAGGCGCAGGTAGGCGTCCGCGGCGTCGGCGGGCGCGGCGTCGAGGTCGATCGAGGTCTCGACGATCTCGCTGCGGACGTTGCGGTCGGGGTCGGCGGTGGCCGCGAGCCGCAGGTCCGCGTCGAGGGAGGTGTCGACCGCGTCGGAGAGGGACGGGGCGGGGTACCAGACGTCGAGGACGGTGCCCTCCTTGGGGCCCGAGGCCACGACGGTGGCCAGGCCGAGTCCGGAGGCGGGACGAGAGGTGGAAGAAGTCATGGCCTCCATCCTACGGGGGACGCCGGGACGGGGCCGACGGGCGGCTGCGGCCTCCCCGTTATGCTGGCAGCCATGATCGCACCGGAGCTGGACCTCGCCGCGGACCCCGCCGACCTGACGGCCGCCCTCATCGACATCGCGTCCGTCTCGGGCTCGGAGGGCCCCCTGGCCGACGCCGTCGAGGCCGCGCTGCGCCGGCTCCCGCACCTCACCGTGCACCGGGACGGGGACGCCGTGGTGGCGCGCACCGACCTCGGCCGCGCCGAGCGGGTGGTGCTCGCCGGCCACCTCGACACCGTGCCCCTGCCGACCACGCCCGGCGCCCGGGGGACCGTGCCCGCCACGTGGACGCGGGCCGACGGCGACCGGGTGCTCTACGGCCGGGGTGCCACCGACATGAAGGGCGGCGTGGCCGTCCAGCTCGTCCTGGCCGCGGCCCTGACGGCGCCGAACCGGGACATCACCTACGTCTTCTACGACCACGAGGAGGTCGACGCCGACGCGAGCGGGCTGGGCCGGCTCCAGCGCCACGCCCCCGAGCTGCTCGAGGCGGACTTCGCGGTGCTGCTCGAGCCCACCGACGGGACCGTGGAGGGCGGGTGCAACGGCACGATGCGCTTCCGCATCACCACCACCGGCCGTGCCGCCCACTCGGGGCGGTCCTGGATCGGGGAGAACGCGATCCACAAGCAGGCCGACGTCCTCGCCCGTCTGGCGGCCTACGAGCCGCGGACCGTGGCGGTGGAGGGGCTCGAGTACCGCGAGGGGCTCAACGCGATCCGGATCGGCGGCGGCGTGGCCGGCAACGTGGTCCCGGACACCGCCCACGTGGAGATCAACTACCGCTTCGCCCCGGACAAGAGCTCCGAGGACGCCGTGGCGCACGTGCGGGAGGTGTTCGCCGGCTACGAGATCGAGCTCACGGACCTCTCCCCGGCGGCGCGCCCCGGCCTGGACCGTCCCGCGGCCGCCGCGTTCGTGGCCGCGGTGGGCCAGGAGCCCAAGCCCAAGTACGGCTGGACGGACGTGGCCCGCTTCTCGCAGATGGGCGTGCCCGCCGTGAACTTCGGCCCCGGCGACGCCCTGCTGGCCCACACGGACGACGAGCACGTGAGTGCCGACGCGGTCCGGGAGTGCTGCCGGGCCCTGGCCGCGTGGCTCACGGCCTGAGCGGCGTCAGACGGTCGTCTCCTCGGCGGCCATGGGCCCCTCGGCCGGCTTGGTCCGGCCCGCGGTGCGGAAGCTGAGGAACCGCGACAGCCACGCGGCCAGCAGGGTCAGCAGGTAGTTGATGAGCACGAAGACCAGCGCCACCACGAACAGCGTCTGCAGGATGTTGCCGTCCCCGGAGCCCAGGCGCCGAGCGCTCGCGAGCAGCTCCGGGTAGGTGATGATGTAGCCCAGCGCGGTGTCCTTGAGGATCACCACGAACTGGCTGACCATCGAGGGCAGCATCGCGGTGAGGGCCTGGGGGAGCTCGATCATCCGCAGGGACCGGGAGGGCGTGAGCCCGATGACCAGGCCCGCCTCGCGCTGGCCCTTGGGCAGCTGGTGCACGCCGGAGCGGATGAGCTCGGCGATGACCGACCCGTTGTAGAACATCAGGCCCAGCACCACGGCCCAGAACGGCACGTTGGCGGGCTCGACCAGGCCGGCGCGGCCGATGCCCAGGTAGAAGAAGATCATCATCACCAGCACGGGCACGGCCCGGAAGAACTCGACCACCACGGTGCAGACGAAGCGCACCGGGGCCAGCTGGGAGAGCCGGCCGAGACCGAAGACCAGGCCGAAGGCGATCGAGAGGGCCACCGCCAGCAGCGCGGCCCGCAGGGTCTCCCACAGCCCCGGGAGCAGGAAGTTCTCCCAGGCCCGGGCGGTGAGCAGCGGGGTCCACCGGTCGGCGTCCAGCTGGCCCTGCTCGGCGAGCGCGCCGAGGACCACCCAGGCGAGCGCGGCGATCAGCAGGACTCCCGCCACGTTGAAGAGCAGCGTGAGCCGGCGGGCACGCGGCCCCTGCACGTCGAAGAGGACGTTCTGGGTCTTGGCCATCAGCGCTTCACCGCCAGCTTCCGGGAGGCCCAGGTGGTCAGCAGGCCCACCGGGACGACGATCAGGACGAAGCCGAGCGCCACCACCAGGAAGATCGCGATGATCACGTCCGGGCGGAACTCGATCATGGTCTTCATGAGGGAGGAGATCTCGGTGACCGACGCGGCCGCGGCCACCGTCGTGTTCTTCGTCAGGGCGATCAGGGTGTTGCCGAGCGGGGTGATCGCCCCGCGCAGCGCCTGCGGGAAGACGATCAGCCGGGCCGCGGGCAGGAAGCTCAGCCCGATGGCCCGGGCCGCCTCGGCCTGCCCGGCCGGCACCGTGTTGACGCCGGAGCGGATGGCCTCGCAGACGAAGGCCGCGTGGTAGAGGCTCAGGCCGATCACGGCGTAGAGGAAGAAGTTCCGGTTGAAGTCCGAGGAGAGGTTGATGCCGAGCTGGCTCCACACGCCCAGGACCAGGAACACGAGGATGATCGTCAGCGGCGTGTTGCGGAACAGGTTCACGTACGTGGTGCCGAGCAGCCGCAGGGACGCGATGGGGGAGATGCGCATCAGGGCGATCAGGGCGCCGAGGACCGCCGAGCCGATCGCGGCCCAGAAGGTCAGCTGCAGGTTGACCCAGAACGCGCCCGGCACGTCGTACTGGGCGAACAGACTGGCGAAGTCGGTCAGATAGTCGTTCACGGGAGCTCCCGGGGATCGGGCAGGTCCTGGGTCACGGAAGGCCCCTTCGTCGCGGATCGGTCGGCGTGCTGCGCGGTCGCGGTCCCGTGGCCGGCCGGTCGCCGGCCGGCCACGGGGTGCTCACGCGTCCGGGGTCACTCGCCGCAGGGCTCGGGCTCCGGCGGGTTGAGCTCGGCGTTGTAGGTGTAGTCGGCGCCCTCGGTGTTGGCCGTGACGGCCTCCTCCCAGGCGCCCTCGTCGATCATCTTGGTGATGGCCTCGTTGACGGCCTCGCACTGGTCGGAGCCGTCCGGCAGGCCCACGCCGTAGCGCTCCTCGGAGAAGGTGTTGCCGACCACCTTGAACTTGCCCTGGTTGGCGTCGGTCGAGGCGAGGCCGGCGAGGATGATGTCGTCGGTGGTCACGGCGTCCACCTGGCCGGACTCGAGCGCCGTGAGGCAGTCGGCGTAGCCGGGCTGCTCGACGAGGTTGGCGCCGGGCTGGTCGTCCTTGACCTTCTGCGCGGAGGTCGATCCGGTCACCGAGCACAGGTTCTTGCCCTCGAGGTCGTCGGGGCCGGCGATCGAGGAGTCGTCGGTGCGCACCAGCAGGTCCTGGCCGGCCACGAAGTAGGGGCCGGCGAAGTCCACGGTCTGGTCGCGCTCCTCGGTGATCGAGTAGGTCGCGAAGATCATGTCCACCTGGTCGTTGGAGAGCATGTTCTCGCGGTTGGCGGAGGGGGACTCGACCCACTCTATCTGGTCCTCGGAGTAGCCGAGCTCGGTGGCGACGTACTTCGCGACGTCGACGTCGAAGCCGGTGTACTCGCTGCCGTCGCGGTAGCCGAGGCCGGGCTGGTCGAACTTGATGCCGATCCGCACGGACTCGCCCGAGCCGCCGCCCTCGCCGCCTGCACCGGACCCGCCGTCGTCGCCACCTCCGCACGCGGTGAGGGTCAGGGCCGCGGCCGCGGCCATCGCGGCCAGTCCGAGGGGCTTGCTGCTGCGCATGGTGTGCTCCTTGCTGTGGAGGTGGTGGCGTGGGTCGGAGGGTCGGGGGACGGTCAGTGGCCGAGGATCTTGCCGAGGAAGTCCTGGGCGCGCTCGGAGCGGGGGTTCGTGAAGAACTCCTCGGGGGTGTTCTCCTCGACGATCATGCCGTCGGCCATGAACACCACGCGGTCGGCGGCCTTGCGGGCGAAGCCCATCTCGTGGGTGACCACGATCATCGTCATGCCCTGCTTCGCGAGGGCGACCATGGTGTCGAGGACCTCGTTGATCATCTCGGGGTCCAGCGCGGAGGTGGGCTCGTCGAAGAGCATCACCTTCGGCTCCATGGCCAGGGCGCGGGCGATGGCGACGCGCTGCTGCTGGCCGCCGGAGAGCTGCGCGGGCAGCTTCTCGGCCTGGTTGTCGACCCCCACCCGGGTCAGCAGCTCCATGGCCTGCTTCTTCGCCTCGGCCGCCGACCTGCCCCGCACCTTGACGGGCCCCAGGGTCACGTTCTGCAGGACCGACTTGTGGGCGAAGAGGTTGAAGGACTGGAAGACCATGCCGACGTCGGCGCGCAGCTTCGCGAGGGCCTTGCCCTCCTCGGGCAGCCGCTTCCCGTCGATCAGGATCTCGCCGTCGTCGATGCTCTCGAGCCGGTTGATGGCCCGGCACAGGGTGGACTTGCCGGAGCCGGAGGGGCCGATCACGACCACCACCTCGCCGCGCTTCACCTCCAGGTTGATGTCCCGGAGCACGTGCAGGTCCCCGAAGTGCTTGTTGACGTGCGTCATGCGGACCAGGGCCTCGGCCGTCCCCGCGGTGGAGGAGGCCGGAGCGGCGGCCGGCGGAGTGGCGTGTGACATACCGGAAAGATATCCCAGATTCGTTCCGTGTGATGCCGAACACGTTGCAATCGTGTTAATTGCTTACCCGTCCGTAGAAATGTTGCGGCGCCCCGTCCCGCCCGGCGGCGCATAGCCTGGAGGGCATGACCGAGATCCTCGTGGTGCTGTCCGGGCTCGTGCTGCTGCTCACGGTCGTGGGCGTCGTGGTCCTCGGCCGCGACCGCCTCGCCGAGCGGGTCGTGCCCGCCCGGGACGGGATCGCCGTGGCGCGCGCCCCCGGGGCGCCGCTCGTGCTGCCCGAGCACCCGACGGCGGAGGACGTGGAGCGGATCGCGTTCTCCGTCCGGCGCCGCGGCTACGACCCCGCGGAGGTCCACGCCGTGCTGGCCCACCTCGCGGACCGGCTGCCGCCGCCGGAGGACCCGCCGTCCCGCCCGGTGCCGGGGGCGTGAGCGGCCGGACGGCCGTGGCCCTCCGGACGGCCGTGGCCCTCCGGTGGACCCGGGCTCCCTGGTGGGCACAGGCCCTGCTGGTCTGGGCGGCCTCCCGGCTCTGGGCCTGGGCCGTGTTCACCACGGTGGGCCGGCAGCAGGGCCCCGGTCCGTGGGGGGACGGCGCCCTGGGCTACCTCGAGTTCACCGGGACCTGGGACTCGGACTGGTACGAGCGCATCGCCCGGGAGGGCTATCCCGCGTCCCTGCCCCGGGACGCGGCCGGGCAGGTGCAGGAGAACGCCTGGGCGTTCTACCCGGTCTTCCCGATGGTCGTGCGGGCGGTCTCGACGGTCACCGGCGCGGGGTGGGACGCGGCCGCGTCGGCCGTGTCCCTGGCCGCGAGCCTGGGCGCCGTCCTGCTCGTCCACCGGCTGTTCCTCCGGCTCGCCCCTCCGGCCACCGCCCTGTGGGGTGTCGCGTTCGTCGCGTTCAGCCCGGTCGCCCCGGTGCTGCAGGTCCCCTACGCCGAGTCGCTGCACCTGCTGCTGCTCGCGGGCGCCCTGCTGCTGGTGGCCCGGGGGAACTACCTGGCGGCCGCCCCCGTGGTGCTCCTGATGTGCCTGACGCGCCCGGCGGGGGTCCCCTTCGCGGCGGCCCTGGGGATCACGTGGCTCGTGCGCTCCGTGCGCCGGCACCGGGCCGGGGAGCTGCGCCGCGCGGCGGAAGCCGTCGACGGGCTGTTCGGCCTCGCGGTCCTGGCGTGCGGCGCGGCCCTCGCCTGGCCGGCGATCGCGTGGACCGTCACGGGCGAGCCGACCGCGTACACCGACACCGAGACGGCGTGGCGGGGCGGGGGAGGGCTGGAGCCGGTGGTGCCCTGGTTCGACGCCGCCGCCGGGCTGTTCGGCCCCGTGCTCGGGCTCGCCGCGCCCGTGCTGCTGGTCGCGGGCGGGACGGTGCTGCTGGGCACCCGCGTGGTGCGGGAGCGGCTGGACCTGCTCACGCGTGTGTGGCTGGCGAGCTACGCCGTGTACCTGCTCCTCTTCCTGCACCCCCAGAGCAGCACCTTCCGGCTGCTGCTGCCTCTGTTCCCCCTCGCCCTGCCGCTGGCCGCGGTCTCGGACTCGCGCGCCTACCGGGTGGCCTGCGTGGTGTTCGGCGCGCTGCTCCAGCTCGTCTGGGTCGGCTGGCTGTGGCACTGGAAGCAGCTGCCCGGGGGCGGGGACTACCCGCCCTGATCCCGTCCGCACCCCGCGCCGGGCACGCCGACGCGGACCCCCGGGCGCCGGGGTGGTCCGGGTCCACGGTTGCGGCTCGGATAGGATGGGAGCCACACCAATCGAGGAAGAGGAGTTCCCACATGGCGGCCATGAAGCCGAGAACCGGTGACGGACCGATGGAGGTCACCAAGGAGGGGCGGAGCCTGATCATGCGGGTGCCGCTCGAGGGCGGCGGACGGCTGGTGGTCGAGCTGAAGCCGGCCGAGGCCGCGGAGCTCAAGGAGTGCCTGGCCGGCGTCACCGAGTGACCACCGGCGCGGACGGCGTGGTGCCGGGCCCCCCGCCGTCCGGACCCGTCCGGTCAGCGGCGGACGGCCAGCAGCAGCCCGGAGCCGGTCGTCAACAGGGCGGTGCTGAAGCGCTCGTCCTCCCGGAACAGCCGGTGCACGGCCCGCATCGTCCGGGTGTTCTCCTCGCGGTTGGCCGGCTGCGCCACCTTGTCCTGGGACAGGGCGTCGTTGACCACGAGCATCCCGCCCGGGCGCAGCAGCCGGACGGCCTCCTCGGCGTAGTCGAGGGTCCCCTCGGGGTCGGCGTCGAGGAACACGAGGTCGTA
>NZ_NSKF01000003.1:0-286516 GCF_002287015.1 Kocuria sp. WN036
AATGCCATGATGGAATCCTTCTGGTCGACGATGCAGATCGAACTGCTGAACCGTCGGAAGTGGAAGACCCGGATCGAGCTGGCGAACGCGATCTTTGAGTACATCGAAGTGTTCTACAACCGACGCCGCCGACACTCCGCACTCGAGTACGCCACCCCGCACGAATACGACCTCGCTCGAACGCCGCAGGCACTCACCACCGCTGGAAGCTAGCGACCACGACTGGCAACCAAACCATAGGTCAGGTCATATTGACCTGGCTTGCCCCTGGGGCGGCCCAGAGGGATACGACAGGTGCCTAAACCCATGGCCAGCAGAGGCTCTGCAAACGCTGATGGGAAAGTGCGTTATCCGTTTCTTCGGTGATCGAGGTCATCGGGGCTGTTGGCGTTTCAGGTCGATGTAGTCGGACATGGGTGTGGCGGATCGGGCGGCGTGCTGGGCGATGATGTCGGGGCTGTAGCCGAGGAGATCGATCAGGGTTCGTGCGTCGACTTCTTGGGTGAGGTCGCGCAGGGTGGCGTTGCGGGCCCGTTGGGCGTCAATGCCGAGGACTTTGAGCCTGCCGGAGAGAGTGTTCGGGTGCAGGTGCCGGCCCGCGGGTGCAGGTGCCGGCCCGCACGGGTGCCAGGGAACAGCCACGGCGTGCCGGTGTTGATGGTGTTCTGGTGCCCGGGGTCCTGCAGGTGCTGCCAGAACACCTCGGTGAGCGCTTCGGGAATGGCTGTCGGGGTGGTCCCGAGGGTGAGGAGCATGCCGTCCGGTGTGGCCGTGAGGTGTTCCCGGCGGAGCAGGACGATCTTGTTCAGGGGATGGGCCCACAGCAGCAGGATCAGCCCGGCCAGGCGGGTGGAACTGGTGACCTGGCGGTGTTCGAGGCAGTTCCGGAGGAGCTCGAGGCGCTGTGACTGGGTGATCATGGGCGTGGAGTGGGCGTTGCGGAACGGCACCTGAAGTGCCCCGGTGCGGTGGTCTTGGTCGTGGTCGAGCCAGCGGATGAAGGCCCGGATGTGCTTGCGGGTACTGGGGCCGGCGCTGAGGTAGTCGTCGAGGTGGAGTTGCTGAAGTTCTTGCGCGGTCGCGTGATGGTGGGCTCGGAGCCAGATGAGGAACTTCCCGGCTTCGGTGATCTCTTGTTTGGCCGTATGGGTGCTGGCCTGAAGATCGGCATCGGGATCGGCCGCCTGGGCGCGGATGCGCTGGAGGTGGTGCCAGGTGGCGAAGCGTTCGATGAGGTGGGCGGTGCCGTCGTCGGGCAGGGCCGCGATCCTGGTGGTGAGCCAGTGTTCGAACCGTGCGAGGGTCTCGTTGCCGCGGGCGTCCATCATGCGGTGATGGACGAGCAGAGCCCGGAGGTGTTCGGCGGCGTTCGAGCGGGGGAGGCGGTCGAAGGCTTCGTGGGTGAGCGCCAGTTCGCGGGCGCCGATGGCTTCCAGCAGGGTCCTGGCCCGGGTGCCTGGGCGCATGTAGGTGTAGACGCTTTCGGGTCGTTGGGAACCGGTGAGCACTTTGATGAGCCGGTGCAGGCGTAGGTCGTCGCCCGGGGCGAGCACGGTGGTGAGGTCGTCGGTGAGCGCGCAGCGGATGCAGAGCCCGGCCCGGAACCTCTCGGCCTCGCGGTGACAGCGGGTGCAGGTCAGGGCGGTGGTGATGCCGGCGCAGTCACGGCAGAGGGGCTCTCGTTCGGCGGAGCGACCCGGGAGCATGCGGTGTTCCCCGCAGTGCGGGCAGGTTCCGTAGGTGTGGGTGGCTTCGGTGAAGCAGGCCCCGCAGATGGCTCCGTCGGGCCAGTGGAGGCGGATCTTGGCGACCTGCTGGTGGCAGCGGTCGCAGGCGTGGGGCCCGGCCGAGCGGGGTCGGCCGCGTTTGTTCGGGGTGGGGAGGTCGGTGAGCGTGGGGGGCCGGGCGGATCCGTTGCCGTCGGTGGCCGGGCGCCAGGGGTCAGTCATTGTCGTCGTCGATGATGCGGGCGCGCACGGGGCGGTAGTGGCGGAGGTCGGGGAGGTCTTCACCGGTCCCCGCGCGGTGTTGCCGGGCGGTCTTGGCGTCGGTGGCCGTGTAGGTGATCAGGTCGTTGGGCGTGACCTCGAGGGCGTCGCAGAGGGCGACGAGGACCTTGAAGGAGATCCGCTCCGGCTGCTGGGTCACGATGCGCCACACGGCGTTGGCGGTGAGGGTGATGCCGCGTTCGTGCAACAGCTCGGCGAGGTCTTTGGCGGTGTGCACGCCGCGGCGTGCCATGATCTCGCGGACCCGCCAGGTGTAGGTGATCTCGCGTGTGCTCATGGGGCTCTCCTGGGTGCGGGCAGCCCGAGGGCTGCCTGGATGGTGCGGTCGTGGGCCCGTTCCAGGGCCAGTCGCTGGTAGTCGGGGGAGGGTAGGGAGTAGATCGAGGTCGTCGCGGCGTGCTCGTGACCGAGCTGGAGTTGGACGAAGGTGACGTCGAAGCCCGCCCCGGTGATCAGCTGTGTGGCGTAGGAACGACGGAAGGAGTGCAGATCGAGCCCGGGCGGGAAACCGAGCTCATCGATGAAGGCACGCAGCCGCCCGAGCAGATGCGATTCGCCCACGATCGCCCCGGTGCTGGTGGGGAAGAGATCACTCACCGGGTGCCCGTAGCGGGGCAGCCCGTTGCGGATCCAGTCCTGGATCATCTCCGCGGACCAGGGCCAGACGGTCAGCACGGAGCGGACCTTCTTCGCCGAGCCGCGGTGGGACTTTCCCCAGCGCACGCGCAGCACGCCGTGGCCGCCCAGGTAGGGGGCCCGGTTGTTGGACGAGAAGTCCACGACCTGCAGGTGCCGCAGTTCGTTGGAGCGCAGCCCCCAGCTGTAGGCCGTCTTGAACGCGATCGCATCGCGCCAGGCGGCCACCGCACCCTTGCGCCCGGAGACCAGGATCCGCTCGACCTCCAGATCGGCCAGATCGAACAACTCCTGCAGCTCGGCCTGGGTGAAAGGACGTTTGGCCGGGCGCGCCTCGGTGGGCTGGGCATGGGTGAGGCGGTTGAGCTCGGTCACGACCTGGGCGAAGACCTGCCCGAACGACCTCGCGGCCTGCTCGCACCAGTCGTAGTGCGGATCGCAGGCGTAGTCGCAGAACAGCTTGATCGCCCCCTGATAGGAGCGCACGCTCCCGTGAGAGAGGTTGCGCACCGCACGGGCGTGGGAGAAGAAGTCGTCCGCATCTGACAGCGTCCACTCCCACGGGTAGCGCCCGGAGAAGTCCACCAGGCTCATCACGACGCTGCGCCGGGTGCGAATCGTGGCCGGCGCGAAGTCCTTCGCCCGCTGCTGAGCGCCCCACCCATCCAAGACACTGGCCAGGAAGACGTCCGGATCGGGGGCTTGCCCACCGAAGGGAACGAACCGCACGTTCTCGCCATCGTGGCCCATGAGTCGTCCTTGGATGTCAGAAGATGCTTGCGATACTCGCACACAGATTGCGTGTACCGCAATCGTCACCGGGAAAGTCCAGGCTAGAAGCCGAACGGGCATGGTAGGTCCGGGGGCCATTCGCATCCCGCACGGCACGTCACCCCGCGGTGATCAAGCAGGATAAGCCCAGGTCAGAAGGCAGTTGGGGGAGCATCGGGGCCGTTACCCGGAACCTCACGATGTGCAGAAACCGCGAATAGAGTCGTTGTCTTTTTACATAAGGCTGGCTATCGGACACTGACCATGTCCTTCCGAGCAGGGCAACAACGGCTTCCCGGCGCAGCAAAGCCCCCGGTAATTCACCGAGGGCTTTGCTTCTTTCCTGCGGGTGTTACTGCACGGCGACGAATACCTTGTCTCCGAGCATGCCTGGGCTGACGGCTAGAACGCCTTGGTCAGCCGTGGCGGTCGGCACTTCAAAGGCTGCATTGCCTGTTGCAGTGCCATCCGTGTAGAGCGTGCTCGTGGTATCGATAGCTTCCGGTGCGACGACGGTGTTGTCGAAGCTGTTGACCGTCGTGCTGTCTGCTGTCACGTACTCGACTGTGACGAAAGCCGGCACCTGCCCGTCTGGGTCATCGCCCAGATAGGTCGTGGAGTAATTCACGAGGATGTACTCCGATCCCTCGGCGGGCGGCTCGTTGAATTCGTTGACAGAGACAACGGCGTCCGTAGCGTCGAGGGTGACGGAGTTGACGACGACGCGCCAATCGTCGGACTCAATCACCGAGCCGATGGGGTAGGGGTTCCCGCGCGTTCCGGCTTCGGCGGCCGCGTCTCCCTCAGCGCCGTCTTCCTCGGCTGCTCCATCATCGGCAACCGCGTCATCAGACGGTTCGACGACGGTGGTGTTCCCGCTGCCGAGAGCTTCATCGAAAGAGGTCGTGACGACGGTGAGGAACACGACGACTCCGACAATCGTTCCCACGATCGAGAGGATCACAGCGGTGATGCCCATCCATTTGGACTTGTCCTTGAGGAACAGGGAAACGAGGCCCAGAACAAAGGCAATCGGCAGCAGGATCCAGCCGACGATGAGGGCGCCGGGGATGCAGGCGAAAACGAAGCCGAGCACTGCTGTGATCAGCGCGATGAGTCCCACGACGTTCGACTGCTTTTTCGCCTTGATCTGCTGAGGCGGCAGCGTCTGCGCGGACGCTCCCTGGCCAGAATGGGCGGGATATGGTTGCTGTGACTGGCGGGGCGGAACTTGCTGTGAGCTCTCCCTGGGGGGTCCTGGTGGTGTCATTGCTCCATATTCGCAGATGCGAAACGCTCACAGCTTCATGACACGAAGCCGCCTCACTGCACGACCTTTCCCGATGTAATAATCACGGAGCGTGGCCCTTCGGTGACTACTGTCTGGGGTTTTCCCGCCCTCGCAGGGCGACATCCGCGGAGCGGCCGGTTCTGGTGGTTCACGAATGAAGATCAGCGTAGTAGCCAGGGTCCGAGGGACAGCAAGATAAAGAATTACGCCCTTGGGGAGTCTCTCTTCTGTTCAGCGAGAGCAACGTTAATCATGACGACGCTTCACAACGAGGGGATGCTGAGGCGCTGGATGTTTCCAGGGACTGCGCCCCTGCGCGTGGGGTCCCTGTGGGGCGCACCCGCTCGCCATCGAGGAGGCGCTACAGAGCCTGCAGGTCCGGCGGAAGTATCTCTACTGCAGGCGACGGCTGATCGGCGCCACGGCGCTGGACCACCACATGCCCGGGCGGGAGAACGCGGTGAGGGTGGACGCGGCCGCATTATCCTCCAGCCATTGAGCGCAGAATCTTTCCTCGCCTCGTTTGGGATGGCCCTGCAGGGTGCCGTATGCGAATGCTCACTGACGATGGGTCTGTTGCAAGATCAGGGGACATCTCGACCTGATCTAGCGTGCCTCCGCGCGGGCACCGCGTCCCTCGTAGGCTGGCTCTCACGCGCAACGAACAGGAGGCCGGAATGGCCGGGACAACGGTGGAGGACGTGCTGGCCGAGCTGGCCGCGCTCGAGGACCCCAGGGTGCGCGCGGTGAACGAGCGGCACGGGGACGACCACGGGGTGAACCTGACCAAGCTGCGGGCGGTCGCGAAGCGGCTGGGAACGCAGCAGGATCTCGCGCTCGAGCTCTGGGCGACCGGTGACACGGCGGCGAGACTGCTGGCGCTGCTGATCTGCCGGCCGAAGGCGTTCGAGCGGGACGAGCTGGACGCCATGGTGCAGGAGGCGCGCACTCCCAAGGTCCAGGACTGGCTCGTGAACTACGTGGTGAAGAAGAGCCCGCACGCCGAGGAGCTGCGCATGGCGTGGTTCGCCGATCCGGATCCCGCGGTCGCGAGCGCCGGCTGGGCACTGACCGCCGACCGCGTGGTGAGAAAGCCCGAGGGGCTCGACCTCTCCGGCCTGCTCGATGTCGTCGAGGCGGAGATGGGAGATGCCCCGGACCGCCTGCAGTGGGCGATGAACACCTGCCTGGCGCAGATCGGGATCGAGCACCCGGAGCACCGGGCCCGTGCCCTCGAGATCGGGGAGCGACTGGAGGTGCTCAAGGACTATCCGACGCCGCCGAACTGCACGTCGCCGTACGCCCCCTTGTGGATCGCCGAGATGGTGCGCCGGCAGGACGCTCCGTAGCAGCACCGGCGCCGCGGTGGGGCTAGCGTGAGGTGAGCGCGGTCACGCCGCGCTTCCCACTTCCGCCGTGAAAGGCCCTGCATGTTCCTCCGCTCCGGCGCCGCGCCCCGCCGTCGTCCCGTGCTGTCCGCGCAGGCGGCGTTCTGGGTGCAGGCGTCCGTGCTGGTGGTGGTCATGGCCGCCTCCAGTGCGCCCAGTCCGCTGTACCCGCTGTACCAGGACCTGTGGGGCTTCCCGCCGGTCGTGCTGACCGTCATCTTCGCCGCGTACGTGGTGTCCCTGCTCGCAGCCCTGCTCACGGTGGGGGCGCTGTCCGACCACCTGGGGCGCCGCCCGGTGCTGCTGGTCGCCCTGGCCCTGGAGATCGCCGCGATGGCGGTGTTCGTGCTGGCGGACAGCGAGGCGACCCTGGTGGTGGCCCGGCTGGTCCAGGGCGTGGCGACCGGCACGGCCACCGGGGCGCTGGGCGCCTATGTGATCGAGCTCGAGCCGGAGGAGCGCCGGGGGCTGGGGACCGTGATCACCGGGGCGGGGCCGGTGCTGGGGCTGGCCGGGGGAGCGGTGGCCTCGAGCCTCATCGTCGCGGCCGCCCCGGGAATGATCGACCTCATCTTCCTCGTGCTGTTGGGGCTGCTCGTGCTGCAGCTCGTGGGCACAGCGCTCGGGCCCGAGACCGTGGAGCGCGCCCCCGGGGCGCTGGCCTCGCTGCGTCCGCGCGTCTCCTTCCCGCCGCAGGTGCGCCGCTCGGCGGTGTGGGTGCTGCCCGCCACGGCCGCGTGCTGGTCCCTGGGCGGGCTCATCATCTCCCTGGGGCCCAACCTCGTGCGCTCGCTGACCGGGGCGGACTCCGTGGTCCTCACCGGACTGGTGGTCGCGGCGCTGACGGGCACCGGCGGGATCGCGATCCTGCTGTTCGGCAGGACCGCGCCGGAGCGGGTGCTCGCCGTGGGCATGGGCGTCCTGGTGGTGGGCATGGCCGCCACGATCGCCGCGCTCGTCGTCGGATCCGTGGTGCTGTACTTCGTCGCCACGGTGGTGGCCGGCGTCGGCTTCGGCGCCGGCTTCCTCGGGGTGCTGCGCACGCTGCTGCCGCAGGCGGCACCGCACGAGCGGGCGGGGCTGCTCTCGGCGATCTACGTGGTCAGCTATCTCTCCCACAGCATCCCGGCGGTGGCCGCCGGTGCCGTCGCGGGCGAGGTCGGTCTGGTGCCCACGGCGATCGGCTACGCCGGCATGGTCATGGCCCTGGCCGTGGTCGTGCTCCTCGGCCTCCTGCGGAACCGCCCGCGCCGCTCATGACCTCCGGCGGTGGTGCAGGACGAGCAGCCGCGCGTAGCCGTCCGTGAGGTGGTCGATGAGATCCACCTTCAGGTACTCGTGCTCCGAGAGCCGGCGCACGGTGTGCAGGGAGGTCCCGTCGTACTGCACGGGGTGGGGCAGCTCGCCCCGCCCACCGGGAGGCTCCACGTCCAGGCGCCACGCGTCCAGGTCCTTCTGGGGTGTGGGGTCGTGGAGCGGCGAGCGGGTCCACAGCCGGCCGTCCGTGCCGACGACGAGGCCGCGGATGACGTGCCACCCGTAGCCGCACGCGACCCGGGAGAACGCGTGGCCGACCAGCGGGTAGGACCGGGCGCCGCGGGGGACGTGCACGAGCTTGGCCGGCTTCAGGCCCTCTCTGCGCAGCAGCTCGCTCGCCTCGATCCCGACCTTGCGCACCTCGTCCAGGGCCCGCTCCAGGCCGGCCTCGCGGGCACCGCGGTCGTGCGGGGTGCGGCGGCGCGGCTGCGGCTCGTGCGCTGCCCGGGCGGCAGCGCGGGTACGCCGTTCGTCCTTGATGCTCATGCCGCCTCCTCGCCTCGCTGGCCCCGAGTCTATGTGGTCCACCTCACGCGGGCGGCCGGCGGGCACCCGTGCCTTCCGGCCCGGCCGGCGCTGCGCCATGCTGGAGCCACCCCCGGTTCCGGCGATCCGGTCGACGGGTGGCAGCGACGCCCAGGAGGCTTCCGATGACCCGCACCGTCTTCTACACCGCCACCACCCTGGACGGCTACCTCGCCGACGAGCAGGACTCCCTGGAGTGGCTGTTCCGGCAGGACACCGATCCCGAGGGGCCGTTCCGCTACGACGAGTTCATCGCCGGGGTCGGGGCGGTCGTGATGGGCCGCACCACCTACGAGTGGGTCCGCGCGCACCTGCGGGCCTCCGGCGAGGACTGGCCCTACGCCATGCCCACCTGGGTGGTCACCCACGCCGAGCTGCCGGGGATCGCCGGGGCCGACCTCCGCTTCGCCCAGGGGGAGGTGGCACCGATCCACGCCGCTCTCGCGGAGGCCGCCGGCGGGAAGGACATCTGGGTGGTCGGCGGCGGCGACCTGGCCGCCCAGTTCGCCGAGGCGGGACTGCTGGACCAGTTGATGGTCTCCATCGCGCCGGTCACGCTCGGGGCGGGCCGCCCCCTGTTCCCCCGCCGGTTCGACCTGGAGCTGACGGACGTGGCCCGCAACCGCGCGTTCGTCTGCGCGACCTACCGCGTCGTGGGCCCGCTGGCGCCCTCGGGCGGTGGACCGGCCTCCTGAACCCGGGCCCGGCTCAGATCTCGATCCGGTGGGCGTCGCGCAGGTTCACGAAGCGCTCGGGGTTCGAGGTCAGCACGATCACCTGGGTCCGCTCCCCGGCGGTGGTGATGGCCGAGGCCAGCCGCCGGAGCCGCTGCGGGTCGGAGTGGCCCAGGGCGTCGTCGAGCAGCACCGGCACCCCGTCCTCCGGGTCCACGAGCAGCGCGGTGGCGAGCCGGATGAGGATCACCAGCTGCTCCTTGGCCCCGGTGGAGAGGGCGGAGAACGGCAGCCAGTCGCCGTCGAGCTTGCGCTGCTCGACCTCCAGGGACCCGCTCACCTGGACCTCGAAGTCCGGGCCGTAGACCGACCTGCCGAGGTGCTCCACCTCGGTGCGGAACGGCTGGACGTACTGGGCGTGGGCGCGCTCGCGGTGCTCCAGCAGCGTCCGCTCCAGGAGCAGGGCGGCCTCGGCGCGCCGCTCGATGCCGGCGAGGTGGCGTCGGGCGGCCTCGAGCCGCGTCTCGGCCTGGTCGTGGGCGAGCTGCACCCGGTCCCGGCCCATGCCCTCGAGCCGGCCCGCCAGGGACTGGTGGCGGCCCCGTCGCTCGCCCAGCAGGGACTCGAGCCCCGTGATCTCGTCCGCCACGTGCTGCTGATCGGCGAGCACCCGGTCCGCGTCGAGACCGGCGAGGGCCGCCTCGTGCCCGTCGATCTCCGCCTGGACCGCGGCCAGCGCCTCGGCCGCCGCGGTGACGGCACGGTCGAGGTCCTCGTCCGGGACCTCGCGGCGGGCGTCCTCGAGCCGGGCCCGGGAACCGGCGAGGGCGCGCTCCTGCTCGAGCGCGGCGCCCTGGAGGGAGTGCAGCGTCGTCTGGGCGGACTGGAGGGCGGACCGGGCCGCCTCGGCGGCGGCCTCGGCATGGAGCGCGGCGTCCTCGGCGTCGTTGAGGGCGGCCTCGGCGGCGTCGACCGTCTCCTGGGCGGCGCCGGCGGTCTCCGGCAGCGGAGCGTCGTCGTCCCGCCGGTCGCCGTACTGCTCGATCGAGGCGGCGAGACTGTCCCGGTCGTCGCGCAGGCGGCTCTCGTCCTCGCCGTCGAGCAGGCGGTCGCGCTGGGCCACGGCCTCGCGCACCTGCTGCGCCAACTCCTGGGCGGCGCGCCACTGGGTGCGGGCCTCGGCGACCGAGTCGACCCCGTGCCGCGCCAGCAGCGCGGTGAACCGCTCGCGGGCCGTGCGGGCGGCGTCCCGGCGGGTCGCGATGCCCTGCTCCGGGAAGACCCGCAGCCGCCACTCGCCGGGGATCTCGACCTCGACCTCGTCCGTCACCGGGACGGACCACGGCTCCTCGGGGTCGATCTCCTCGGTACTGCCGCCGCGGGTGATGGGGCGCGCGCGGCCCAGCGCGCTCAGCTCCACCCGGGCGCTGCCGGCCGCCAGTTCCGCCTCGGCCTTCTCCGCGGCCCGCTCGGCCCGCTCCAGCTCGTCCAGGACGTCCTCGTCGATCTCCGTGCCGGGACGGGCCCGCAGCTCGGCCAGCTGCGCCCGGACCGCCTCGAGCGAGTCCAGGATCTCGAGCACGCGGCGGTGGCGCTCGACGTCGTCGAGGTGCTTCCGGTCCTCCCGGGCGGAGCGGTGGGCCGCCCGGGCCTCCTGCACGGCGGTCTGGGCCGCGGTCCGGCGCTCCTCGGCCTCCGCTGCGTGCTCGCGCACCGGGGCGAGCTCCTGCTCGCAGGACCGCAGCTCCTCGGCGAGTGCTGCGCTGCGCTCCTCGTCGGCGGTCAGTGCGGCCACGAGCTCCGCACGGCGGGCCGAGCGCTCCCGGGCGCGGTCGAGCCCGCCCTGGGCGGCGTCCTTCCGGCGCTGGGCCTCCTGCCGCTGCCGCTGGACGGCCTCGATCTCCTCGGCGGCACGGTCCAGATCCGCCTTCTCCGCCCGGGCCGTCCCGAGCTTCCGGCCGGTGGCGGCGATCTCCTCGGTGAGCTCGGCGAGCTCCTCCTCGACCACCGCGATGCCCCGCAGCTCCTCGGCGGCCTCCGCGGCCGCGGTCCCGGCCGCACGGCAGTCGGTCTCGGCCTGGAGGTACTTGGCGTTCTTCTTCCGCGTCGAGGTCCAGTACCTGTCGCACTCCGCGCTCACGCGCTCCAGGAGGGAGGCGACCTCGCGGTCGTCGCCCTGGGCCTGGCCGGCGTGGCACTCCAGGGCCCGGCGCAGCGCAGCGCTGTCGGTGAGGGCGTTCTGGGTCAGTCCGCCGGCCTGCATGAAGCGCAGGGCCTTCCACAGCGCGGTGTCGGCCCCGCCCCACAGCTGCTCGGCGGCGTCGTGGGCCTCGCGGCCGGTGAGCGTGCGGCCGTCCCCGGCCCCGCCCACGTGACGAAGGGTCGTGGACGGCCGCTTCAGCCACTGCTTGGTGTAGACCACGCGGGTGGTTCCGATCGAGAACTCCGCCTCCACCAGGACGGGCACGTCCCGGCCGGCGGGCTTGGCCTCGGCGATCTTCTTGTGCCGGCTGCTGTCCGGGAGCTCGATCAGCGCGTCCAGGGCGTCGATCATCGAGGTCTTGCCGATCTCGTTGCGGCCGGTCAGCACCACGACCCCGGCGTCGGGGAAGACGACCTCGCGGGCGGTCACGCCGCGGAAGTTCTCCAGCTTGAGACGGTGCAGCTTCATCGGGTCGGTCCTCCCACGAGGCGGTACAGGAGCCGGAGCGCGTCCCCGGCGGCGGGCGCGTCCTTGGACTCCGAGGCGGCCAGTTCGCGCAGCTCGGTCACGGCGTCGGCGGCGTACCCGCCGACGTCGAGGTTCTCGAACTCGTCCTCGTCGGGGATCACCACCAGGTCGGTGTGCCGCTCCCATGCGTTGAGGCTCGCGAAGATCTCCGCCTGCTCCTCGAGCAGCCGGTCCAGCTGCGCGGACTCGGAGAGGTTGAGGGTGCCGGTGAAGACGGTCTTGAGGATGATCCGCTCCTTCGGGGTGAGGGCGGCGAGCTCGGTCCGCAGCGTCTCGACGTCGTCGGCGCCGTCGAGCTGCCGGGCGAGGACGCGGTGCTCCCACTGGCCCACCTCGTGGGAGGTGACCTCCACGGTGCTCCCGTCCAGCGCCACCTCGAGCACGTGGCCGCGGCCGTGCTCGCGGAAGCCCGTGGACTCGTGGGTGCCGGAGTAGTGGATCGCGCCGCGGTCGTCCTCGGGCCAGCGGATGTGCCGGTCGCCCAGCGCCACGTAGTGGACCGCCCCGCGGGCCAGCGCCTCGTCCAGGGGCGCGCGCCGCACGGTCACCTGAGAGGTGCGGTCGGGGTCCAGCTCGTCGAGCATCCCGTGGCCGACGACGACGCGCAGCGTCCCGTCCGGCTCCAGCCCCTCCAGGGCCGGGGCGACCGGGTCCGCGTCGGGCCGCTTGCTGCGCCAGGGCGCGGCCACGAGCTCGACGCCCTGGGCGACCGGCCAGGGGCCCACCTCGTCCAGGAGGACGACGTTGTCCGGTTTCGCGCCGACGAACGCGTCCTGGGCGTAGATCGACCCCGGACCGAGCGGGTCGTGGTTGCCCGGCAGCAGGTACACCGGCAGCCCCACCGAGCCCATGGCGTCCAGGGCGCGCCCGACGTCCCGGCGGCTGAGGTTGGCGTGCTCGAAGACGTCGCCGGCCACCACCACGAACGCGCATCCCCGGGCGCGGGCCAGCTCCCCGATGCGGCGGATCGTCTCGACCCGGTCGCCCGTGTACCGGGACTGGGCCTCGCCCTCGAGGTAGTGCCGGGTCATGCCCAGCTGCCAGTCGCTCGTGTGGAGGAATCGGATGCTCGTCATCGAGGCTCCTCGTGCGGTCGGGGGGTGCTCTCCCAGGGGGTGGGTCCAGTGCCACGCTATCGGGATCGGCGGACACCGAAGGCCCCGGCGCCCCGGACCGCCGGCGTGTGCTTCGATGGGGCTCATGGAGCCGAGCAACCGGAACGACCTGTGGGCGGCCGTCCACGCCGAGCGGGCGCGCCTGGCCGAGGACCTGGCCGGCCTGGACGAGGCGCAGTGGGCGGTGCCGTCCCTGTGCGGGCGGTGGACCGTGGAGGACGTCGTCGCGCACCTGACCGCGGCCGCGAGCATCGGCCGGCTCCGCTGGCTCCGGAGCGTGCTGGGCGCCCGCTTCGACTTCGACCTGCACAACCAGCGCCGCCTCGAGGAGCACCGGGGCGCCACCCCGGCCGAGACGCTCCAGCGGTTCCGGGCCGTGGCCGACAGCACCGCGGCGCCCTCCAAGGACACCGCGGCGTGGCTGGGGGAGGTCGTCGTCCACGGCCAGGACGTCCGCCGCCCGCTGGGGCTGCCGCGCACGCCGCCGGTCGGGACCGTGACCGCGGTGGCGCGGTTCTACGCGGGCAAGGACTTCGCGGTGCCCAGCCGCAGCGCCGCCCAGGGCCTCCACCTGGTGGCCACCGACGGTCCGTTCGAGTCCGGCGCCGGGCCCCTGGTCAGCGGGACCACGCTGGCGATCGTCATGGCGCTGGCCGGCCGCGCGGCGTACTGCGACGACCTGACCGGCGAGGGCATCTCGATCCTGCGGTCCCGCTGCTCGCTCGCCTGAGCGCGTTTCTCCGAGCGGGGGACACCGGCGGTGCCCATGGGGCGCGGGGTGGAGCCGTCCGGAATGTCCGGATCTGTGGGACGGTCGTCCGTCCGGACGCTGGGCATTCCGCCACCGGTGGGAGAGAGTGAGGAGAGGGCCGGCCGCGCGCCGGTCCCGCACGACACCACGCACCCGAGCAGAGGAGACACCTTGGCCGAGACCATCGCCGGCATCACCGTTCCGGACTCCGCCCTCGTCCGCGAGACCACCGAGCTGGTCCGGCGAGCCGCCGACGAGAGCCTGTTCAACCACTCCCGCCGCGTCTTCCTCTTCGGCATGCTCAAGTCCGCCGCGCGCGGAATGGAGGTGGACCCGGAGCTCGCCTACGTGGGGGCGATGTTCCACGACCTCGGCCTCACCGATGAGTACCGCACCCAGGACCAGCGCTTCGAGATCGACGGCGCCGCGGCGGCGCAGGCGTTCCTGCGCGACCACGGCCGCTCCGCGGAGGAGGCGCGCAACGTGTGGCTGGCGATCGCCCTGCACACCACGCCGGCCATTCCGCTGCACCTGGAGCCCGAGGTCGCCGTGGTCACCCTCGGCGTCGAGACCGACGTGCTGGGCCTGGACCTGGACCAGATCTCCGAGGCGCACCGCGCCGAGGTCGTCGCCGCGCATCCCCGGCCGGACTTCAAGAACAAGATCCTCCGCGCGTTCTACGACGGCATGGCCGACCGGCCCGAGACCACCTTCGGCACCATGAACGACGACGTGCTCGCCCACTTCGACCCCGACTTCCACCGGGAGGACTTCGTGCGCATCATCCAGGAGAACGCCTGGCCCGAGTGAGCCCGAGCGCACCGGCGGTGGGGGAGAACACGACCGTGACGACCGGTTCCCGGCGGGTGGTGTTCCTCGTGTTCGACGGCGTGAAGATGCTCGACGTCGCCGGCCCGGCCGAGGTGTTCGCCGAGGCCAACACCCTGGGCGCCGACTACGCGCTGAGCTACGCCTCGCCGTCCGGGGAGCCGGTGCGCACCTCCGTCGGGGCCCTGCTGCCGGTGGACGCGCCCGTCGCCGAGCTGTCCGACGTCGACACGCTGATCATCGCCGGCGGCGACGGCCTCGTCTCCGCGCCGCTGCCCGAGGAACTCGTCGACGCCGTCCGCGCATCCGGGGCCCGGCCCCGGCGGCTGGTCTCCATCTGCACCGGGTCCTTCGTGCTCGCCGCCGCAGGGGTGCTCTCCGGCCGGCGGGCCACCACGCACTGGCGCCACGCCGAGCTCCTGGCGCGGGCGCACCCCGACGTCCGGGTGGAGCCGGACGCCCTCTTCGTCGAGGACAACGGGGTGTTCACCTCGGCCGGGGTCTCCGCCGGCATCGACCTGGCCCTTGCCCTCGTCGAGCGGGACCACGGGCCGGAGCTCGCCCGGGACGTCGCCCGCGGCCTGGTGATGTTCATGCAGCGCCCCGGCGGCCAGTCCCAGTTCTCCGCCCCGCTGCAGGCCCCGCCCCCGCGGACACCGGTGCTGCGCGCCGCCGTCGACCGGGTCTGCGCCCAGCCCGCCCTGGACCACAGCGCCGAGGCGCTGGCCGCCGCCGTCGGCGTCAGCTCCCGCCACCTCTCCCGGCTCTTCGCCGCCGAGCTGCAGAGCACCCCGGCCAAGTTCGTGGAACGCACCCGCCTGGACCACGCCAAGGGCCTCCTGGACGCCGGGCACAGCATCGCGGAGACCGCCCGCGCCGCCGGCTTCGGCAGCACCGAGACCCTGCGCCGGACGTTCGTGGCCCGGTTCGACGTCTCGCCCAGCCAGTACCGCGCCCGCTTCGCCAGCACCGGCACTGAGGACCGGCCCCGCTGAACGGTGCCGCCCACCGTGCACCGCAACGGGGCGGTCACACCGTTGTGCCGATCGGAGGGCGGGGGGAGCATGGAGACCCGGCCCGCCGAAGCTCCAGGAGTTCCCGTGGCGTACAAGTTCTTCCCCCACATCCCCGTCGCCGACCTGGAGCGCTCGCGGTCCTTCTACCAGGCCCTGGGCTGGCGGACGGCCCCCGGCATGGCCGAGGGGCACAGCCTGATCCTGGACCTCGGGGAGGACTTCGGGGTCACGCTCGTCGAGCGGCGGTTCACGCAGCAGGCGATCGGCGAGGACCAGGAGCTCGCCGACCCCCTTCGCACGGTGAGCGGCAGCTTCGCCCTGCTCGTCGACATCCCCGAGGAGGTCGACGCCCTGGTCGAGCGGGCGGTCGCCGCCGGCGCCACCGCGGGGCACCGCAAGGATGACAGCTACACGAGCCACCGGGTGTTCGCCGACCTGGACGGCCATCGGTGGAACATCGTGTGGGCGGACCCGATCGTGACGACCCGGGACTGAGGCACGTTCCGTGCTTCGGAGCAATATGTTGGAGACGTCAGATTCACAAGATTCACAAGATTCACCGACATTCACAGGAGCACCGTGGAGAATCCTTTCCGTCCCACGGCCGGGGCCTCCCCGCCCGAGATCATCGGGCGGGCCGGAGTCCTAGACGAGTTCGCCTACGGGCTGCGTATCCGTTCGGGAGCACCCGGGCTGCTGACCATCTTCACGGGGGCCCGAGGGGTGGGCAAGACCGTGATGCTGGGCGCCGCCGAGGACCTGGCCCGGGCCGAGGGCTGGGCCATCGTGTCCGAGACGGCGACACGGGGATTCATGGGCCGCATCGGCAACTCGATGCGCCGGCTGGCCGACGAGCTCGGCGGCGGACCCCAGGGCCGGCGGCTCACGTCCGTCACGGCGGCGGGCTTCGGCTTCACCACTCAGCTGCCACCACACCAGCAGCTGGAGTGGCGCGAAGAGGGGCTGCGACTGCTGCGGCTGTTGGAGGAGCAGCGGACGGGACTGCTCATCACCGTGGACGAGATCCATGCCGCAGACCGCCAGGAGATCGCCCAGCTGGCCGCGGACGTGCAGCACTTCATCCGGGCGGACCTGCCCATCGGTCTGCTCTTCGCCGGCCTGCCGGCGGCCGTGTCGGACCTGCTGAACGAGGGGGTGGCCACGTTCCTCCGCCGCGCCGACCGGATCGACCTGCACGCGGCCGCGGTCGGCGAGGTCCAGCAGTCCTACCTGGAGACCTTCGCGGCGGGCGGCTTCGTCCTCGACGACGATCAGGCCCGCCGTGCCGCCGAGGCCACCGGAGGCTATCCCTTCCTGATCCAGCTGGTGGGGTACTTCCTGTGGCAGGAGGCGGAGAAGGTCTCCGCCGCGCTCACGGACGAGATGGTGGACCACGCCGTGACCGCCGCTCGCCGCCGGAACGAGCGCGTGGTCATCGAGGCGGCGCTCTCGACGGCCTCCCCGCGCGATCTCGACGTCCTCCGGGCCATGGCCGAGGACGACGGCCCGTCCACCGCCGGGGACATCGGCGCCCGGATCGGGGCCCGGCCGAACACCGTCGGCAACTACAGGACCCGGCTCATCGACGCCGGGTTGATCGAGCCCGCGGGGTACGGACTGGTCCGCTTCGCCATTCCCGGGCTGCGCGAGCACCTGCGACAGCCCCCGCACCAGGGTGCCCGGGGTGCCGAGAATCCGCGTGTCCCCTAATCAGGGGATAGGAGACAGCCCTGAAGCGGTGAGACGACATCGGTTCTCGTCATGAAACCAGTGTTTTCCGTGGCCAGCGGCTGATTTCGGGCCCTTAGCGACCCCATGGCACTGCTGAGTGATCCCCCTTCTTATGATGCACAGACAACGAATTACATGTGCACACACTTGGAGGATCAGCATGAAGAAGACCGCAGCAGCAGTGGCCGCACTGGCCGTCGCCGGGTTCACGGGACTGTCGATGGCCCCGGCCTCGGCGCAAATGTTCCAGAACTGCAAGGCGGCGAACAACGCCGGTTACTACAACATCCCTGCCTCGTCCGCCGCTTACAGTCCCGACCTTGACGGCAATAGCGACGGCGTGGCGTGCGAGGGCGGCGGCACCACGGTCTACATCTCCCCGACGGTCGACACGCCGGTCGCGCCGGACACGTCCGACGTCGTGCAGAACACCGCCGTGTTCGACAACTGCACCGAGGCTCGCGCGGCCGGCCGGGTCAACATCCCCGCCGGTGACCCCGCGTACGGCCTGCACCTCGACGCCGACCGTGACGGCTTCGGCTGCGACGCCGACGGCACCGACGACGGCGTGCAGTACCAGGAGATCATCGACCGGGTGCCGGCGGACTGGGCCGACGGCGGCCAGGGCTACGACCAGGTCGGCCAGGTGCCCGCCGGCGGCGCCGACACCGGTGTCGAGGGCGAGTCCGCCGTGCCGGGTCTCGTGCTCGCGGGCGGTCTGACCGTGATGGCGGCCGCCGGTGCGACCGTCGTGGCCCGCCGCCGCGCCACCCAGGGCTGAGCTGAGAGCAGGTCCGCGACAGCGGGGTAGGTTCGTGCCCGTGCTGATGTTCTCCCGCGACCGCCGCAACAGCTTCCTCGCTGCTGCGGCGGTCGCTGCCCTGCTGCTCGCCGGGTGCGCCCAGGAACCGCCGGCTGAACCCGGAGCGGGCGCGGCCGGTCCGGCGTCGTCGTCCTCCTCGTCCGTGCCCTCGCCCTGGGCGACGCCGTCGGCGGGGACGACCTCCGCGCCCGCCTCCGCCCCGACGCCCAGGACGACAAGTGGGCCGACGGGTGAGCCGACAAGCGGCCCGCGGCCCATGACGGGGTCGGAGCCGCTCTCGGTCGACATCCCCGCCCTCGGTCTCGGCTCCGAGCTGCTGCATCTGGGCCTGTGGGGAGACGGCACGCTGGACGTCCCACCCGGCGATCCCGGTTCTCCCGCGTCCTGGTACGACCAGTCGCCCACGCCGGGAGAGCAGGGACCGGCGATCCTGCTCGGCCACGTCAACGCGACCGACGGCGGCCCCGGCGTCTTCGCGGGCCTGCGCGACCTGGTGCCGGGGGACACCGTCGAGGTGGCCCGGGCGGACGGCTCCACCGCCGTGTTCGCCGTGGATCGCGCCGAGCAGTACTCGAAGGACACCTTCGACACCCGCGCCGTCTACGGGAACACCGAGGGCCCCGAGCTCCGGCTCATCACCTGCGACGGCTACAACGTCTTCACCGGCGAGTTCGACGACAACTACGTCGTCTTCGCGACGCTCGTCGGCTGAACCGCGTGTTCCTGCCGGGCACAGCGCCCTGTCGGTCAGTCCGGACCGCGGCGCCCGCCCCGGCTCATCCGCGCCGGTAGGCGTGGCCCATCTCGGTGTGGGACCAGCGGGTCTCGATCCGGGCGTCGCCGCTGCGCCGCACGGCCTCGGCGGTCTCCCGGTCCAGCTCGGAGCGCCACTCCTCGATGGTGAGCAGGTCCGAGGAGCGCAGCAGCGGCTGCCGGTAGATGTTCAGGGCCCGGGTCACCTCGCCCTGCTCGAGAGCGGTCCGCAGCTGTGAGACGTCGCTGGTGACGGCGGCCGGATCGGCGAAGCGGTAGGGGCCGGTGGTGATCACCGCCCCGAGCCGGCGGCGGACCCGGTGGATCTCCGTGCGGACCGTGCCGGGGGTGCCGTGCTCGCCGTAGAGCTCGTAGGCCATCTCCTCGGCACTCCACCCGCGCTCGCGCAGGCTGAGCAGCGCGAGGATCTCCGCCGAGCGCGTCGGCAGGGGGAACCAGTCCCCGCCGCCCACCCGGGCCGCGGCCGGCTCGGCGAGCAGGCGCAGCTCCAGGGGAGGCGTGCCGGTCGTGCCGGCGGGGTGTCGTGAGTCCGTCCGGGCGGCGAGCAGCGTCTCGACGACGCGCGCGGCCGAGCGGACCAGGGCCCTGGTGTCCGGGGTGGCGGTGCCCCGCGGCCCGGACAGGTCGATGACGCCGAGCACCTCCCCGCTGCCCGGGTGGCGCACCGGGGCGGACGTGCAGTCCCAGGCGCTGTGGGACCGGGCGAAGTGCTCCGTGCCCCGCAGCTCCTCCGCGGTCCCGCTGCGCAGTGCCTGGGCGATCGCGTTGGTGCCCACGCCGTGCTCGTCCCAGCCGGCGCCCTCGACGAAGCCGAGCCCGTCGGCGCGTCCCAGCGGCGAGCGTCCCCCGCGCCGCCACAGCACGGTGCCGTCGGGGCCCGTGAGGACGGCGACCCGGGCCTCGGCGGCATCACGGACGACGCCCAGGAGGTCGGCGACGACGTCGACGTGCGCCCCCAGCGGGGAGAGCGCGCGCAGCTGCTCGACCTCGTGGTCCGGGAGCACCTCCCGCGGGCCGTCCAGGTCGCGGGACATGCCCCGGGCGGCGCACCGCTCCCACGCCGAACGCACCCGTTCCGGTGTCCTCGCCGATCCGCAGCTGTCCACAGCGCGCTCCTCCGTCCTCTGCGCCCGTCCCGATGTCACGGGGTCCGTCACGGCGTCCGTCCTGATGCAACGCCGGGGAAACCCCCTCGGCCCCACAGTGGTGACACGCATCACATCGGACCCTATGCCACTGGGCGTCCGGCGTACACCGAGGAGGAACCATGACCACGATCGACACCGGCGTGGGAGCCGGCACGGACACCGCCCGCTCCTGGCTGGCCGCCCTGGAGGACGCCCTCGCGGCCGGCAACGCGGACGCGGCTGCGGATCTGTTCGCGGAGGAGAGCTTCTGGCGCGACTTCCTGGCGTTCACCTGGAACCTGAAGACGCTGGAGGGCCGCGAGCAGATCTGCCGGATGCTCGCGCAGACCCTGCCGCACGTCCGGCCCTCCGGGTGGGAGGTCGAGGGCGAGCCCACCGAGGCGGACGGGGTGACGGAGTGCTGGGTGCGCTTCGAGACCTCCGCCGGATCCGGGTGGGGCTACCTGCGGCTTCGCGACGGGAAGGCGTGGACCCTGCTGACCACGCTGCAGGACCTGCGCGGCTTCGAGGAGCAGAAGGGTTCGCGCCGGGACCGCGGGGTGGTCCACGAGATCACCCGCGAGCGCACCACCTGGCTGGAGCGGCGCCGGGCGCGGGAGGAGGCCCTCGGCCGGACGGAGCAGCCGTACTGCCTCGTCGTCGGCGGCGGGCAGGGCGGGATCGGCCTGGCCGCGCGGCTGCAGCGTCTTGGCATCCCCACGATCGTGGTGGACAAGCACGAGAAGGCCGGGGACGCCTGGCGCAACCGCTACAAGTCCCTGCACCTGCACGACCCCGTCTGGTACGACCACATGCCCTACCTGCCGTTCCCGGACGACTGGCCGGTGTTCCCCGCCAAGGACAAGGTCGCCGACTGGCTGATGCACTACGCCGACATCATGGAGCTGAACTACTGGGCGAGGACCGAGTGCCGGTCGGCCGAGTGGGACGAGCAGTCCGGGACCTGGACCGTCGTCGTGGACCGCGACGGCGAGGAGGTCGTGCTGCACCCCACCCAGCTGGTCTTCGCGCTGGGCGTCTCCGGATACCCGAGAATCCCTGACTTCCCGGGCGCCGACGTCTTCCGGGGCGCGCAGCACCACTCCTCCGCCCACGCCGGCGGCGACGACTGGGCGGGCAAGCGGGCCGTGGTCATCGGCTCCAACAACTCCGCCCACGACATCTGCGCGGACCTCTGGGAGCACGGGGCCGAGGTCACCATGGTCCAGCGCTCCTCGACCCACATCTCCCGCAGCGAGTCGCTCATGGACCTCGTCCTGAAGCCGCTCTACTCCGAGGAGGCGCTGGAGGCCGGCATCACCACGGAGAAGGCGGACATGCTGTTCGCGTCCTGGCCGTACCGGGTCCTGCCGGACGTCCAGCGGCCCGCGTTCGAGGCGATGGCCGAGCGGGACCGCGAGTTCTACGACGCGCTCGAGGCGGCCGGCTTCGACCTCGACTTCGGGGAGGACGGCTCCGGGCTGTTCCTGAAGTACCTGCGCCGGGGCTCCGGGTACTACATCGACGTGGGCGCCTCGCAGCTGATCATCGACGGGCGGGTCCAGCTGGCCACCGGCCAGGTCGACCGGCTCACGGAGGACGCGGTGGTGCTCGAAGACGGGACCGAGCTGCCGGCCGACCTCGTCGTCCACGCCACCGGCTACGGGTCCATGAACGAGTGGCTCGCGGACCTGATCTCCCCGGAGGTCGCCGACCGGGTGGGCAAGTGCTGGGGCTACGGCTCCGACACCACCCGGGACCCCGGGCCCTGGGAGGGCGAGCTGCGGAACATGTGGAAGCCCACCAACGTGGAGAATCTCTGGATCCACGGCGGGAACCTGCACCAGAGCAGGCACTACTCCAAGTACCTCGCCCTGCAGCTCAAGGCCCGGATGGAGGGCCTGCCCACCCCGGTGTTCGAGCTCGAGGAGTCCCACCACCCCCGGTGATGCCGGCCCGGGCGCGTTGACGGGGCGCCGGAACGGATCGACCGTTCCGGCGCCCCGTCCGCGGGCGGGTCACTCCTCGAGCTTCCGGGCCTGTTCATCCCAGGCGGCGCGGGCGTCCCGGCCCGCGGTGGGGTGGTGGGTCTCCCGCAGGGCGCGGAGCGCGGCGGTGCGCTGCTGGGCCAGGGCCTCCGCGGCGGCCCTCGTGGCGGCGTCCTCGCGAGCCTGGGCCCGGGCGGCGGTCACGGCGTCCATGATGAGGTCCACACCCAGGGCGCCGCCCTCCAGGTAGGCGGTGCGGACCTGCCGGTCCGGGTGGTACAGGTACTGGTCGTTGACCTGGCCGAGGGCGGTGTCGAACTCGGCGTCCGTCAGGTCGGAGATCATGGCGACCACCCGGTCCAGGCGGGCGTCCAGCTGGTCGAGCAGGTCGTGCCGCCGGGCGCCGCGGCGCAGGGACCACAGCGCGCGGCCGTGCGTGCGGAGCCGGTCCACGTCCCAGTCCGCCTGCGGCACCACGGACAGGGTGCCCACGAGGAGCCGGGGATCCCGGGAGTCCTCCGGCGGGGGCAGGGAGCGGAGGTGCCACGAGATCCAGGCCGTGCGCATGTTGGACGCCCCTGCCGTCCGGGCCTCCTCCACGGACGTCCGCCCGGTCTGCGGGCCGGCGAGCGGCGGCCCGGCGTCGTCGTCCTCGCGCGCGTCCTGCCCGGCGGCGCGGGTCCGGCTCGTGATGACACCGGCGCTGAGCCAGATCAGCAGGCCGAGCAGGACCAGGCCGAGGAGGGCCACCCCGCCGAGGAGCACGAACCGGAACAGGCCGACGGCGACCACCACGGCGATCAGGGCCACCACCCAGACGGCGGCTCCGCTGCTGCTCCCGGTGTTGTTCATGACGGCCCCCGAACGACCACGTGCGTGCTGGGCACCCATTCTACCGCCGCGGCCCCAGCGGCCCCGGGGGCTCAGGACCGCTGAGGCAGGCCCTCGCGGAAGACCCGCTTGAGCTCGGTCAGCTCCGGGCCGTGGCCGGTGCCCTCGGTGTTGAGCGCCGGCTGGTGCGCGGCGACCCAGTGCTGCTCGAGGGCGTCGACGTCGTCCTTCGTCCCGCACTCCGCCCAGCCGAGGAGCAGGTGCTCCTGCATCCACGCCGTGAGCCGCTGCTCGTGCGCCTCGTCGAGGACGACGCGGCCCCGCCCGTCCACGGCGGCGCCCTCCCGCCAGGACGGGTCCCCGGGCAGGAGGACGGAGAGCAGCGTGCGCCGCAGCGCGGAGGAGCGGGTGCGCCGCAGGTGCTGGCCGCTGATCCGCCGGTGGAGGTCGCGCCGGGCGCGGCCCACGTAGAGCAGCTCGGCCGTCCCCGACGAGTGGCGGAGCCGCGGCACCGCGGGCAGGTGCAGCCCGGCCGCCTCCGGGGTGGGGGAGCGGGCGGTGTCCAGCCACCAGGCGTAGACGCCGCGGGAGGGGCGGACCTCCGCCTCCGGCGGCGTGCTCAGTGGGAGCGCGGCGAGGCCGGGCTGCGTGCTCACGGATCACCACCTCCTCGGGGCGTTCTCTTCTGCAACTCTGCTTCGACTGTAGGCGCAGGACGCGGCGGTGCCCACCCCGCCCGACTCGCGCCGTCGTTTCCGGCGCCGCGCTTGTCATACCTAGCGCTGCTAGGGTTCAATGCGTAGCACACCTAGGTATCAGGAGGCGCAGTGCGCATCGACAAGGACCTGGTCGCCGCCTCGGCCACCCCGCTCGTGCTGGGGATCCTGGCGGACGGCGACCTGTACGGCTACGCGATCCTCAAGCGCGTCAGCGAACTCTCCGGCGGCTCCATGCAGTGGACCGACGGCATGCTCTACCCGCTGCTGCACCGGCTCGAGCGCCTCGGCCACGTGTCCTCCTCGTGGGGCACGTCCGAGGCCGGGCGCCGGCGCAAGCACTACGCGATCACGGCCTCGGGCCGGGCCGCGCTCGCCGACCGGCAGGAGCAGTGGGCGGTCGTGGCCGACGCGCTGCGGCAGGTGTGGCAGGCCGCTCAGCAGCCGCCCGCCACGACCGAGCGGTGGGCGTGATGGAGCTGCACGCGGAGCAGGAGGCCCAGATCGGGCGGTGGCGCGGCTGGGTCCAGCGCCGCCAGGCGATCTCCCCGGCCGACGTGGACGAGCTCGAGGACCACCTGCGCGAACAGGTCGCGGACCTGAGGGCCACCGGGCTCGACGACGACGAGGCCTTCCTCGTCGCGATCAAGCGCATGGGCAACCTCGACGCCGTCTCGCACGAGTTCGCCCGCGAGCACTCCGAGCGGCTGTGGAAGCAGCTCGTGCTCCTCCCGGAGGACGCCGAGGACGCCGGCGCGCCGCCGTGGCGGGAGCTGGGCGTCGTTCTGGCGCTCGCGGTCGGGGCCGGGCTGGCGGTCAAGGCCGGCACCGCCTGGCTCGGCGACGAGGCGGTGCTGGCGCGCAACCTCGGCCTGCTCGTGCTGCCCTTCCTCGCCGGGTACTTCGCGTGGAAGCGCCGGCTCACCGCGCGCGTGGTGGCGGCGCTGCTCGTCCCGTTCGCGCTGCTGGCGGTGGTGCTCAACGTCTATCCGTTCGTCCCCGGCGGTTCCACCGAGCTGCTCGCCGCCCTGCACGCCCCGGTGGTCCTGTGGCTGCTGGCCGGGATCGCCTACACGGGCGGGAGGTGGCGCTCCGACAGCCGGCGGATGGACTTCGTCCGCTTCACCGGCGAGCTCGTGATCTACTACACGCTCCTGGCCCTGGGCGGGGCGGTGCTGGTCGGGCTCACGTTCGGGGCCCTGCAGGTCCTCGGGATCGACCTTGAGCCGGTGCTGGAGGACTGGATCCTGCCGTTCGCGGTGCCCGGTGCCCTCGTGGTGGCCGCGTGGCTGGTCGAGGCCAAGCAGAACGTCGTCGAGAACATCGCCCCGGTCCTCACCCGGGTGTTCACGCCCCTGACGATCCTGATGCTGCTGTCCCTCCTGGTGGTGCTCACGGCGGCCGGCGGGCTCGTCGACGTCGACCGCGGGCTGCTGATCCTGATGGACGCAATCCTCGTGCTGGTCCTGGCGCTGCTGCTCTACTCGATCTCCGCCCGGGACCCGCTCGAGCCGCCCGGCCTCTTCGACGGCCTGCAGCTGGTGCTCGTCGTCGCGGCCCTGGCGGTGGACGCGGTGATGCTGACCGCGATGCTGACCCGGATCGCCGAGTTCGGCTCCAGCCCCAACAAGATCGCCGCGCTCGGGCTGAACCTGCTGCTGCTGGTGCACCTGGTGCGGGCGGCCTGGCTGAGCGCCGGGTGCCTGCGGGGACGCCGGCCGTTCGCGGAGCTCGAGCGCTGGCAGACGCGCTACCTGCCGGTCTACGGCGTGTGGGCCGCGATCGTGGTGGTGGTCTTCCCGCTGGTCTTCGCCTTCGCCTGACCGGCGGGCTGCCTGACCGGCGGGCTCCGCGTTCGCGCCGCGGAGCCGCTGCTGCGGGCGGAAAGGGGCCTGCGCGTCCCGGTGGCAGGGGAGTCGCCCCCCGACGACTGACCAGATGGTCCGAGGCCCGCTGCCACCAGGACGGCGGCATCATGATCGTCGTCGTGCCGGCGGCCTTGCGGCCGGTCGTCCCGACGCGATCCTCACGCGGCGGCTCAGCCCCCCGGCTGATCACCTGCGTGATGCATCAACACTAACACTGGCTTATTACCTGATCGATTCGCATTCTGTCCACAGTTGCGCCGACTTGCCCCGGAGCTCCGCCCCGCACCCGACGGCGTGCTGGCCCTCCGGTCCTGCGGTGGGAGCGTCCGGTGCTCAGGCGCTCGTGCGCACGACGAGCTCCGGAGGGAGTCGGACGCTCTCCACGTCCCGGCCGTCGAGAACGTCCATCAGCATCTCGAAGCCCTGCCTTCCGATGCTGTGCATGGGGGAGCGCACGGTGGTGAGCCCCACGCTGCCGGCCAGCGGCGTGTCGTTGAACCCGACGAGGGCCAGGTCTTCCGGGACCGTGATCCCCTCCCGGGCGAAGACGCCGAGCGCGCCGATCGCCGCGAAGTCGTTGACCGCGAACACCGCCTCGGGCAGCGGCCCGGCGGCCAGGATCCGGGCGGCGGCCACGCTGCCGGCCGGGGCGTCGAAGCCGCCGGGGACCACCCGCTCCGGGTCCACCGCGAGGCCGTGCCCGGCGAGCGCGTCCAGGAAGCCGGCGCAGCGGTCGATCGAGGTCGAGGCCCGCGGATTGCCCGCGATGAGCCCGAAGGTCCTCCGGCCGGACGCGACGAGGTGCTCCGCGACCATCCGTCCCCCGGCGTAGTCGTCGCAGGTCACGGACCGGTGCCCCGGGGACCGCCGGCTCACCAGCGTGAAGGCCACGCCGCGCTCGGCGAGCTCGTCCAGGAAGGGGTCCTCGAACAGGGCGTCGCCGAAGATCAGGCCGTCGGCACGGCGGTCCAGCAGCTTCTCCGCCTTGGCGCGGTGGGCCGCGGCGTCGTCCAGGGAGTTGGAGACCACGGTGAAGTAGCCGTGCTCGGAGGCGGCCTCGTCGATGCCCTCGTACATCGTGGCCAGGACGTAGTCCTGCAGGCGGGGCACGACGACCCCGATCATGTGCGACTTGGCCGTGCGCAGCGACGCGGCGTAGGGGTTCTTGCGGTAGCCGCGCTCCTCCGCGAGCGCGAAGATCCGCTCCGTGGTGTCCGGCGAGGCCCACTTGGAGCCGAGGCCCTTGGGGTCGTTGAGCACCCGGGAGACCGTGGAGGGATTGAGGCCCAGCTCGGCCGCCAGGGCCTTCAGCGTGACCGCCGGTCGTGCGCCCATGTCCACCTCCTCGCGGCTGTTTCCACACAGTAACGGACGTTAAATTCTCGTGAATGTGTTGCGCATCACTCTAAAGGCGCTCTATGGTCGATCCCAACATCGTACGCAATCGATTGCGGCATTCGTTTGCATAGACCGTTGACGCTCCCGCGGAGCGGGACGACCCCACGGAAGGGAGGCGGCACGTGACACACATCCAGCTGCTCGGCACGGGGGGCACCATCGCGTCCCGGGGCGGCGGGTCCACGGGCTCCGTGGCCACGGACACGGCGGCCGACCTGTCCCGCAACCGGTACGGCGAGCTCACCGTCTCCGCCCGGGACGTCCTCACCACGGGCAGCTACCGGCTCACCCTGGGGGAGCTGCGGGCGATCGCCGAGGCGGCCCGGGACGCGCTGGCCGATCCGGCCAACGACGGCGTGGTGGTCACCCACGGGACCGACACCCTGGAGGAGACGGCGTTCCTGCTGGACCTGGTGCACGGCTCCCCGAAGAGCGTGGTGCTCACCGGCGCCCAGCAGCCGGCCGACAGCCCGGCCCCGGACGGCCCCCGCAACGTCGAGGAGGCGGTGCTGGCCGCCGCCTCGCCCGAGCTGCGGGGCAGCGGCGCGCTGATCTCCTTCGACGGGACGGTCCGCTCCGCCCGCGGCGCCCGGAAGGCGCACACCACCGCGAGCAGCCCCTTCCAGGGCGGCGCCGAGGTGGCGCACATGGCCGGGTCCGAGCTCGTCGTCACGGCCAGGCCGGTCCGCCGGGAGCCGCTGCCGCTGCCGCCGGCGGCCTTCGACAGCACCAGGGTCGAGATCATCACGGCCCACACCGGCGCCACCCCGGACCTCTTCGACTTCGCCGTGCGCTCCGGCGCGCAGGCCGTGGTCCTCGCCGGATCGGGCGTCGGCAACGCGGGCCCCGGCTTCGCGGAGTCGGTGGCCCGTGCGGCCGGGGCCGGCTGCGCGGTGGTGCTCAGCACGCGTGCCCCGTGGGGACCCGTCGTTCCGCTCTACGGCAACGGCGGGGGCACCGACCTCGTGGCGGCCGGCGCCGTCCCCTCCGGGGACCTCAACCCGCTCCAGGCGCGCATCCTCGCCGCCCTCCTGCTCTCCCTGGGGACCTCGGCCGCCGAGTTCCCCGGGGCCTTCACCGCCCACCTCTAGAACACCACCCACCACCAGAGGAGACATCATGTCCAAGAAGATCTACGTGTCCGTCGGCATCGACGTCGACGCCGTCGGCGGCTGGCTCGGCTCCTACGGCGGCGAGGACTCCCCGGGCGACATCTCCCGCGGCCTCTTCGCCGGCGAGGTCGGCGTGCCGCGGCTGCTCCAGCTCGCCCAGCGCCGCGAGATGCCCGTGACCTGGTTCTGGCCCGGCCACTCCGTGGAGACGTTCCCGAAGGAGTTCGACGCGGTCGTCGCCGCCGGTCACGAGATCGGCGTCCACGGCTACAGCCACGAGAACCCCATCGCGATGACCCGCGAGCAGGAGACCGAGATCCTCGACTACTGCACCGACCTCATCGAGCGGCGCTCCGGAAAGAAGCCCGTCGGCTACGTGGCGCCCTGGTGGGAGTTCTCCGGGGTGACCAACGAGATCCTGCTCGATCGCGGCTTCCTCTACGACCACTCGCTCATGCACGACGACCACACCCCGTACTACGTGCGCGTCGGGGACACCTGGACCAAGATCGACTACGACGCGGCCTCGGCCCAGGAGTGGATGAAACCGCTGGTGCGCGGCGAGGAGACCGACCTCATCGAGATCCCCGCCTCGTGGTACCTGGACGACCTCCCGCCGATGATGTTCATCAAGTCCAGCCCGAACAGCCACGGCTTCGTGTCCCCGCGGGACATCGAGCAGCTGTGGAGGGACCAGTTCGACTGGGTCTACCGCGAGATGGACTACGCGGTCTTCCCCCTCACGATCCACCCCGACGTCTGCGGACGCCCGCAGAACCTGCTGATGCTCGAGCGCCTCTTCGACCACATCCAGGGTCACGACGGCGTGGAGTTCGCGTTCATGGAGGACGTCGCCCGCGACTTCGCCGCCCGCAGTCCCCGCACCTCCGCCTGATCCCACCGGCACGAAGGAACACCGCCATGTCCACTCTGCGCTCGAACCCGACGCCCTCCGGCGTCGAGCCCTGGAACGTGCCCATCACCCCAAAGGTGGTCAAGCAGGTCTCGATCGTCTGCTTCATCGCCTGGGTGGCCTCCGTCTACGACTTCACCCTCTTCGGCACGCTGCTCCCCGTGATCGCCGAGGACTTCGGCTGGTCGGTGGCCGAGTCCACCGCGATCAACACCTACGCCACGATCGGCGTGTTCCTCGTGGCCCTGGCCGTGGGCACGATCATCGACAAGATGGGCCGCAAGAAGGCGCTCATCGTGCTCATGCTCGGCGGCGCCGTGGCGTCCGGTCTCACCGGCGCCGCCATCGGCGCCGCGAGCCTGGTCATCATCCGCTCCTTCTCCGGCTTCTCCATGTCCGAGGAGGTCGTCAACGCGGTCTACCTCAACGAGATCTACAAGGAGGCCAAGAGCCGCGGCCTCATGTACTCGCTCGTCCAGGGCGGCTGGCCGGTCGGCGCGCTGGTCTCCGCGGGACTGTCGGCCCTGACGCTCCCGCTCATCGGCTGGCGCTGGAGCTTCGTCGTCGCCGCGGTGCTGTCCCTGATCGTCGTCGGCCTGGCCCTGCGCCTGCCGGAGTCCCCGACCTTCGCCGCGATGAAGGAGGTCCGGCGGCGCCGGGCCGCCGGCGACACCGCCGGTGCCCACGCGCTGGCCGACGAGCACGACCTCGAGGAGGCGGCCCACCACGCCACCGGCGTGAAGGACGTCTTCACCCCGGAGCTGCGTCGGCACACGACCTGCCTGTCCCTGGCGTGGTTCTTCAACTGGTTCGGCATCCAGGTGTTCTCCGTCCTGGGCACCACCATCCTGGTCGAGGCCAAGGGCGTCTCCTTCGACAACGCCCTCATCATCCTGGTGCTCTCCAACGCGGTGGGCTTCGTGGGCTACGTCTTCCACGGCTGGCTGGGCGACAAGATCGGCCGCAAGCCGACCGTGGTCCTCGGCTGGATCGCCGGCGGCATCGTCAGCCTGGCGATGCTGCTGGGCCCGGGCACCTCCGGCTACATCATCCCGCTGTACGCCATGACGCTGTTCTTCCTCACCGGCCCGTACGCGGCGCTGCTGTTCTACATGGGCGAGTCCTTCCCGCCACAGGTGCGCGGCATGGGGGCGAACGTGGCCCACGTGATGGCGCCGCTCGGCGGCATCGCCGGCTCCGGGCTGCTCACCATCCTGCTGACCGCAGGGGTGGACACGGCCACGGCGGCGATCATCACCGGCTCCGGCGGGCTGATCCTCTCGGCGCTGTGCATGGCCGGGACCCGCACCCTGAAGGACGCCCACCTGAAGACCACGGTGATCGCATGATCCGCGACGACGGACTCGAGGGAAAGGTCGCCGTCATCTCCGGCGGCGGCAGCGGGATCGGCCGGGCGCTGGCGGTCGCCTACGCCCGGGCCGGGGCGCACAGCGTCATCGGCTACCTTCCCTCGGACCCCCACGACGCGACGGACACCGTCCGCGCCGTGGAGGCCGCGGGCGGGCGCTGCACGGCCGTCCCCATGGACGTGCGCAGCTTCGAGGACACCGAGGAGCTCGCCCAGGCCGCGCTCGACGAGTTCGGCCGGCTGGACATCTCGGTGGCCGCGGCCGGCATCCTGCGCCGTGCCGCGCTCGCGGACATGACCGACCAGGCGTGGGACGACATGATGGCCGTCGACCTCTCCGGGGTGATGCGCGTCTTCCGCTCCTGCAGCACGCGGATGACCCGCGGCGGGGCGATGGTGGCGACGTCGTCGATCGCCGGCGGCGTCTACGGGTGGGAGGAGCACAGCCACTACGCGGCGGCGAAGTCCGGGCTCATCGGCCTGTGCCGCTCGCTGGCCGTGGAGCTCGCCCCCCGGAAGATCCGGGTCAACGCCGTCATCCCGGGGCTGATCGAGAGCCCCCAGTCCCTGGACCCGGTGAACTCGCTGGGCCGCGAGGGCCTCGACGCCGCGGGCTCGATCATCCCGTGGGGCCGCGTGGGCAACGTCGACGAGGCCGCGCGCACCATCCGCTTCCTCACCGGCGACGACTCGGCCTACGTCACGGGCCAGCAGCTGATCGTCGACGGCGGGCTCACCGTCCGCTGGCCGAGCTGAGCCCCCCAGGAAAGGCAGACATGGAACAGCAACTGACCGGAAAGGTCGCCGTCGTCACCGGCGGCGGCAGCGGCATCGGCGCGGCGATCGCCCTGCTCTTCGCCCGGGAGGGCGCGGACGTGGCCGTGCTGGACCGCGACGAGCAGCACGCGGCCGCCGTCGCCGAGGAGAGCGGCAGCTTCGGCGGGCGCACCACGGCGATCGCCGTGGACGTCACCGACGGCGAGGCGGTGCAGCAGGCGATGGCACGGGTCGTCGAGGAGCTCGGCGGGATCGACGTCCTCGTCAGCGCCGCCGGCATCCTCGACGAGACGCCGCTGCTGGAGATGACCGAGGCGACGTTCGACAAGGTCCTGGCCGTGGACCTCAAGGGCGTCTTCCTGGCCGCGCGCTGGGCCGCGCCCCACATGGTGGAGCGCGGCGGCGGGCGGATCATCAACATCGCCTCCCAGCTGGGCATCAAGGGCGGCACCGGCCTGACGCACTACGTGGCGGCCAAGGCCGGGGTGATCGGCATGACGAAGGCCATGGCGCTGGAGCTCGCCGAGCACCGCATCCTCGTCAACTCGATCGCGCCCGGTCCGGTCGTGACACCGCTGATCGAGGGACTGTCCGAGGAGTGGAAGGCCGCCAAGCAGGCCGAGCTGCCCATCGGCCGCTTCGGCCAGGCCCACGAGGTGGCGCCCACCGCGCTGCTGCTGGCCTCCTCGCCCGGCGGCGACCTCTACACCGGCCAGACGCTGGGCCCCAACAGCGGCGACGTGATGCCGTAGCCGGCCCGGGAGGAGATGTCACGATGTGCGCAGGATGCCCCGGCGGGCGTGCGGTCTCGAAGGTGACCGCCTACATCAACCTCAACGGGATGAAGCAGGCCGTCCTCGCGGAGCTGCGGCGCAGCGTGGGGCGCCGCGCGAGGATCACCGTGCTCGGCGACCGGTGGGTGCTGGGCTCCCGGACGGGCGCCCAGCAGGTCTTCCCCGACGTCGAGACGCTGGCCGACGCCCTGGTCGACCAGCACCTGGTCGACCGGCGCGCCCTGCCGGACGACGGCGGCGCGGAGTTCGAGCGGATCCTCGCCGCCGGGACCCACAGCGCCCCGCCCATGGACGCGGGGCGGCTCGTGCGGGCGCTTCTCCTCAGCGCCGACACCGTGTGAGGCTGTCAGAGGCACCCACCGACCGAACAACCCCTGAACGACTGTCGAAGGAGATGCACATGCCGGATCTCGACCCCCTCTGGTCCCCCCTGCAGATCGGTCCCGCCGCACTGGAGAACCGCGTGGCGCTGGCTCCGATGACCCGGATCAGCGCCACGGAGGAGGGCCACGCCACCGAGCGCATGGTCTCCTACTACGAGGCCTTCGCCCGCGGCGGCTTCGGGCTGCTGATCACCGAGGGGATCTACCCCGACGCCGCCCACGGGCAGGGCTACCTGTACCAGCCCGGGATCGCCACCGACGACCAGGCCCGGGCGTGGGCCGAGGTGGTCGGCGCCGTCCACGCCGCCGGCGCGAAGATCTTCGCCCAGCTCATGCACGCGGGGTCCCAGGCCCAGGGCAACCGGTTCGTCGACTCCACGATCGGCCCCTCCGCGGTGGCCCCCAAGGGCGAGCAGCTGGGCTTCTACCGCGGTGAGGGCCCGTACCCCGTGCCCGCGGAGATCACGGCGGAGCAGATGGCGGAGGTCCGGCAGGCGTTCGTGGACGCCGCGCTGCGCGCCCGCGACGCCGGTTTCGACGGCGTCGAGATCCACGGCGCCAACGGGTACCTGCTCGACCAGTTCCTCACCGACTACCTCAACCTCCGGACCGACGAGTACGGCGGTTCGCCGGAGAACCGGGTGCGGTTCGCCGCCGAGGTCTGCCGGGCCGTGCGCGACGCCGTGGGGCCGGACCTGGCGGTGGGCATCCGCATCTCCCAGGCCAAGGTCAGCGACCACGACCACCGGTGGAGCGGCGGGCCCGACGAGGCGGAGGTGATCTTCTCGACCCTGGGCGCCACCGGGATCGACTTCGTCCACACCACCGAGTACCGGGCGACCGCCCCGGCGTTCGGCGACGAGGGGCCCTCGCTCGCGGCGCTGGCCAAGCAGCACTCGGGTCTGCCGGTGATCGCCAACGGGCACCTGGACGACCCGGAGACGGCCGTGTCCATGCTGGCGGACGGCACGGCCGACGTGGTCGCCCTGGGCAAGGCGGCGCTGGCCAACCGGGACTGGCCGCAGCGGGTGCGCGGGGGCCGGCCGCTCGCCGAGCTCGACGGCAGCCTGCTCGCGCCCCTGGCCGACGTCAAGGACTGGGAGCTGGAACTCTCCTGAGCGGACGCACCGCGGCGGGTGGTGCCGCACCGGCACCACCCGCCGCGGCCCGCGAGGCCCGGCTGCTCACAGCGCCCAGATCTCCTCCAGCCGCTCCGCCCGCTCGTGGCGCGCCTGCAGCGCCTCCTCCATGGACACCGCGCGGAACCGGGTGGCCGTGCCCGGGGCGGCACGGGCCAGCAGGTCCATGTCCGCGGAGATCACGGTGCCCACCATGGCGTAGCCCCCGCCCGAGACCGCGTCCCGGTGCAGCACGATCGGCTGGGTGCCGCCGGGGACCTGGATGGAGCCCACGGCGTAGCCGGCGTCCACGATGTTGGAGGGGTCCGAGCCCGCCCCGAACGGCTGCCGGCGCTGGATCCACTCCACGCCCGGGCCCTCGAAGCGCAGGCCCATCCGGTCCGCCACGGGGGTGAGCTTCCACTCCTCCTCGACCAGCCGGCGCCGGCCCTCGTCGGTGAGCAGGTGGTCGTAGAGGCCCCACATGATCCGCAGCTCCAGCGACCTCCCGAAGCCCGGTCGGAGGCGCTCCGGGATCTCCTCGACCTCGGGCAGCAGGCCGGTGGGCTCGCCCACCGGCACCACGTCCCCGGCCTCCAGCTTCCGGCCGTCCAGCCCGCCCAGCCGCCCGATCGCGTAGGTGGAGCGCGAGCCGAGCACCTCCGGCACGGAGATGCCGCCGCGGACGGCCAGGTAGAACCGGGCGCCGCCGCGGAGCACGCCGAACTTCACGGCGTCCCCCGCCGCCAGCTCGATCCGCCGCCACGACGGGCGCTCCTCGCCGTTGACCAGCACGGGCAGGTCCGCACCGGTCACAGCGATCGTCGTCGGGGCGTCCACGGTGAAGGCGGGGCCCGTGTAGGTGCACTCGAGCACGGCCTCCACGGCGGTGTTGCCGACCAGCTTGTTCGCCGCCTGCGCGGACTCCTGGTCCATGGCCCCGCCCTGCGGGATGCCCACGTGGTAGTACCCGATCCGTCCCTGGTCCTGGACGGTGGTCAGCAGTCCGGGCTGCTCAATCGTCAGCGCCATCGAGGGCCTCCAGAAGGGTGCGGTTGTAGCGGTCGGGATCGGCGAGCGCGGCTTCGACGTCGAGGGTCACGGGCGCCTGCTTGTACCGCCAGGTGCCGTCCTCGACCTGCTGCTGGATGGAGCGGTACTCGGCCTCGTCGACCGGCCGGAACTTCACGAGGTCCCCGGGCCGGAACAGGATGAGGAAGTCCCGGAAGTCGCGCAGGTGCTGCTCGGGGTCGTAGATGGGGGCGGCGGCGATGCCGAACATCTGGTAGCCGCCGGCGCCGCGCACCGAGTAGATGCACGCGAAGCACCCGCCGTGGCCCACGGTGAGCGGGGGAGTGTCGGTGCGGGGGCTGAGGTACTTGGGCACCTCGAGCTGCCGGTCCCTCGGCACGAGCTGGTACATGAACGGCAGCCCGGCCACGAAGCCCACCATGGACACCAGCCACGGGGACTCGTGGTGGCGGCGGATGAACTCGGCGGCGTCCGCGAGGCCGTTGACCTTCGCGGCGTAGTCGAGATCGGTGCCGGAGGGGTCCTGGTGGTAGCCCTCGCGGAAGCGGGCCACGACCTCGGCGGTGTAGGGGTCCTGGTACCAGACCGGGACCTCGATGATCCGGGTCTCGGCGGTGTACTGCGTGGACTCGCGGGCCTGCCCCTCGAGCTCCTGGGTGCGGCGCTTGAGGTCCTCGGCCCTGATCACGTCCGGGTCGAAGCGCACCAGCAGGGACGCGTTGGCGGGGCAGACGTCCACCACGCCGGGCAGGTCCAGGGTGGAGAGGCCGTGCGCCACGGTGGTGGACAGGTAGTTGGCGGTGAGGTTCATGGCCTCGTCGAACTCCACGAACAGGAACTCGTCACCGCCCCACGTGTACCGGGCGGTGGGCAGGTACAGGGTCTCGGTCATGGTGCGCTCCCCTCACTGGGAATGTCGCCGGGCTCGTCGCTGGGTGTGCCGCCGGCCCGGCCGGTCAGCAGCTCGGTCTCGATCCAGGTGGTGTGGTGCGCCACGGCCGCGAACTCCGGGTCCAGCACGAGCCGCCGCAGCAGCGGCACCGTGGTCCTGATCCCCTCCACGTGCGTGGCGGCCAGGGCCGCGCCCATCCGCTGCACGGCCGTCTCCCGGTCCTCGGCGTGCACGATCAGCTTGGCCAGCAGCGAGTCGTAGTACGGGGCCACGGTGTCGCCGCTGCGCACGCCGGAGTCCACGCGGTACTCGGAGCCCTCCGGCCAGTCGAGGCGGCTGATCGTGCCCGGGCTCGGCATGAACCCCTTCTCCGGGTCCTCGGCGTTGATCCGGCACTCCACGGAGTGCCCGGCGAAGGAGATGTCCTCCTGCCGCAGCTGCGTGCGCCCGGTCGAGGCGATCGTGAGCTGCTCGGCGACCAGGTCCACGCCCGTGACGAACTCCGTGACCGGGTGCTCCACCTGCAGGCGGGTGTTCATCTCGATGAACGCCGCCTCGTGCCGGACGGGGTCGTAGAGGTACTCGACCGTGCCCACCCCGGTGTAGGAGCACAGCCGGGCCAGGTTCACGGCGGAGTCCCGGATGCGCTCGCGGACCTCGTCCGGCAGGTTGGGGGCGGGGGCCTCCTCCACGATCTTCTGGGAGCGGCGCTGCAGGGAGCAGTCTCGGTCGCCCAGGTGCAGGAAGGTCTGCCCGTCGCCGAGGACCTGGACCTCCACGTGCCGGGCCCGCTCCACGAACCGCTCCAGGTACACGGTGGGGTCCCCGAAGCTCGCCCCGGCCTCGGACCGGGCGGTGTCGACGGTCCGCAGCAGGTCCTCCTCGGCGCGGACCAGGCGGATGCCGCGCCCGCCGCCACCGGCCGAGGCCTTGATGACGAGCGGGTAGCCGACCTCCCGGGCCAGCGCCAGGACGGCGTCGTCGTCGCCCTCCAGGGGCCCGTTGGACCCGGCGAGGACGGGCACCCCGGCGGCGATCGCGGCCTCCAGGGCCCGGGTCTTGTGGCCCATGAGATCGATGACGTCGGGGGCGGGGCCCACCCACGTCAGACCCGCCTCCTGGACGCGCCGGGCGAACGCGGCGTTCTCGGAGAGGAAGCCGTAGCCGGGGTGCACGGCGTCGCACCCGTGCTCCAGGGCCGCGGCCACGAGCGCCTCCGCGTTCAGGTAGGACTTCTGGGCCGGGGCGGGGCCCACCACGGCCACGGCGTCGGCGAGCTCCGCCGCCATGGAGTCCTGGTCCACCTCGCTCACGGCCAGCACGGTGCGCAGGCCCATCTGCTGCGCCGAGCGCAGGATCCGGACCGCGATCTCGCCCCGGTTGGCCACCAGGAGCGTGGAGATCGGCACGGCTCAGCTCTCCGCGACGACGGCGATGACGTCCCCCGGGTTGACCATGTCGCCGTCCTCCACCTCGAAGGCCTGGATCGTGCCGGCGGCGTCCGACTGGACCTCCGAGAACTGCTTCATCACCTCGATGAGACCGATGACCTGGCCGGCCTCGACCGGGTCGCCGTCCCGGACGAACGGGTCCTTGTCGGGGGACGGGCGGCGGTAGAAGACACCGGGGAGCGGGGACTGGATCTCGGTCATGGTGCGGGTCCTTTCGGTCGGGTGGGGAGACGTGGGGTCGGCGGGCACCGGGTTGGGGAGCTCCGGGTCCGGGTCGGAAGGCCAGGACGACGACGGCGGGGCGGGTCAGGTGACCGTCGCCGCGTGGGCGTCGATCGCCGCGCGGACGGCGCGGGCCACCGCGGGCGCCCCCGGGGCGTCGGAGTGCACGCAGACCGACTCGAAGCGCATCGGCAGCTCCGTGCCGTCCTCGGCCCGCACGACCCCCTCGGCCAGGGCCTGCGCCACCCGGTCCGCGGCGGCGCGCGGGTCGGTGGCGTGGGGCGTGCGCTGGATGATCAGCCCGCCCTCGGCGTTGTAGTCGAGGTCCACGTAGAGCTCGGCCACGAACGGCACGCCGCGCTCGGCGCACACGGACTCGTGGGCGGTGCCGGCCATGCCGAGCACGGGCACGCGGTAGTCGGCGGCCACCGCCGCCACCGCCTCCATGAGCGCCGGGTCCTTGGCGACCATCCCGTAGAGCGAGCCGTGCGGCTTGAGGTGGTGCAGGTCCGCCCCGTGCTGGAGCAGGAAGCCGGTGAGGGCGCCCACCTGGTAGCGGACCAGGGACTCGACCTCCTCCGGGGTGAGCACCATGGCGCGGCGGCCGAAGCCCCACTGGTCGGGCAGGGAGGGATGGGCGCCGATCGCGACGTCGTGGGCCACGGCGGCGGCCACGGTGGCGGACATGATGTCCGGGTCCCCGGCGTGGAAGCCACAGGCGACGTTGGCGAGGTCCACGACCTGCAGCAGCTCCGGGTCGTTGCCGAAGCGGTGCAGGCCGATCCCCTCGCCCATGTCCGAGTTGACGGTGGGCCGGGTGCGGGTCTCAGGTGTGGCCATGGTCACAGCCTATGGACGCGACGCGCCCGTGGGAACGGGCTCGGGGCGATCCCCCGGCGATCTCGGGGTGTCCGCGGGGGCAGTGGGGCCCGTCACTGTGCTTTTCCCCGAACACCTGTAGAGTCATCACCAGTTGTTGAAGTTTCGTTCTTGCAGTTCAAGCAGTTCGCCCGGACATCGGGCGCAGCAGTTTTTCTGAGAAGACGTTTTGGCAGGCATCGCAACGCCCGAGCACCCCGATCGCCGGGGACGCTCCGTTTCCCAGAAAGACAGGTTCCCCATGACTACTGGCACCGTGAAGTGGTTCAACGCCGACAAGGGCTTCGGCTTCATCACCCCCGAGGACGGCTCCAAGGACGTGTTCGCGCACTTCTCCGCGATCAACTCCGGCGGATTCCGCTCCCTCGAGGAGAACCAGCGCGTCGAGTTCGAGACCCAGGACGGCCCCAAGGGCCCCCAGGCCGCGAACATCACCGTGCTTGCGTGATCACGCTCTGATCTCCTCGTGAGATCTCCGGCGCGGGGCTGAACGCCCCGGCGTCGACCTGACATCGCCACCCGGCTCCGGCCGGGTGGCGATGTTTTTCTCTGCCGGACCCCCGCACCGGGTCCCGGGTCCGGCAGCCTGGATCGGGGTGCGCCCGAGCCGACGCAGCCGGGAGGAGGGGTGGACGATGCCCGAGGTCGAGGTGCAGCCGACGGCCGCCCAGGTGCGCCGCCTGCTGGAGGCGCAGCTGCCGCGGGAGCTCCGCGGACTCCTGGACCTGACGCCGACCCCGGTGGCGCAGGGCTGGGACAACGCACTGTTCCGGCTCGGCCCCGCTCACGCGGTGCGCCTGCCGGTGCGCCGCGCCGCCGTCCCGTGCCTCCTCCACGAGGTGCGGTGGACGGCCGTGGCCGGCGCACCGCTGGCCGCGCTGGGGATCGCCGTGCCCCGGCCGGTGTTCCGCGGCGGTCCCGGCGCCGGGTACCCGCGGCCCTGGTCGGTGGTCCGGTGGATCGAGGGCGAGGCCGTCGCGACCCTGCCGGTCGCCCGGCGCGGGCGGCTCGCGGAGGACCTGGCCCGGGCCCTGTCCTCGCTGCACCGGCCGGCACCCGGGGAGGCCCCGCGCAACCCCTACCGGGGCGTCCCGCTCGACGCGCGGCTCCGCGCGGCGCCCCCGTCCTGGCCGGCCGCGGCCGCGGTGCTCGGGGCGCGGCGCACCGAGCGGCTCCGCGGCGTCGTCGACGACGGCCTGCGCGCCGCCCCGTGGTTGCGGTCGGCGGTCTGGCTGCACGGGGACCCGCACCCCTGGAACCTCGTGCACCGGGGCGGGCGACTGGCCGGTCTCGTCGACTTCGGGGACGTCTGCGCCGGGGACCCCGCGTCCGACCTCGCCGGCGCGTGGCTGGCCTTCGACGCGGACCAGCGCTCCGGGTTCCGCGCCGTCGCGGACAGCACCGGCCGGTACGACGACGACGTGTGGCGCCGCGCCGCCGCCTGGGCCGCCCTGTACGTCGCGGCGCTGGCGGCGAGCCCCGGCGCCGGCCCGGACTTCGGTCCCGTGCTCCGGCACGCGGCCGCGCAGCTGACACCTGCGTCCTGACGGCCTGAACCGTCGGCGTCCCCCGCAGCGTGCGCGGGGCGGTCGACGACGTCGTCGCCGGCCCGGGTGGCCGGAAGCCGGCCTGGCGCCGCCGCCGCGCGCCGGGTGGGGCTCAGTCGCCGATCGTGAGCACGGAGACTGTCACCGAGGTGCAGGTGAGGCCCAGGGCGGACAGGGTCGCGGCCACTGCGCGCTGCACGTCCTCGGCCACGGAGCGCAGACGGTGGCTCGGAGCGGTGGCGATGTCCACGGACACGGCCGCCGTGGTCCCGGCCAGGTCCAGCTCCAGGCCCTGACCGCCGAGCAGGGCGTCGCGCTGCAGCAGGGCGCCGCCCCACTGGCCCACGCGTCCGAGCAGCGACGGCTCGAGCCGGACCACGCCCGGCACGGCGAGCACGGCCTGCGTGAGGGCGGCGGTGACGGCCTCGGCGTCCGGGTCCGCCCCGGTGGGCAGGGTGTGCGAGCTGTCGATGTCAGGCATCGTAGACGTCCTCCACAACGATGTTCACGGCGCCTGGGTCCACGGACACGTGACGGCTCAGGACCGCGATGACGCGATCGCGGATGTCGGCGCTCACCCGCGGCACCGTGACCGTGTGCGAGATGGCGATGCGGCACGTCACGGCGTCGAGGACGGGGGCCTCGGGGTCGTAGCCCAGCTGGCCGTCGAGCCGCCGCCGCGGGGTGATGTCGATGCGCCGGGCGCGGACGCCCGGCACGGAGTCGGCCGCGAGCCGGACCAGGCTCACGAGCGCCTGCTCGCTGACGAGCACGGGGCCGATCTCGGTGACGGTGGCAGGGATGCGCCGGCCGCGGCGGACCTCCGCGCGCGCCACGGCGAGGACGTTCTCCCGCACCCGGGCGCGGGGCCTGAGGCTCTCGTCCGGGTCCGTGCCCGCCGTCTCCTCGAGGGAGCGGTGGCGGGCCGTGACCGAGCGAAGGGTCTGCAGGCTCGCGCGGGCGGCCCGGCACTGGTCGCACGTGAACTCGTGGGCGTCCGGCGGGCGGTCGATGCTCTGCCACACCTCGTCGATGCTGCGCCCGCACCCCAGGCGGGGGTTCTCGTCTATCGCCATGACATCATCCCCTTCGCCAGTTCTGCTCGTGCTCGGGCCAGGCGCCCCCGGACCGTCGACTCGGAGACGGACAGCGCCTGGGCGATCTCGCGGTAGGGGCGCTCCTGGATCTCCCGCATCAACCAGCAGGCGCGCAACGGGGGTGGCAGCTGGTGCACCAGCTGGGTGAGCTCGTCGAGCTGGTGCTGGGTCTCGGTCACGGCGGCCGGGTCGGAGGGCGACCGTGGACCCACTGTGTCATGCACGGCCGTGGATTCGGGGATTTCCTGGGGCGCCCACGGGTCCGTTTCGCGGCTGCCGGCGCGCTGCAGCAGGTCCAGGCAGCGGCGCGAGGCGATCCGGTACAGCCATCCGCCGAACGCCCCGTTGGTGGTCAGCGTGGGCAGGGCCCGCCAGGCCCGGATCAGGGTGTCCTGGACGATGTCCTCGGCGTCCTGCCGGTTGCCCACCATGTTGTAGGCGTACCGGTAGAGCCGGCCCTCGTAGCTGACGACCAGCTGCTCGAACGCGTCGACGTCCCCGTCCTGCGCCCGGGCGACGAGGGTGTCCTCGTCCAGCGCCACCGCTCCGTGCGGTTGCCCCGGGTCCACGTCGTCCACGTGCAGGTCTGCCTCTCGTCGTCGGTGCCGCCCGCGTGCCGCTCCTCGGGCGGGGTCGCCCGGTCGTGCGGCCACCCTGCGCGGTGCCGTCGGAGGACCGCACCCGGGCACGCCGTCCCGAAGTGCGGGAGCGTGCCCGGACCAGCATGCACGTCCGGGCGGAATTTAGCTAGACGATCTAGCGACAATGGGATTGGATGAGGGGCGGTCGTGACCGGCATCCGCCGATCCGACCACTGGGTGTGATGCAGATCACGGCGAACGGGCGTGACGAACGGCGAGGACGGCCGGTCTTACCTGTACCGGCACCGATGACCGCCCCCGCACCGGGGACGTCGGCAGGCCGACCCGAGCACGACCAGTCCACCCGTCTTCCACGACCGAGGAGAAGCACCATGGCCCAGAACACCTCCGTTCCCCGTCCCGGCGAGAACACCTCGACCCAGTCCGGGACGAGCATCCCCCGCACCGGCGAGGAGCGCCGCCGCGACGAGGCCCGGGAGACCCCGACCACGCTGGAGCCCCGCCGTCCGGTGGGTCCGCTGCAGTCGGACCGCGGCAACACGACGCTGGAGGACACCGTCGTGGCCAAGATCGCAGGCATGGCCGCCCGCGAGGTCCCCGGCGTCTACGCCATGGGCAACGCCGCCCGCCGGGCGTTCAACGCGATCAGCGACCGCATCCCCAACTCCCAGACCAACGTCTCCGGCGGCATCAGCGTGGAGAAGGGCGAGCGGCAGACGGCCATCGACGTGACCGTGGTCGTCGACTACGGCGCCTCCGTGGTGGAGGTCGGCAACGGCATCCGCCGCAACGTGATCCAGGCGGTCGAGCAGACCACCGGGCTCGAGGTCGTCGAGGTCAACGTCAACGTCTCCGACGTCCACCTCCCCGAGGAGGACGGCGCCGGTCGCGGCGTCCCCGCCGGCTCCTCGGCCGGCGAGCTGGAGTAGCGTCCCCGCCCGCGCGCCACCGGTGCCCGGACCGTCCGGTCCCGCACCGGGCGCGCGGGCCCACCGACTCCCGTCCGCCGTCCGCCGCCCCTCGGCGGGCGGCGGACGGGGCCACACCGGGGCTGCCCCGGACGAGCACCGCGTGCCGCCGGACCCCCCCGCTCCCCGCCCGCGGCACCTCCCTTCCCCGTTGTCCCGTGAAAGGACCTCATCGTGTCTGTCTCCCGTACCGCCCTCTTCGTGGGCCTGCTGCTGGGACTTGTCGTCGCCTTCGGCACCTTCACCCAGTTCCTGCTCGTGGTGCTCTTCGGCGCCGCCGGGCTCCTGATCGGCCGTGTGCTCGAGGGCAAGCTCGACCTGTCCGAGCTCGTCGGCCGCGGCCGGAGGTGACCGGTGACCACCATCGTCCGTTCTGACGCCCCGGCGGCACGGTCCGCGGCCGGCGCCGCCGATCGCGGCCCGGCGCAGGGCCCGGCCCTCGCCGAGCGCGGCACCCTGACCGTGCCCTCGTCCGTGGTCGCCAAGATCGCGGCGCAGGCCGCCTGGGAGCTGGACGCCGTCGGCGCCGCCTCCGGCGGTGTGCTCGGCCTCGGCGCGCGCCGCGACTTCGAGCGGCGGCCCACGGCCGACGCCCGCATCTACGGCCGCGCCGCCGTGATCGAGCTCGACCTCGGGGTCGCCTACCCCACCCCGCTGCGGCGGACCGCGGACCGGATCCGCACGCACGTCACCGCCCGGGTCCGCGACCTGACCGGTCTGGACGTGGAGCAGGTGGACGTGAAGATCTCCTGGCTGCACCCGGCCGGAGCCGGCGGTACGAGAGGAGCACTGCTGTGAGCACCCCGTCCTTCCCGCCCCTGCGCCGACGCCCGGCCCGGGTCGTCCCCTCCGTGCTGGTGGGCCTGCTCGGGCTGACCGCCGCGGGCCTGCTCGCCTGGGCCGCGGTCCTGCGCTTCACCCAGGGCTCCTGGCCCGAGCCGGTCGCCACCGGCGCCCCGGCCGTCCTCGAGACCCCGGTCACCGACCCGGGGGTGCTCGCCGCCGGCATCGTCCTCACCGTGCTGGGCCTCGTCCTGCTGCTGTGCGGGCTCGTTCCCGGCCGGTACCGCGCCGCCCGGGTGCAGGTGCCCCGGCAGCTCTACGGCGGCTCCGAGGAGACCGTGCTCACCCACCGCGGTCTCGGCCGGCTGCTGGAGGCCCGCACCGCCCGGGTCGACGGCGTGGGCCGCGTCCGGGCCGAGGTGGGCGAGCGCCGCGTCCGCCTGCACGTGGACACCCCGCTGCGCGAGACCGGGACCCTGGCGTCCCGGGTGCGCACGGTCGCCGAGGACGCCTTCGTCCGCCTGCCGCTGGCCACCGCCCCGCAGGTGTCCGTGTCCGTCACCGAGAAGAGGAGCTGACCGATGCGCACCGTCTCCGGAACCCGCAACCGCGCCCTGCTCACCGTCCTGGGGCTGGTCCTGACCCTCTCCGGGGTGTGGCTCGTGCTCCTCGCCACCGGAACGGCCGCACGCCTCCAGGGCGTGGGCGCCCTGGCCCCCGCCGAGGGTGCCGCCGTGGGGGATCTCCTCGGCCCGGTCGACCAGGTCCTCCTGCCCGTGGGGATCGCGCTGACCGTCCTCGCCGGGCTGGTCGCCCTGTGGTGGCTGGCCCACCAGGTCCCCACCAGGGACCGGCCCGTGGACTACCGGCTCCAGGACGACGACGACCACGGCGTGGTCAGCATCGCGCCGTCCGTCATCGCCGCCGCGGTCCAGGCGCAGTGCGAGGAGCTGCCCGACGTGAAGCGGGCCGCCGTGGAGCTGGCCGGCTCCGCCCGCGACCCCGAGCTGCTCCTCGACCTGACCCTGGCCCCGGGCGCGTCCGTCGACCGGGTGCTGGACCAGGTCTACGGGACGGTGGTGCTCGACGTGGCCATTGCCCTCGAGGTGGAGCTCGCCCACGTGGCCGTCCGCCTGGACGTGGCCCGCGCGGCCCCCCGCGACACCCAGGTGGCCGTGCAGGGCACGCGTCCCCGCGCGGAGAAGACCGCGGTGCACTAGGCGGCCGGCCGCAGCGGCGCTGTCCCGGACCGGGGGGATGGGGGCGGCGCCGCTGACCGCGTCATGAAACGCACACGATGCGTTCCGATGCGTCCGGTCGCGCCGGACGTGCGGGTGATCCGGCCCCTCGGGCCCCGCCCGGGCTTCCATCACGAAACGGCACGTGACGTTGCAGTGGTGAACCTCCTACGATGCGCTTGCACATCAGCACTCCCAGAAGCGAGGGAACACCATGAAGAACAGTGCAGCGGGCGCGGCGGCGGCGGCGATCGGGCTCGCGGTCCTGACGGCAGGACCGGCGACGGCCGCGCCCGGTGACGCGATGGTCTTCACCGACTGCGCCACGGCCGCCGGGTACGGCGTCCACAACATCCCGGTGGGCTCCGTCAGCTACAGCACGAGCCTCGTCGACGACGACGGCGACGGCGTCGTGTGCGAGAGCGCCGAGTGGTCCTACGACCCCACCCGCATCCCCGTGGAGAACGCATCGGGGGGCTGGAGCCACACCGTCATCGACTGGGTCCCCGGCGCCGGCCCCGGGCCGGACGCCCAGCCCGGCGAGGTGCCCGGCGAGGTGCCCGGGGAAGTGCCTGCCGAGGACCCGTACACCCAGGTGGACGAGGTGCCCGTGGGTGGCGCCGACACCGGTGCCGCCGTGGACGCCGGTCCCGGCGCCCCGGTCCTCGCCGGCGGTCTGGCTCTGGTCGCGGCGGCCGCCGCGGTGGCGGTGCGCCGGCGCGGTGCCGGCCGGGCCTAGGCCGGTCCGGGCGGAGGGACCGGTCCCCGTGCCGGATCCGACCGCCGGCCGCCGCAGGGGCCGCCTGGTCCCTGCGGCGGTCGTCCTCCTGCTGCTCAGCGGCTGCGCGGGCGGGTCCCCCGCGCAGCCCGCTGCCCCGTCGTCGTCAGCGGTGTCCGCCGCGCCGGCGCGGACGCCGGCGCCGGGTGCGACGGCAGCGCCCACCACACCGGCTGCCGCACCGTCCGCCGCACCGGCGCCCGAGGCGCTGCCGCCGGTGCTGCCGGGGTCCGCGCCCGTGGCGGTGCGGATCCCCGCGGTGGGGGCCTCGTCCGAGCTGCTGCACCTGGGCCTGCGCCCGGACGGCTCGCTGGAGGTGCCGCCGACCGGTCCCGGGGCCCCGGCCTCCTGGTACACGTCCTCGCCCACGCCGGGGGAGCGGGGGCCGGCCGTCCTGCTCGGCCACGTCAACGCGACCGACGGCGGGCCCGGTGTCTTCGCGGGGCTGCGCGGGCTGGCCCCCGGCGACACCGTGGAGATCACGCGGGCGGACGGCAGCACGGCGGTGTTCGTCGTCGACCGCGGGGAGCAGCACGCCAAGAACGCCTTTCCCACACGGGCCGTCTACGGCAACACGGCCGGGGCGGAGCTGCGCCTGATCACGTGCGACGGCTACGACCCCGCCACCGGCCTGTTCGACGACAACTACGTGGTCTACGCGACCCTCGCCACCTGACCCCTCCCTTCTCCCGCGAGATGGCAGCTGCCGGCGACCGGGGGCGCCGCTGTCGCCGACACCTGCGATCTCGCGGGCCCCAGGGCGCAGGGCCCGGGGCGGGGGACACGCCTCGTCCTGAAGACGGAGGTGCGATCGCACACCGCGGGGGAGGATGGGAGGGCGCATCCTGTGCCGTTGCCGTTCCACCGAAGGAGATCCTCATGAGCAACCCCTATCCCCAGCAGCCCGAGGGCGCCCGCGGCGGCCCGCCGCAGTACCAGGCCGGCGGCGACCAGTACGGAGCCCACCAGGGCGGGCACCCCGGCGCCGCGCCCCCCGAGGTCAAGCGGCTCCTGACCCTGACCCTCGTCTCCGCGGCCGTCTACCTGCTCAACGACATCGTGGGGATCATCGCCGCGACCACCGCGGACACCACCGAGATGTACCGGGAGATGGGCTTGTCCGCCGACCAGATCGCGGCGGCCGACCAGGCCTCGGGCATCGGGCAGATCACCGGCATCGTGATGCTGGTGATCGCCCTGGGCCTGTACGCCCTCGTCTACGTGTTCCTGAAGAAGGGCAAGAACTGGGCCCGCGTCCTGGGCATCGTCCTGTCCATCCTCAGCGTGGTCGGGACGCTGATCGGCCTCCTCGGCGCGATGGCCTACGGCGGGCTGGGGATCGTCCTGCTGGTCCTCGGGCTGGTGCTGGTCGTGGTGAACGTCCTGTGGCTGGTCACCGCGTTCAAGGCCCCGGTCAAGGAGTGGTTCGCCCCGCGCCGCATGGTCTGATCCGCTCCGGCGCCCCTCGGGCGCCCGGCAGTCCCCACCGGAACGCCGCCCGGCCGCCGCGGCCGGGCGGCGTTCCGCCGTGACGGGCGGCGCGGACCGCTCAGCGGCCCGGCCCGATGACGCGGTCGCGCCCGGCGAAGAGGGCCACGACGCACAGCACCGCCATGAGACCCGCCATGAGCAGCAGCGGCGGCTCCCACCGGCCTCCGGCGTCGTAGAGGGCGCCGAAGACGGCGGGGGCGATCGCGGCCAGCGCGTAGCCCACGGACTGGGCCATCCCGGACAGGGCCGCCGCCTGGCGGTGGTCGGTGGACCGGAGGCTGAACAGGGACAGCGCGACGACGATGAGGCTGCCGCAGCCGATCGACCCGAGCACGATCCACAGCAGCGTCAGCTCAGGCGCGGCGGCCAGCCCCGCGAAGGTGGCCAGGGCCAGGGCGCTGCCCGCGAAGGCCACGGGCCGCTGGTCGCCCAGCCGGTGCATGAGCGCCCCGGTGCCCAGGCTGGCGCCCATCCCGATCAGCAGGAACAGCGCCATGTGCGTGCCCGCGGCGGTCGCCGAGACGCCGTGGCTGCGCTCGATGCTCGGCAGCCACGCCATGAGCACGTAGAACGCCACCGACTGCAGGCCCATGAACAGGGTGACCTGCCAGCCCAGCGCCGACCGCCACGGGGACCGGTAGGGGCCCGGTTCCGCCGCGGGGACCGCCGGCCCGGAGCTCCCGGTCCGCAGCCCGGGCGAGAGCACCACCAGCGCCACGACGGCCGGCACCGCCCACACCGCCAGGGCCAGGCGCCAGCCCGCCGGCCCGGAGTGGGCGATCGGGACCACCAGCGCCGAGCCGGCCGCGGCCACCGCGCCCTGGATCGACGTGTACACGCCGGTCACCTGGCTCACGCGCAGCGGGAACTCCTGCTTCACCAACGAGGGCAGCAGCACGTTGAGGAACGCGATGCCGATGCCGATCACCGCCGTGCCCACCCACACGGCGCCCTCCACCGGGGCGGAACGGCCGGCGATCCCGGCCGCGAGCAGCAGCAGCGACAGCCACAGGGCCCGGTCCAGGCCCGTCCGGGCGGCCACCGCCGGGGCCACGGGGGAGAACAGGGCGAACATGGCCAGCGGCAGCCCGGTCAGCAGCCCGGCCTGGCCCGCCGAGATGCCGAGGTCGCGGCTGATCTCCTCGAGCAGCGGCCCCACGGTCACGAAGCCGACCCGCAGGTTGACCGCGATCAGCACCACGCCGAGGAAGCCGAAGCCGAGGCGGGCCCGCCGGCCCGTGGCCGATGACGCGTTGGTGAGCACGGCACACCCTTTCAGGACGCGGGAGGGAGGATCTCCGGACAGCGTAGACGGGGCGGCGTGCCCCGGCACGCCGCCCCGTCCCGGTCGGAGCCCGGCTGTCCCGCCGGGTCGGGCCATGGTCCGGCCGGGTTCAGCCCAGGATGAGGTTGAGGACGAACAGCAACGGGATGGACCCGGCCCAGACGGCGGTGGTGATCCCGGACCAGCCCTTCAGCGCGTCCGTGCCCTCCAGCCCGGTGAAGCGGGTGACCACCCAGAAGTAGGAGTCGTTGAAATAGCTGAACACCATGGAGCCCGCCGTGCAGGCCACGGCGGCGACGACGGGGTCGATGCCCAGGGTGGTCACCAGCGGCGCCGAGACGGAGGCCGCGGTGATCATGGCCACCGTGCCGGAGCCCTGGGCGATGCGCACGAGGGTGGCGATGAGGAACGGCACGAGGAACGCGGGCAGCGGGGTGGAGGCGATGGCCTCGGCCAGGGCGTCGCCCACGCCGGAGCTGCGGAGCACCTGGCCCAGCGCGCCGCCGGCGCCCGTGATGAGCAGGATCAGACCGGCCGAGGCCGCGGCCTCGGCGAACCAGCCGTGGGCCTTGTTCCGGGGCGTCCACCGGGGCAGGAGCACGTAGAGGGCCAGCACCATGCCGATGATCAGCGCGACCACCGGGTTGCCGATGAAGGCGAACGGGACCGCCCAGGCGGAGGGCTCGTACTCGTCTCCGCCGACGACGCCCTGGGCGTTCTGGTCGATCGCGCCGGTGACCGTGTTGAGGATGATCAGCAGCAGCGGGATGACCAGCGGCAGGGACCCGACGAACGCGCCGATCCGGTGCGGCTCGGCGCCGGCCGGCGGCTCGCCGAGATCGTGGGACGGCTCCGCGGCGGGCGCCTGGGCGGCCTCGTCGTCGAGATCGTCCCGCGGGCCCTCCACCAGGTCCGTGCCCGAGGTGCGGGAGCCGCCGCCCCCGACGCCGGCCGTGGCGACGGTGCCGTAGACGGCCTCGCGCACGTGCTCCTCGATCTTGGGCTCGAGCTGGGGACCGATCCAGCGCGCGTAGAGGACCACGACGGGCAGCAGGAGCACGGTGAAGGCCAGGCCGACGAGGATGATCGCCCCGATGTCCGCGCCGAGGATGCCGGCCACGGCCAGGGGGCCCGGGGTGGGCGGCACGAGGTGGTGGGTGAGCGTCATGCCGCAGCCCAGCGCCAGGGCGAGCGTCACGTAGCCGGCGCGCTTCACCCGGGCGATGGACCGGGCGAGCGGGTTCATGATCACGTAGCCGGAGTCGCAGAACACGGGGATCGAGACCAGGGCGCCCACGCTGCCCATCGCCCATGGCTCGCGGCCGTGGCCGAAGGCGCGGAGGAAGGCGAGGGCGAGCGCGTTGGCGGCCCCCGACACCTCGAGGATCTTGCCGATGCCCACGCCGAGGCCGATCACGATGCCGATCGAGGCCAGGGTGTTGCCGAATCCGGTGGTGATGGCCGAGACGATGTCGAGCACCGGCTGGCCCGCGACCAGACCGGTGACGAGGGCGGCGATGAGCAGCGCCACGAACGCGTCCAGGCGCGTGCGCAGCACCAGGACGATGATGGTGGCGATGCCCAGCACGAGTGCCAGGAGTAGTTGCAGATCCACGGCGATCGGCTCCTCGGGGACGTGGGACGGCCGGGCTGCTGCCCGGGCGCGGGAATTGACGAGAGCGGCGCTCCATGTGAGGCTAGTCACACATATGACGTCTGACAAGAGGCAGGTACGCGCCGTGAACCCCGATCCCGACGTGCGCACCGCTCCCCCTGTGAGGGCCGCGGCGCGGCGGCGAGCCGATGGCTAGGAAGTCGCTGGTCGAGGCCGTCGCCGAGGACCTGCTCGAGCGCATCCTCGAGGGCGAGGTGGGCGCGCACGAGGCTCTGCCCCCCGAGGCGGAGATCGCCCGGGAGTCCGACGTCAGCCGGCTCACCGTGCGCGAGGCCCTCAAGGCGCTCCAGGCGCAGAACATCGTCTACGTGCGGCGCGGCCTCGGGACCTACGTCAACCCCCCCGACGCGTGGACCGGCCTCGAGGCGATCCTGAAGGCCGCCTCCCGGGGGGCGACCTCCCACCAGGTGGCGCTGCGGCTGCTGGAGGTGCGGCGCATGGTGGAGACGGGCTCCGCGGAGCTGGCCGCCGTGCACGTCACCCCGGAGGACCTCGCCGCGATGGAGACCGCGGTCCGGGACCTCCAGCGCGCGCACGAGGCGCAGGACCTGGACGAGGTCACCCGCGCCGACATGGCCTTCCACGACGTGGTGCTCCGGGCCTCGGGCAATCCGTTCGTGCCCGTCCTGCTGGCCCAGCTCTCCCAGCTGCTCTACGCCGAGCGGCGGGCGACCTCCGCCTTCCCCGAGGTGCAGCGGCACGCCATCGAGCACCACCGGCTCGTCCTGGAGGCCATCGGCACCCGCGACCCCGAGACGGCGCGCAAGGCCATGGAGGCCCACATCGACCAGACCTACGCCGACTACGAGCACTACATCGGCGGCGGGACCGCACCCGGCGGTCCCGACCCGGCACCCGGACCCTTTCCCCACAGCACAGGAGACGACTGACATGACCGAGACCATTCCCTTTCCCGCCGAGCGCACCGCCGTGCTCACCGGCGCCGCCTCCCCGCGCGGCATCGGCCGCGCCACCGCCGACCTGCTCGCGAGCCAGGGCTGGAACGTCGCCGTCCTCGACATCGACGGCGAGGCCGCCGCGGAGGCCGCCCAGGACATCGCCGGACGGCACGGTGTGCAGGCCCTCGGGCTGCGCACGGACGTGTCCGACCAGGCCTCCGTGGACGAGTCCGTCGCACGGGTCGAGGCGGAGCTCCCGCCGATCGTGGCCCTCGTCAACCTCGCGGGCATCAGCTCGCCCACGGAGTTCATGCAGGAGACCCGGGAGGCGTGGGACCGGGTCTTCGCCATCAACATGACCGGCACGTTCATGATGACCCAGCGCGTGCTGGCCGGGATGATCGAGCGCAAGCTCGGCCGCGTGGTCAGCGTCTCCTCGATCTCCGCCCAGCGCGGCGGCGGGACCTACTCCAAGGTGGCCTACAGCGCGTCCAAGGCCGCGATCATCGGCTTCACCCGGGCCGTGGCGCGCGAGATGGGCGAGCACGGGATCACCGTGAACTGCATCGCCCCCGGTCCCGTGGACACCGACATCATGGGCGGCACGCTGAGCGACGAGCGCAAGGCGGACATGTCCAAGGACATCCTGGTGGGGCGTGTGGGCACCGTGCGGGACATGGCGGCCCTGCTCGCGTTCCTCGTGGGACAGGACGCCGGATTCATCACCGCGGCGACATACGACATCAACGGGGGGCTGCAGATCTCCTAGCCGCACCGCATTTCCCGGTCGCGGCGGCTGCCCCGGTCGTCGCCCGGAACGACGCCGGGACGGCGCCGGCTCGGCACTGCCCCGGCGTCGTCCGGCACCTCCCCGGCGCCTCCCCGGGCTCTTCCGGGGAGGTGCCGGAGGGGCTCACCAGCGGGGGTGGATGTCCGCCCGGAAGTACGCGTCGTAGATCCTGCGGACCCCGGCGTCGATCTCCCGGCCCAGGTCCCCGGTGTCCGCCGCCGAGGCGTTGCCGCGGACCTGCTCCACGCTGCGCGCCCCCGGGATCACGGTGCTGACGCCGTCCTGGGCGATGATCCACGCGATCGCGGCCTGCGCCGTGGTCACCCCGTCCGGGAGCAGCCCGGCGAACTCGCGGACGGCCTCGAGGCCGCGCTGGAAGTCCACTCCGGAGAACGTCTCGCCGACGTCGAAGGCCTCGCCGCCGCGGTTGTAGTTGCGGTGGTCGTCGGCCGCGAACCGGGTGTCCGCCGTGTACTTCCCGGACAGCAGCCCCGAGGCCAGCGGCACCCGGGCGATGATCCCCACCCCGGCCTCCTTCGCCGCCGGCAGCACGGCGTCCAGCGGCTTGAGCCGGAAGGCGTTGAGGATGATCTGGACGGTGGCGGTGCTCCCGCGGGCGATGGCCGCGAGCGCCTCGTCGGTGCGCTCCACGCTGACGCCGTAGTGGCGGATCGCGCCCTCCTGGACCAGGGTGTCCAGGGCGTCGTAGACCTCCTGGTCGCTGTAGACCGGCGTGGGCGGGCAGTGCAGCTGGACCAGGTCGAGGGTGTCGGTGCCCAGGTTCCGGCGCGAGCGGTCCACCCACTGCCGGAAGTTCGCGAGGGTGTAGTTCTCCGGGACCTGGTCCGCGCGGCGGCCCATCTTCGTGGCCACGGTGATGTCCAGGTCGGGGCGCTCGCGCAGGAACGCGCCGATGGTCTGCTCGCTGCGGCCGTCGCCGTAGACGTCGGCGGTGTCGAAGAACGTGACCCCCGACTCCACGGCGGCCTCCAGGACGGCGGTGGCCTCGGCGGGGTCGACGTCCCCCCAGTCCGCGCCCAGCTGCCACGTGCCCAGGCCCACGGTGGAGACCTTCCGTCCGGTCCTGCCGAGTGTGCGTTGCTCCATGCGTAGAATCCCGTTCCGCGATCGGTGGAGGGTCTCCCGGGGGCCCGGGGGACGGCGGCCCGGGTTCCGGGGGCGCCGGGGACCACCATGCGGTGCGACGTGTCCGCCGCGCAAGCACCGGAGGGGTGGAGGTCCCTCCCGGGGACCCCTCCACTGGGTCCGTCCGGTGCTGTGCAGTACCGTTCTGGCCATGACCGTTGAGGGTGGTGCGAACTCCGCACGGCCTCCGCGCGCCCCCAACATCCGGGACGTGGCCCGCGCGGCCGGGGTCTCCCACCAGACGGTCTCCCGGGTGATCAACGGGCACCCCGCGCTGCGCGACTCGACCCGGCAGCGGGTGCTGCAGGCCATGGAGGAGCTGCGGTTCCGGCCCAACCGGGCCGCCCGCGCCCTGGTCACGAGCGAGTCGAGGACCATCGGCGCCCTCGTCTCCTCGGGCGCCGAGTACGGCCCGTCGGCGAGTCTCCGGGCGGTCGAGACGGCGGCCGACGAGGCCGGCTACGTCGTGGACACCGCCCACATCGACCACGCGGACCGCGCCTCCATCGAGTCCGCCCTGGACCGGATGGTCGGCCACGCGGTGGAGGGGCTGGTGATCCTCGCGCCGCAGTCGCGCACGCTGGAGGTGATCGAGCAGCTGTCCATCCGGATCCCGTTCGTCACCGTGCACTCCCTGCACAGCGAGGACCACCGGATGTCGGTCGACCAGCTGGCCGGGGCCCGGCTGGCCACCCGTCACCTGCTGGAGCTGGGGCACCACCGCGTGGTCCACGTCCCCGGCCCTGAGGGGTGGGTCGAGACGGACGCCCGCCGCCAGGGCTACCGCGAGGAGATGACCGCCTGGGGGTTCGAGCCCGTGGTGGTCCCCGCCGGGGCGTGGACCGCGGACTCCGGCTACCGCGCGGGGCTCGGACTGCGCGGGGACCGGGGGCTCAGCGCGGTCTTCTGCGGCAACGACCACATCGCGCTCGGCCTCGTCCACGCGTTCGCCGAGGCCGGGCTGGACGTGCCCGGGGACGTCAGCGTGGTGGGCTTCGATGACGTCCCCGAGGCCGCGCACTTCCTGCCGCCGCTGACCACGGTGCGCCAGGACTTCCCCGAGCTGGGCCGGCGCTGCATGGCCGTGCTGCTCGCGGAGCTGCGGAGGGAGCAGCCGGTCCGGCCGGGGGACGTGGAGCCCGTGCTCGTGGTCCGCGAGTCCACGGCCGCGCCCGCGTCCGACCAGGGCTGACGGACACTCGGCCACGCCGTTACCAAACTGTTATCAAGTGATGTGGGACACGTGCTTCCACGCTGCGATAGGTTGGCCCGAACATCAGATGTGACCGTTCACATTTCGAGGCGGGCCGGCCGGCGGCCGCCCCTTCCGGAACGTGCGGCTCGAACGACAACGAGGTCCTCCGTGAGCCAGCCCAGCCCAGATCCCACGTACGTCATCGGCGTCGACTACGGCACCCTGTCGGGGCGGGCCGTCGTCGTGCGGGTGCACGACGGCGCCGAGATTGGATCCGCGGTGCACGAGTACGAGCACGGCGTGATGGACACCGTGCTCGCCGCCACGGGGGAGGCCCTGCCGCCCGAGTGGGCGCTCCAGGTTCCCGCCGACTACGTGGACGTCCTGCGGCAGGCGGTGCCCGCCGCCGTCCGCGCCGCCGGCGTGGACCCGAGCGCCGTGGTGGGCGTGGGCACCGACTTCACCGCCTGCACCATGGTCCCCGTCCGGGCTGACGGCACACCCCTCAACGAGCTGCCCGGCCTGGCGGGCCGCCCGCACGCCTACGTGAAGCTGTGGCGCCACCACGCCGCGCAGGGCCAGGCGGACCGCATCAACGATCTCGCGGCCCGGCGCGGAGAGCGCTGGCTGGCCCGCTACGGCGGTCTCATCTCGAGCGAGTGGGAGTTCGCCAAGGGCCTGCAGCTGCTCGAGGAGGACCCCGAGCTGTACCACCTGATGGACCACTGGGTGGAGGCCGCCGACTGGATCGTCTGGCAGCTGACGGGCAGCTACGTGCGCAACGCGTGCTCCGCCGGGTACAAGGGCATCCTGCAGGACGGCGAGTACCCCGACCGCGAGTTCCTCGGCGCCCTCAACCCCGGGTTCGCCGACTTCGCGCAGGACAAGGTCGACCACCCGATCGGGGCCCTCGGCACCGCCGCGGGCACGCTCAGCGCCCAGGCCGCGGAGTGGACGGGCCTGCCCGCCGGCATCGCCGTGGCGGTGGGCAACGTCGACGCGCACGTGAGCGCCCCCGCCGCCCGGGCCACCGCGCCGGGTCAGATGGTGGCGATCATGGGCACCTCCACCTGCCACGTGATGAGCTCCGACACCCTGCGCGAGGTCCCCGGGATGTGCGGCGTGGTGGACGGCGGGATCATCGACGGGCTCTACGGCTACGAGGCCGGGCAGTCCGGGGTGGGCGACATCTTCGGCTGGTTCACGGCCCACTTCGTGCCGGGGCGGCTCCAGGAGGAGGCCGCCGAGCGCGGGCTGAGCGTGCACGAGCTGCTCACCGAGCAGGCGAGCCGCGAACCGGTGGGCGCGCACGGGCTCCTGGCCCTGGACTGGCAGTCCGGCAACCGGTCCGTGCTCGTGGACCACGAGCTCTCCGGGCTGCTCGTCGGCCTCACCCTGGCCACCCGCCCGCACGAGGTCTACCGCGCCCTGCTGGAGGCCACCGCCTTCGGGACCCGCACGATCGTCGAGGCCTTCGCCGCCTCCGGGATCCCCGTCACCGAGTTCGTGGCGGCCGGCGGGCTGATCAAGAACGCGTTCCTCATGCAGATCTACGCCGACGTGCTCGGCATGCCGATCTCGGTGATCGGCAGCGACCAGGGCCCGGCCCTGGGCTCCGCCATCCACGCGGCCGTGGCCGCCGGCGCCTACCCGGACGTCCGGGCGGCCGCCGCGGCGATGGGCCGGCTCGAGCGCAACGCCTACACCCCGAACCCCGCGCACACCGAGGCCTACTCCGTCCTCTACGAGGACTACACCGCGCTGCACGACCACTTCGGCCGCGGCGGCAGCGACGTCATGCGCCGGCTCAAGGCGCTCCGGCGCAACGCCCGTTCCACCCAGGAGGTCTCCGCGTGAACGCCCTGACGCCCGAGCTCGAGGAGCGGATCGCCCGCGTGCGGCGCGAGGTCGCGGACCTGCACGCCGAACTGGTCCGCTACGGGCTGGTGGTCTGGACGGCGGGCAACGTGTCCGGGCGGGTCCCCGGCACGGACCTCTTCGTGATCAAGCCCAGCGGGGTGAGCTACGACGACCTCGGCCCGGAGAACCAGATCCTGTGCGACCTGGACGGCCGGCCGGTCCCCGGCACCCCCGGCGCGGAGCGCTCGCCGTCCAGCGACACCGCCGCCCACGCCTACGTCTACCGGCACATGCCGGAGGTCGGGGGAGTGGTCCACACCCACTCGCCCTACGCCACGGCCTGGGCGGCCCGCGGCGAGGCCATCCCCTGCGTCCTGACGGCCATGGCGGACGAGTTCGGCGGGGAGATCCCCGTGGGGCCCTTCGCGATCATCGGCGACGACTCGATCGGCCGCGGCATCGTGGAGACCCTCTCCGGCCACCGCTCCCGCGCGGTCCTCATGCTCAGCCACGGGCCGTTCACCATCGGCAAGGATGCCCGGGACGCCGTCAAGGCCGCGGCCATGCTCGAGGACGTGGCCCGCACCGTGCACCTCTCCCGCCAGCTGGGCGAGCCGCTGCCCATCGACCCCGCGCACGTCGACTCCCTGTTCGACCGCTACCAGAACGTCTACGGCCAGCAGCCCGCGGCCGTCCCCACCACCCCAGGAGCGCTCACCCGTGAATCCTCTGCCCACCGCCCTTGACCACTACGAGGTCTGGTTCCTCACCGGCAGCCAGGACCTCTACGGCGAGGACACCCTGCGCCAGGTGGCCGAGCAGTCCCGCGAGATCGTCCGCGTGCTGGGCGAGGCCGGGCTGCCCGTCGAGGTGGTCTGGAAGCCCACGCTCAAGGACGCGGACTCGATCCGCCGCACGGCCCTCGAGCTCAACGCCGCGGACGGCGTGATCGGGGCGATCGCCTGGATGCACACCTTCAGCCCCGCCAAGATGTGGATCACCGGCCTCGACGCCCTGCGCAAGCCGCTGCTCCACCTGCACACCCAGATCAACGTCGAGCTGCCGTGGGGCGAGATCGACTTCGACTTCATGAACCTCAACCAGGCCGCGCACGGCGACCGGGAGTTCGGCTACATCCAGACCCGGCTCGACGTCCCGCGCAAGACCGTGGTGGGCCACGTCTCGACCCCCGGCGTCACCGCGCAGATCGCCTCCTGGCAGCGCGCGTGCGCCGGCCGCGCGGCGGTCCAGGGGCTCAGGGTGGCCCGGTTCGGCGACAACATGCGCAACGTCGCCGTGACCGAGGGTGACAAGACGGAGGCCGAGCTGCAGTTCGGGGTCTCCGTGAACACCTGGGGCGTCAACGACCTCGTGGCCGTGGTGGACGCCCAGTCCGAGGACCGCGTGGACGAGCTCGTCGCCGAGTACGAGGAGCTCTACGACGTGGCCCCCGAGCTGCGCCGCGGCGGGGAGCGCCACGAGTCCCTGCGCTATGGGGCCCGGCAGGAGCTCGGGATGCTCCAGTTCCTGGAGGAGGGCGGCTTCGGGGCCTTCACCACGAACTTCGAGGACCTCGGCGGGCTGCGCCAGCTGCCGGGACTCGCCGTGCAGCGGCTCATGGCCCGCGGCTACGGGTTCGGGGCGGAGGGCGACTGGAAGACGGCCCTGCTGGTGCGGGCGGCCAAGGTCATGGGCGCCGGGCTGCCCGGGGGCGCGTCTCTCATGGAGGACTACACGTACCACCTGGTGCCGGGGGAGGAGAAGATCCTCGGCGCCCACATGCTGGAGGTGTGCCCGAGCCTCACCACGGCGCGCCCCTCCCTCGAGGTGCACCCGCTGGGCATCGGCGGACGCGAGGACCCCGTGCGCCTGGTCTTCGACACCGACGCCGGCCCCGGCGTGGTCGTGGCGATGTCCGACATGCGGGACCGGTTCCGGCTCACCGCCAACACCGTGGACGTCGTGCCCCCGGACGCCCCGCTCCCGAACCTGCCGGTGGCCCGGGCCGTCTGGCGGCCGCACCCCGACCTCGCGACCTCGGCCGCGGCCTGGCTCACCGCCGGCGCCGCCCACCACACGGTCCTCAGCACCGCGGTGGGCGCCGACGTGATCCGGGACTTCGCCGACATGACCCGGACCGAGCTGCTCGTCATCGACGACACCACCACCCTGCGGGAGTTCCAGCGCGAGGTGCGGTGGAACGCGGCCTACTACCGGCTCGCCCAGAAGCTCTGAGCGGGACGACCGGGACGGCCGGAACGACCATGATGACCAGGACCCCTGACGACCACCACGAGATCTCACCAGCACCGACCTCGCTCGAACACTCCCACCACCGGGCAGTGCGGCCCGGACCGACGAAAGGCACGACCATGACCCCGAAGATCGACCTGAAGAAGACCCTCACCGGGGTGACCGCCCTGACCCTCGCCCTGGGCCTCACGGCCTGCGGCGGCAACCGCGGCGGCGGCGCGGAGGAGGGCTCCAACGAGGGCGCCAAGATCGGCGTGGCGATGCCCACGCAGCAGTCCGAGCGGTGGATCGCCGACGGCGAGAACGTCAAGGCGCAGCTCGAGGAGCTCGGCTACGAGGTGGACCTCCAGTACGCCAACGACGACATCCCCACCCAGATCTCCCAGATCGAGAACATGATCAACGGCGGGGCCAAGGCCCTGGTGATCGCCTCGATCGACGGCACCACGCTGACCAGCGTGCTCGACACGGCCGAGACCCAGGAGATCCCCGTGATCGCCTACGACCGCCTCATCAACGAGTCGGACACTGTGGACTACTACACGACCTTCGACAACTACGAGGTGGGCGTGCAGCAGGGCACGTCGCTGCTCACGGGCCTCGGGGTCCTCGACGAGAACGGCGAGCCCACCGGCGAGAAGGGCCCCTTCAACGTGGAGCTCTTCGCCGGCAGCCCCGACGACAACAACGCGACCTTCTTCTGGGACGGCGCGATGGACACCCTCAAGCCCTACCTGGACGACGGCACGCTCAACGTCCCCAGCGGCCAGACGGAGTTCGAGCAGGCCGCCATCCTGCGCTGGCTGCCGGACACCGCCCAGGACCGGATGGAGGACCTCATCACGGTGGGCGGCGGCGACCAGCTCGACGGCGTGCTCTCCCCGTACGACGGCCTCTCGATCGGCATCATCTCCGCGCTGCGCTCCGGCGGCTACTCCCAGGCCGAGCTGCCCGTGGTGACGGGCCAGGACGCCGAGGTCGGGTCCGTGAAGTCGATCGTCAACGACGAGCAGTACTCCACGATCTTCAAGGACGTCCGCGAGCTCGGCGAGCGCGCGGTGCTCATGGTGGACTCCCTGATGAAGGGCGAGGAGCCCGAGGTCAACGACGAGGAGACCTACGACAACGGCGTGAAGGTGGTCCCCGCCTACCTGCTCGAGTCGCAGATCGTCACGAAGGACAACTACCAGGAGGTCCTCGTGGACAGCGGCTACTACGAGGCGTCCGAGCTCGAGTGATCGCGACCGGCCGGGCGGCACTCCGCCGCCCGGCCGGTCCGTCCCGTCCACCCACCCACCAGCTCGAGACGAGGAGGCCCGCATGAGCGAGCACGTTCTGGAGATGCGCCGGATCAGCAAGTCCTTCCCCGGCGTCAAGGCGCTGCAGGACGTCACCCTGGCCGTCGCCCGCGGCGAGGTCCACGCGATCTGCGGGGAGAACGGCGCCGGCAAGTCCACCCTCATGAAGGTCCTGTCCGGCGTGTACCCGCACGGCACCTACGAGGGGGACATCGTCCTGGAGGGCGAGACCGTCTCCTTCCGGGACATCAAGGACAGCGAGCGCAGCGGGGTGGTCATCATCCACCAGGAGCTGGCCCTGTCCCCGTTCCTGTCCGTCGCCGAGAACATCTTCCTCGGCAACGAGCGCGCCACCCGCGGGTTCATCAACTGGAACGAGACCAACGCCAGGGCCGCCGACCTGCTCCGGCGCGTGGGCCTCGACGTGAACCCCAGCGTCCCGGCCGGGGACATCGGGGTGGGCAAGCAGCAGCTCGTGGAGATCGCGAAGGCGCTCTCCAAGGACGTGAAGCTGCTCATCCTCGACGAGCCCACGGCCGCCCTCAACGACGAGGACTCCGCGCACCTGCTGGGCCTGGTCCGCGGGCTGCGCGAGGACGGGATCACCTGCATCATCATCAGCCACAAGCTCAACGAGATCCGGGCGATCGCCGACTCCGTGACGATCCTGCGCGACGGGCAGACCATCGAGACCCTCAGCCTGCACGACGGGTCGGTCACCGAGGACCGGATCATCAAGGGCATGGTGGGCCGTGAGCTGACGAACCGCTACCCCGAGCGGGTCCCCGACATCGGCGCGGAGGTGCTCCGCGTCGAGGACTGGACCGTGCACCACCCCCGGGAGCACTCGCGGGTGGTGGTGGACAACGCGCACCTGTCCGTGCGGGCGGGCGAGATCGTGGGCATCGCCGGGCTGATGGGCGCCGGGCGCACGGAGCTGGCCATGAGCATCTTCGGGCGCAGCTACGGATCCAACATCACCGGGCGGATGTACAAGAACGGCGAGGAGATCACGGCGCGGACGGTCAGCGAGGCGATCCGGCACGGCATCGCCTACGCCACGGAGGACCGCAAGCGCTACGGGCTCAACCTGATCGACGACATCAAGCGGAACATCTCCTCGGCGGCGCTGGGCAAGCTCACGTCCGCGGGCTGGGTCGACGGCGGGCGCGAGACGCTCGTGGCGCAGGACTACCGCACCAGCATGAACATCAAGGCGCCCTCGGTGTCCTCGATCACCGGCAAGCTCTCCGGCGGCAACCAGCAGAAGGTCGTCCTGTCCAAGTGGATGTTCGCCGACCCCGACGTGCTCATCCTCGACGAGCCCACCCGCGGCATCGACGTGGGGGCGAAGTACGAGATCTACACGATCATCAACAGGCTGGCCGCGCAGGGGAAGGCGGTGCTGGTCATCTCCTCCGAGCTGCCGGAGCTGCTGGGGATCTGCGACCGGATCTACACGCTCGCCGAGGGCCGGATCACCGCCGAGGTGCCCATCGCCGAGGCCACCCCCGAACGACTCATGCAGCACATGACCAAGGAAAAGGACTGACCCATGGCTTCCACCCTCGTCGACGAGGACCGGGCTCTCGACAGCCGGGGCCCGCAGAAGGCCTCCACCGTGGCCGGCGCCGGCCGGTTCCTCATGAGCCGGCTCCGCCAGATCGGCATCTTCCTGGCCCTGCTGGTGATCGTGACGCTGTTCCAGGCCCTGACCGGCGGCGCGCTGCTGCAACCGGACAACGTCTACAACATCATCGTCCAGAACAGCTACATCCTGCTGCTGGCGATCGGCATGGTCATGATCATCGTGGCCGGGCACATCGACCTCTCGGTCGGCTCGGTGGCCGCGTTCGTGGGCGCCATGTCCGGGATCATGATCCGGGACTGGAGCCTGCCGTGGTGGGTGGCCCTCCTCGCCGCCCTCGCGGTCGGTGCCCTCGTGGGCGCCTGGCAGGGCTTCTGGGTGGCCTACATCGGGATCCCCGCCTTCATCGTGACCCTCGCCGGCATGCTGGTCTTCCGCGGGCTGACGCAGATCGTGCTCGAGAACCAGCGGATCACCGGCTTCCCGCCGGAGTACCGCCAGCTCGGCGGCGGCTCCCTCTTCCCGGGGCTGTTCCCGCCGGCGACCAACATCCTGGACTGGACCACGGTGGGCATCGGCCTGATCGCCACGGCCATGCTCGTGCTGAGCCAGCTCCGGGGCCGGGCCAACCGGGCGAAGCTCCACCTCGAGGACGAGCCGCGCGCCTGGTTCCTCACGCGGCTGGTCTTCGGCGTCGTCGTCATCCTCGCGCTCACCTTCCTGCTGGCCAGCTCGCGCGGCGGGACGCCGATCGTGCTCGTGGTCCTCGGCGTGCTGGTGGTCGCCTACAGCGCCGTCATGAACCGGACGGTGTTCGGCCGCCACGTGTACGCCCGCGGCGGCAACCTCCAGGCGGCGCAGCTGTCCGGTGTGAACACCAAGCGCGTCGACTTCCTGCTCTTCGTCAACATGGGCGTGCTGGCCGCGCTGGCCGGGCTGGTGTTCACCGGCCGGCTCAACTCCGCCGGGCCGGGCGCCGGAAACCTGTTCGAGCTGGACGCGATCGCCGCGGCCTTCATCGGCGGCGCCGCCGTGACCGGTGGCGTGGGCACCATCATCGGCGCCATCACCGGTGGTCTGATCATGGGCGTGCTCAACAACGGCATGTCCCTCATGGGCGTGGGCATCGACTACCAGCAGTTCATCAAGGGCCTGGTGCTCCTGCTGGCGGTCGGGTTCGACGTGTTCAACAAGCGCCGCGCCTCGAACGCGCTCAAATGACCGCGCCCGGCCCGCAGTCCTTCGGGACGCTGCCCGACGGTCGGGAGGTCACCGCGCACACCCTCGCTACCCCGGGCGGGCTGAGCCTGCGCGTGCTCGACCTCGGCGCCGCGGTCCAGGCCCTGCACCTGCCCGGCCCGGCCGGGGGCCCCGGCACCAACGTGGTGCTGGGGCACCCGGACGCCGCCGGCTGCGCGGCGCCCCCGGAGGCCTTCCTGGGGGCGGTGGTCGGCCGCTGCGCCAACCGGATCGCCGGGGCCCGCTTCGACCTCGACGGGACCACCGTGGAACTGGCGGCCAACGAGGGCGGCAACACCCTGCACGGCGGCCCCGACGGCTTCCACCGCCGCACCTGGCGGACGGTCTCCGCGAGCCGCGACGTCCTGGTGCTGGAGCTGGTCAGCCCGGACGGGGACCAGGGCTTTCCCGGCGAGGTGGTCCTCCGGGCCCGGTACGCCGTCACGGACGACGTCCTCGCTCTGGACCTGGAGGCCCGCACCGACGCCCCGACCGTGGTCGGGCCCGCGAGCCACGTCTACCTCAACCTCGCCGGGGAGGGGTCGGGGACGGTCGACGACCACACGCTCACCGTCGAGGCCGACCGGTACCTGCCGGTCGGCCGGGACGGGGTGCCGCTGGACGGCCTGGCCGCCGTGCGCGGGACGCCGCTGGACCTCACCGCCCCCGCCCGGCTCGGGGACCGGGTGCGGGCGGAGCACCCGCAGATCGCGGCCGTGGGCGGGATCGACCACTCCTTCCACCTGCGCGGCACCGGGATGCGCGCCGCCGCCCGGCTGGAGCACCCGGCGAGCGGGCGGTCCGTGGAGCTGTGGACCGACCAGCCGGCCCTGCAGGTGTACACGGGCAACGCCCTGGACGGCACCATCACCGGCACCGGCGGGCGCGCCTATCCGCGGGGAGCGGGGATCGCCCTGGAGCCCCAGTACCACCCGGACTCGCCGAACCGGCCGGAGCTCTCCGATCCGGTGCTGCGCCCGGGGCAGACCTACCGCTCCCGCACCGAGTGGCGCTTCCGGTACTAGCGGCCGCCGGCCTTGTTCTCGCGCCGCTTCGCCATGATGCGGCCGAAGACCGCGGTGCCGACCATGAACAGGATCCTTCGCATGCTGGTGCTCCTTCTTCTCGATGGGGTGCTGCTCGAATGACGTGCCCGGCCCACGCTACGGGGTCTCCCCGCAAAAGGTAAGTGAGCTGAAGAGTTTTCGGCCGAGAGCGAGCGCGCCGGGGATCCCGCGTCAGCGGGTGCGGGGGCGGTACCCGGCGTCGTCGTTGACGTACGCGTAGTAGAAGCCGATCAGGACCCCGCCGCCCAGGAAGTTGCCCAGGAGGGCGATCCCCACGTTGGCGCCCGCGGCCCCCACGTCGAGTCCGTCCACCCGGTGGCGCCGCTGGTGACGAACTCGAGCTTGTGCGCCACGGCGGCCTCCATCTCCGCGTGCGCGGGCCCGTCCGTGATGGTGCTGAAGCGCAGCACCACGGCCACGAGCAGCCTGCCCAGGAAGTTGCCCAAATAGCACAGCCCGAGCAGCCGCACCGCCTTGAACCACGAGGTGCGGCGGTAGTAGGCGCCGATGGAGACGATCATCATGTTGGACGTCAGGAGCTCGGACTTCGAGTAGTAGATGAAGACCAGCGCCCAGCCGAAGGTCACGGCGCCCAGCAGGCGCCCCAGGGGGCGCAGCGTCGCGTCCCCGGCGGGCACGGCGTCGAACGCGGCGAAGTTCGCGGCGAACAGGACACCGATGATCATTCCGGCCATCCCGGCGCGCTGCAGGTAGCGCTGCGCCAGCTCGCCGGACATGGTCGTCTTGGTCTCCAGCGCCGCGAGGACGGTGCTGATGAACTGCTCGCCCGGGAACGGCTGCTGCGGGTCGGAGGTCATGCTCGGCGCCCGTCTCCAGAGGTGGCCGTGGACCCCGGCGGCGTCCAGGAGCCGCCCGGTGGGACCATCCTGGGCACGGGCCCGTACCTCCTGTTCGGCGGGACCAGCACCCTCGGTGCTCTCCGACAACGCCCGGGTGCTGTGCATGGGGCGGCGGGTCAGCGGTCTCGAGCATGCCGGGGCCGGCCCGGCACCGTGGACGCCGGTGTCCCGGGCCGGTGTACTCCCGGGGGAGGAGGCCGGAAGTCCATCCCGGGGTGGACTCGGTGGACGGGACCGACTGCCACGCTGGATGCATGCCGGGTGCTCGACGGGACGGTCGGACCGCCTCGGGGCGAAGCGGCAGAGGCCACATCCTCAGAAGGAGGGAACCGTCATGTCCCACAGCACGATGCGATTCCGGAACGCTCGGCACGTCACCGCCGTCTCCCTGATCGCTGCAATCATGGCCGCCCTGGCCATCGTTTTCGTCGGCACCACGGTGAGTGCGGCACCGGCCCAGGCCCTGTGCGTCGGCCCTGACACCATCTCGGGCACCTGGCGCAACACCGACCCGAACACCAGGTCCGTCACCCGGGTGGACGTGAACTGGGGCTGCGCGGACCAGGTGCTGTGCCCCGTCGGCGGCAGCTGCGTCACTCCCGGCGGCTCCGTCAGGGTGTACGGCAAGTGCCACCCGACCGACTGCGACTGGGGGACGCGGACGATCTACGTGGAGAAGGACGGCTGGCGGAAGGCCACCTACCACCACAGCTGGGCGACCAAGCACGTGTGGCTCAGGCCCTACACGTTCTCCGGGCGCGAGTACCTGAGGGTATGGGTGTACACCGACTTCACCCAAGCCGACGGGAGGACGGACTACGCGAGCGACCAGTGGATGCAGAAGTAGGTCCCCGGCGCGGTGACCGGGAGGCGCGGCCGTGGCCGCGCCTCCCGATCACCGCGTCACGGCCGCGACTACGTCCGCGCAGCACGCAGGTGCGCCAGGACGTCCGCCGCCACCTCCTCCGGCCGCTCCTCGGCGAGGAAGTGGCCCGCGTCCAGGGCCCGGCCCGTGGCCCGCGGGAACTGCCGCCGCCACAGCGCGAGCGGGTCCTCCCGCGCCCCGACCCGCCCCCGCGCACCCCACAGGACGAGGGCGGGCAGGTCCCGCTGCTCGTGCTCGTCCGCCTCGTCGATCTCCCGGTCCGGGCCGGCGGCCGCGCGGTAGTCGCGGCACCAGGCGTCGACCACGGCGGGATCCCGCGCCGCGTCCTCGTAGGCGGCGAGCGCCGCCGGGTCGAACGGGACCTGCGTGCCGCTGAGCCCCTGGAGCGTCCGGCGCACGAAGTACACGGGGTCGTGGCCGATCAGGGTCTGCGGCAGGCCCTCGCCCTGGGCGAGGAAGGCCCAGTGGTAGTACTGCAGGGCCATCCACGCGTCCATCGACCGCCACACCTCCAGGGTGGGCAGGATGTCCAGCAGGGCCACGGACGCCACCGCGCCGGGGGCGTCGAGCGCCATCCGGTGGGCGGTCCGGGCGCCGCGGTCGTGCCCGACGACGGAGAACCGCTCGTGGCCCAGCGCCCGCATGAGCTGCACCTGGTCGGCGGCCATCGCCCGGAAGGTGTGGTCCTCGCTGCTCGTGCGCGAGCCGCCGTAGCCGCGCAGGTCGGCGGCGACCACGGTGAACTCCTCGGCCAGCACGGGGGCGAGGTGGTGCCACATGGCGTGGGTCTGCGGGAAGCCGTGCAGCAGGAGCACGGGCGGGCCGTCGCCGCGCGTGCGGGCGTGGATCGTGCCGTCGGCCACGGGGACGTCGTGGGCGGTGAAGTCGGGGAACACGGTTCCTCCTGCAGGTCGGGGACGGGCCGCGCGGCGCGGGGCCGGGACTGTAATGCGGGCCCGGCGGCGTTGTACGTGATGGGCTGGACCGCACACGCTCCAGACAACACCAGCGAGGAACCGGGAGAAACCCCATGAACCACGCCCCGACGCAGTTCGTCGACCCCGCGGCCGGCACCGCTCACGGCACGAGCACGCGGGAACTCGTGGAGACCGCCGAGCGGTACACCGCGCGCACGTACTCCCCGCTGGACGTGGTGGCGGCCCGGGCCCAGGGCACCACCGTCACGGACGTGGAGGGCCGGGAGTACCTCGACTTCCTCGCCGGCTACTCGGCGCTGAACTTCGGCCACGGCCACCCGGCGGTCCTCGAGGCGGCCCGGACCCAGCTGGAGCGCGTGACGCTGACCAGCCGGGCCGTCCACAACGACCAGCTCGGCCCCTTCGCCCGGGAGCTGTGCGAGCTGCTCGGCCAGGACATGATGCTGCCGATGAACACCGGCGCCGAGGCCGTGGAGTCGGCGATCAAGGTCGCCCGCAAGTGGGGCTACGAGCGCAAGGGGGTGGCCCCGGGCCGGGCGCAGATCGTGGTGGCGGCGGGGAACTTCCACGGCCGCACCACCACGGTCATCAGCTTCTCCGACGACGACGAGGCGCACCGCAACTACGGCCCCTACACGCCGGGCTTCGTGACCGTCCCGTTCGGGGACCTCGCCGCCCTCGAGGCGGCCGTCACCGAGGACACCGTCGCTGTGCTGCTGGAGCCCATCCAGGGCGAGGCCGGGGTGATCGTGCCGCCGCCGGGGTACCTGCAGGGCGTGCGGCGGTGCACGGCCGAGCGCGGCGTCCTGCTCGTCGCGGACGAGATCCAGTCCGGGCTGGGCCGCACCGGCCGGACGCTGGCGTGCGAGCACGAGGACGTGGAGGCGGACCTCTACCTGCTGGGCAAGGCCCTGGGCGGGGGAGTCCTGCCGGTGTCCGCGGTGGTGGGCCGGGCGGACGTGCTCTCGGTGCTGCGGCCCGGCCAGCACGGCAGCACGTTCGGCGGGAACCCGCTGGCCGGCGCCGTCGGCCGCGCCGTCGTCGCCCTCCTCGCCACCGGGGAGCCCCAGGAGCGGGCGCGGGTCATGGGGGAGAAGCTGCACGCCGGCCTGGCGGAGCTGGCGCCGCTGGGCCTGACCGAGGTGCGCGGGCGCGGGCTGTGGGCCGGGATCGACATCGATCCGCGGCTCGGCACCGGCCGGGAGTGCTGCGAGCGGCTGGTGGCCCACGGGATCCTCGCCAAGGACACCCACGGCTCCACCATCCGGCTGAGCCCGCCGCTGGTGATCACCGACCGGGAGCTGGAGCGGGGCCTGACCGCGCTCGCGGACGTGCTGCGGGAGATGGCCGGCCGCTGACCCGCCTCAGCCCGTCCCGGCGGACTCCGTCCCGGCGGGCGCCTCCCCGTGGGCCAGCGCCGACTCGATGCTGCCGGCGAGCTGCGCCGGCGAGGTCTTCGGGGCGAAGCGGCGGATCACCCGCCCGTCCCGGCCCACGAGGAACTTGGTGAAGTTCCACTTGATGGCGTCGCCCATGATCCCGCCCCGCTCCTCGCGCAGCCACGACCACAGGGGGTGGGCGCCGGGGCCGTTGACGTCGACCTTCTCGAACATCGGGAACGTCACGCCGTAGTTGCGGCTGCAGAAGTCGGCGATCTCCTCCTCGCTGCCCGGCTCCTGGTGCCCGAACTGGTTGCAGGGGAAGCCCAGGACCACGAGCCCGTCCTGCCGGAAGTCCCGCCACAGCTGCTCGAGTCCCTCGTACTGCGGCGTGAACCCGCACTCGCTCGCGGTGTTGACCACGAGCACCACCTTCCCGGCGTACTCGGACAGCGGCTGCTCGCGCCCGTCCAGGGTGGTGGCGGTGAAGTCGTGCAGCGTGGTCATGGGAGCCTCCGGAGCGGTCGAGGACAGATAGTCTGCCCCCATTCTGCCGCCGACGCGCCGCCCGCGCCCATGAGAGCGCCCGCGACCTCGTGGGTCAGTGCTGCGGCCCCTTCATCCGGGCCAGGAAGCGGAACCTGTCCCCGCGGAACACCGAGCGGGTCCACTCCACGGGGGAGTCGTCAGCCGTGAACCCGAGCCGGTGGATCAGCAGCAGGGGAGCCCCCATCTCGATGCCCAGGAGCCGGACGTCGTCCGGGCCGGCGAGCCGGGTCTCCACGGTGTCCTCGGCCACCACGATGTCGATGCCGTAGTCCTGGCGCAGCGCGGTGTACAGGGAGCCGGTCCGGTCCAGGTGCGCCGCCAGGCCGGGCAGCGCTCCGGCGAGCAGGGCGACCTCGTGGGCCAGCGGCTCGCCGTTGACGAGCCGGATCCGCTCCACCCGCGCGAGCTCGGCGCCGACGGGCACGCGCAGCCGGGCCGCTGCGTCGTCGTCGGCGGCCGTGCGGCTCACGTCGAGGACCGTGGAGGAGCTCACGAGGCCCTGGGCGTCGGCGTCGTCGCTGAACGAGGTGAGCTGGCGGACGTAGGTGAACCGCGGCGGGGCCACGAAGGTCCCCCGGCCCTGGGCCCGGCCCAGCACCCCTTCCGCCACGAGCTCGCCGATGGCCTGGCGGACCGTGGTCCGGGAGGTGGCGTACTGCTCGGCGAGCGCCCGCTCCGTGGGGATGAGCGCGCCGGGGGTCGCGTCCCGCACGAGCGCCCGGAGCTGCTCCTTGAGCAGGTAGTACTTCGGGACGGCCCGCGGCTCCGCGCTCATGGGGCCAGCATATCGACCGCGCCGCCCGGTCCTGCGGGCACCGTTTCCCGAGGTGTGAGCATTGACACACAAATTGGTCTAGTCCAAGCTGGGGGAACGACAGCTGTGACGATCGCGAACACTGCGGCCGAGAGAAGGGGAACTGCTCATGAGTGCACGAACGAGGCGTCGGTCCCGGGCCGTGGTGCTGGGGACCGGCCTGTCGATGGCCGTGGTGCTGGCCGCCTGCGGCGGCGGTGGGGAGAGCGCGAGCGGCAGCGGGGAGGGCGACGGCGTGATCGAGGTCTGGGCCCACAGCGGCCAGGCGGCCGAGGCCGAGGCGCTCGAGGCCCTCGTCGCCGAGTACAACGACTCGCAGGAGGACGTCAGCGTCGAGCTGACCCTCATCCCCGAGCCGGACTACACCAGCACCGTCCAGGCGACCGCCGCGGAGGACCTGCCCGACGTGATGGAGATGGACGCCCCGACGATGGCGTCCTTCGTCTACGACCGCAAGCTCGTGCCCCTCGACGACGTGGTGTCGCAGGAGACCCTCGAGAACCGGATCGAGGGCGTGCGGGAGAGCGGCACGTACCAGGACCAGACCTACGCTGTCGGCATGTTCGACGTCGGGCTCGGGCTGTGGGGCAACCAGCAGCTCCTCGACGCCGCGGGCGTGGAGGCCCCGGCCACCGCCGACGAGGCGTGGACGGCGGAGGAGTTCGAGCAGAACCTGCAGAAGCTGGCGGAGGTCAGCCCGTCGGGCAACGCGATCGACCTGGGCGAGGCCAACGGCTTCGCCGCCGAGTGGGGAACCTTCACCACCTCGCCGGTCCTGTGGTCCAACGGCGGCACGCTGATCCGGGACGGCGCGGCGGAGGGTGTGCTCAACAGCGCCGAGAACGTGGAGGCACTCGAGGAGTGGGCCTCGTGGAAGGAGCACACGGACCCGAACACCAGCGGCACCGCCTTCCCCGACGGGGACGTCGCCCTGACCTGGACGGGCAACTGGATGTACCCCACCTTCAGCGAAGCCCTCGGCGAGGATCTGGTCCTCATGCCCCTGCCCGACCTCGGCAACGGCACCAAGGCGGGCCACGGCTCCTGGCAGTGGGGCGTGACGCCGGCGGCCGGCGGCGACCAGGCCGCGGCCGGTGCCTTCCTCGACTTCCTGCACTCCGACGAGAGCATCGCCACGATGGTCGAGGCCAACGCGGCGGTGCCCGGCACCACGAGCGCCCTCGAGGGCAGCGAGCTCTACGGCGAGGGCGGGCCGCTGGAGCTGTTCGCGTCCAACCTGGCCTCGGCCTGCAGCTCGGAGGAGGTCACCCCGGAGTGCATCGCGGTGGCGCGGCCCATCACCCCGGGCTACCCCACGGTCACGAGCTCCTACGGCAGCGCCCTCGCGGCGATCTGGGGCGGGGCGGACCCGCAGGAGGAGCTCGACAGCGCGGCGCGGGCCATCGACGCCGACTTCGAGGACAACAACGGCTACCAGGACGAGTGACCGCCGCGGCGGGGCCGCCCAGCGGCCCCGCCGCGCACCTGCGAGGAGTGCACCATGACCACCACACCGGGCCTCGCGGCCCCCGCGTCCGCCCCGGCGGACGTGCTAGAGGCTCCACCGCCCCGCAGGGGGCTCCGGCGGGACGGACTCGCCGGGGTCCTCATGGCGGGTCCCGCCGTGCTGCTGCTCGTCCTGTTCGTCGCGGTCCCGTTCGTCGCGGCCATCGGCTTCTCCTTCCACAACGTCCGGCTCGGCGACCCGCGCGATCCCGCCTTCATGGGGCTGACCCAGTACGCCCGGATCTTCACCGACCCCGACGTGTCCAGCCGGTTCCTCAGCGCGCTGCTCCACAATCTGGTCTTCGCGGCCGTGGTAGTCCCGGTGCAGACCGCCCTCGCGCTCGCGCTGGCCCTGCTCGTGCAGAAGACCGTCCGGGGGATCGGGATCTTCCGGTCCGTCTTCTTCCTCCCCGTCGTCTTCCCCATCGCCCTGGTGGCCCTCATCTGGCGGCTGATCCTCGCCCGCGGGGACGACGGCCTCCTCAACTCCCTGCTCGGGTTCTTCTCGGGCGGCGCCTTCGGGGCCCAGGACTGGCTGGGCTCCGAGCTCACGGCGCTGGCCTCGGTCATCGTCCTGTCGATCTGGCAGGGCGTCGGCTTCCAGATGGTGATCCTGCTGGCGGCCCTGCAGCAGGTGCCCGCCGACCTCTACGAGGCGGCCCGCCTGGACCGGGCCGGTGCGTGGCAGCGCTTCGTGCACGTCACCCTGCCCGGGATCAACACCACCCTCGTCTTCGTGGCGCTCTACACGATGATCCTGTCGCTGCGCGTGTTCGACCAGATCTACGTGCTGGCCCGCTCCGGCGGGGGGCTCAACGAGGACGCCACCCGCACCGTGATGTACGAGGCGGTGACGTCCGCCTTCGACGAGAACAACATCGGGCGCGCGAGCGCCATCTCCGTGGTGTTCTTCGTGATCGTGGTGGTCCTGTCCCTCGTCCAGCGCCGCGCCACCCGCGAACGGGAGGACTGACATGACGCAGACCGCCGCCGCCCGCCGCCGCCGCCGCAGGACGGACGTGCCCCGCTACGCGGTGCTCGTCGTCACGAGCCTCCTGTTCTTCGCCCCGGTCGCCTACATGGTGGCGGCCTCGCTGGCCCCCGCCTCCCGCACGCTCGCCGGCTTCGAGGTCTTCGACCCGCGCGAGTGGGGCCTGCACAACTACACCGGCGTGGCCTCGAGCCTGTCCTCGGACAGCACCGGCCACCTGTGGCGGTTCTTCTTCGTGTCCGTCACCGTCACGGTCTGCGTGGTGGGGCTCGGGCTGGTCGTGAACTCGATGGCGGCCTTCGCCCTGTCGCGGCTGACCTGGCGGGGCAGGAACCTGGTGCTCCTGGGCGTCCTGCTGCTGCTCATCGTCCCGTTCGAGGCCGTGGCCGTGCCCATGTTCTACCTCTACAACGACGCCCGGAACACCCTGTGGATCCAGATCGTCCCCTTCATCGGCAACGCCCTGTCGATCTTCCTCTTCTACTCGTTCTTCTCCGGCATCCCCCGCAGCATCGACGAGGCCGCGCGGATGGACGGCGCCGGGCCGCTGCGGGTGTTCTGGCAGATCATCGCGCCCATGAGCAAACCCGCGTACGCGTCGGTGGCGGTGCTGACCTTCCTGACCCAGTGGGGGGCGTTCCTGTGGCCGGTGCTGATGATCTCCGAGCCGAACCTGCGCCCCCTGCCCCTCCAGATCAGCGTCTTCGCGGGCCAGCTCCCCCCGGCGTGGGGCGAGGTCATGGCCTTCGGGGTGCTCCTGGTGGTGCCCGTGATCGTCGTGTTCCTCGTCTTCCAGCGCTGGTTCATCGAAGGCGTGGCGAGCTCCGCCGTCAAGGGCTGAGCCGGACCGCCCCGGCACCGCCCGCCTCCACCCGTCGTCCGGAAGGACTCCCATGCAAGTGCTCGTCCTGCCCACGGCCGGCGACGTCGACGCGCGCGCGGCGGACCTCGTCGCCGAGCAGGTCTCGCGCCGGCCGGACACCGTGCTGGGCGTGGCCACGGGCTCGTCCCCCCTGGGGGCCTACCGGGAGCTCGCCCGTCGCCAGGCCCACGGTCTGCTGGACCTCACGCGGCTCCGCTGCTTCGCCCTCGACGAGTACGTCGGGCTGCCCTCCGGGCACCCGGCCGGCTACGCCGCCGTCCTGGAGCGCGAGCTCGCCCGGCCCTTCGGCCTGCCCCCTTCGCGGGTGCAGGTCCCGGACGGCTCCCGGGGCGACCTCGGAGCGGCCTGCCGCGACTACGAGGAGGCCGTCGCCCGCGCCGGCGGCATCGACCTCCAGATCCTGGGCATCGGCGCCAACGGCCACATCGGCTTCAACGAACCGGGGTCCTCGCTGTCCTCCCGCACCCGGGTCAAGGCACTGTCCGCGCGGACCCGTGCCGACAACGCCCGGTTCTTCGAGGCCCCCGACCACGTCCCCACCCACTGCGTGACCCAGGGGCTGGGCACGATCCTCGACGCCCGCCGGGTGCTGCTCGTCGCCCAGGGCGAGCGCAAGGCCGCCGCGGTGGCCGCAGCCGTGGAGGGGCCCGTGTCCGCGATGTGCCCGGCCTCCGTCCTGCAGTTCCACCGGGCGGTCACGGTCGTGGTGGACGAGGCGGCGGCGAGCCGGCTCGTCCTGACCGACTACTACCGGTTCGTGGCCGAGGCCGAGCACCGGCTGCCCCGGGAGGAGGGATGACGTTCCGCCTCGCGGACCACTGGGTCTGGGACAGCTGGCTGGCCGACGACGGACAGGACTACCACCTGTTCTTCCTGCGGGCCAGCCGCGCCCTGCGGGACCCCGACCGGCGTCACCGCCGGGCCTCGATCGGGCACGCCGTCTCGTCCGACCTGGAGAACTGGACCCTCCTGCCGGACGCCCTCGTGGCCGCCGACGAACCGTCGTGGGACGACATGGCGACCTGGACGGGCAGCACCGTCCAGGGCCACGACGGCCGCTGGCACCTCTTCTACACCGGTGTCAGCCGCGCCGAGGACGGGCTGCGGCAGCGCATCGGATCGGCCGTCTCGCACGACCTGATCAGCTGGGAGCGCACCGGTGCGGGCCCGCTCGAGGCGGACCCCCGCTGGTACGAGAAGCTTGGGGAGGGCACCTGGCCGGACGAGGCGTGGCGGGACCCCTTCGTCTTCTACGACGACGACAGCCGGCAGTGGCAGATGCTCGTGACGGCACGGGCCGCCACGGGGGAGCCGGACGCCCGCGGCGTGGTCGGCCACGCCGTGAGCGACGACCTGGAGCACTGGACGGTCCGCCCCCCGCTGACCGCGCCCGCCGGCTTCGGGGAGATGGAGGTCGTCCAGTCCCAGGTCGTGGACGGGACCGCAGTGCTCCTCTTCTCCTGCCTCCCGCGGCTGGCGCCCGGCATCCCGTTCTCGGAGACGAGCACCGGGACCTGGATCGCCCCCGGCGCCGGCCGGCTCGGACCGTGGGAGCTCGAACGGAGCTCCAGCTTCTTCGTGCCCGGCGTCTACGCCGCCCAGCTGGTCCGCAGACGCGACGGCCAGTGGATCGTCTTCGGCTTCCAGAACGGGGTGGACGGCAGCTTCGTCGGCGAGATCGCGAGCCCGGTGCCCCTGGCGGACCTGCTGACGGAGGGCCGGCTCTTCCCCGACGACGACCGGGCACCCCGCCCCGTTCCCCGCACGAGCAGCAGGAGGTGAGCCCCGTGACCACCGAGGACTCCCCGCGCAGGACGGTCCTCTCGGGCCGCGTGCACACGGGGCATACCGAGCACCCGGACGGTCTCGTGGTCGTCGAGGGGGATCGCGTCGTCCACGCCGGGCCGCGGTCCGGCCACCCCGGTGGCGACCCGGGGGAGCACCACGTCCTGGGCCCCGGACAGATGGTGCTGCCGGGGCTCGTGGACGTGCACTGCCACGGTGGTTTCGGCGCGGACTTCTCCTCCTCGGCGGAGGAGGAGATCCGCGCCACCCTCGAGCACTTCCACCGCCAGGGCACCACGACGCTCGTGGCCAGCCTGGTCACGGCCTCACGGGAGGACCTGCTGGGCGCCGTGCCGCTGCTGGCGGCGCTCACCGGGGAGGGGCTGATCGCCGGGATCCACCTCGAGGGCCCGTTCCTGTCCACGGCCCGGTGCGGGGCGCAGGACCCCGCATGGATGCTGGAACCGGACCTCGGGCTGGCCGCCGACCTCGTCGCCGCCGCGGCGGGGACGCTCCGGACGATGACCTTCGCCCCGGAGCTGCCCGGTTCCCGGGACCTGGCCGAGCTGCTCGTCGACCACGGCGTAGTCCCCTCCCTCGGGCACACCGACGCGGACACCGCGACCGTCGACGACGCGCTGCGCCACCTGCAGGGCCTGCTCCGCGATGCCCCCGGGGACGGCCCGCCCCGCTCGCCCACGGTGACGCACCTGTTCAACGCCATGCCCGCCATCCACCACCGGTCGCCCGGGCCGGTGCCGGCCTGTCTGCGCGCCGCGGCGCAGGGCCGGGCCGTCGTCGAGCTCATCGCGGACGGCACCCACCTGGACCCCGGCATCGTGCGGTGGGCGTTCGAGCTGGCCGGCGCGGACAGCATCGCGCTGGTCACCGACGGGATGGCCGCGACCGGGCTGACGGACGGCACCTACACGCTCGGTGCGGCGGAGGTGCGGGTGCAGGACGGGGTGGCCTCCCTGGTCTCCAACGGCTCGATCGCCGGAGGCACGGCCACGATGCTGGAGGTCCTGCGCCGGACGGTCGCGGCGGGTGTCCCCCTCGGGGACGCGCTGCGCTCGGCCACCGTGGTCCCGGCCCGCGTCCTGGGCCTGGCCGGGGAGGCCGGGAGCCTGACGGCGGGCGCGCTCGCGGACCTCCTGGTCGTGGGGGAGGACCTCCGGCTGGAGGCCGTCATGCGCCGGGGCGAGTGGATCTCCGGGGACCCACCCCGCTGAGTCGGCCCCGGCGGCGCCGAGGTCGCAGCCGACGGCCACGCAGCCGGGCGCGGTGGCCGTCGGCTGCGACCTCGCGGGGCAGAGGCGGGGCGCGGGCGCAGGTGGGTAACGATCCCCCGGGCGGCTCCTGTGGGCCCCGGGGGCGCGGCGTACCCTGGCCGTGTCGGAAGGAGCCCGTCATGACACAGCGCAACGAAGCGTGGCCCGCCGGAACCCCCTGCTGGGCCGATCTGACCGCGTCCGATCCGGGCCGCACGCAGGACTTCTACCGTGCGGTGCTCGGCTGGGAGTACGACGAGCCGCGGCCGGAGCACGGCGGGTACCGCAACGCCCTGGTCGGCGGGAGACCCGTGGCCGGGCTCTCCCCGGCGGCCCCGGACCTGACGGGCGTCCCGCACGTGTGGCAGGTCTACCTCGCCTCGGACCGGATCGACCTCTGCGCCGAGCGGGTCCTCGCCGCGGGCGGCACCCAGCTGATGGAGCCGGTGGAGGTGGGCGGGGCCGGCCGGATGGGCGTCTGGCAGGATCCCACCGGGGCGTCCTTCGGGATGTGGCAGGCCGGGGAGCACATCGGCTTCGCCGTGCTCGACGTGCCCGGCAGCGTCGCCTGGTGCGACCTCATGACCCCCGACCACCACACCGCCCGCGACTTCTACGCCCACGTCTTCGGCTACCACTACGAGGACATCGGCGAGGACGGCGTCGCCTACGCCACGTTCACGGTGCCGCACGGGGACCGCCCGGCCGGCGGCATCGGCGGGACCGACCCCGCGGCGGAGAACGCTCCCGCGGTCTGGTCGGTCTGCTTCCAGGTCGACGACGTCGACGCGGCCGTCCAGCGGGTGCGCGACGCCGGCGGAGCGGTCATGGAGGACCCCTTCGACTTCGCGTACGGGCGGCTGGCGGTCGTGGCCGGCCCGGACCGGGAGTCCTTCGCGATCATGACCCCGGGGGAGCCGATGTAGGTCGTCGGCGCGCCCCGCTCCGCCCCCTGCGGGACCGTGGCGGAGCGTGCGCGGGCGGTCCGTGATCCCGGTCACCCGGCGGTAGCATGGTGATCCAGCGGACATCCACCCACCTCCCCAGAGATCGGAGCGACATGAACTCCATCGTCCTCGCCGTGGTCGGTGTGGCCATGATGATCCTCGGGTACATCCTGTACTCGAAGTTCGTGGCCCGCCGGATCTACCAGCTCCAGGACTCCTTCGTCACCCCCGCCCACGAGCTCGGCGACGGCGTGGACTACGTCCCCACCAACAAGTACGTGCTGTGGGGCCACCACTTCACCTCCGTGGCCGGTGCGGCCCCCATCGTCGGCCCCGCCATCGCCGTCATCTGGGGCTGGGTGCCCGCCTTCCTCTGGGTGACCCTCGGCACCGTCTTCTTCGCCGGCGTGCACGACCTCGGCGCCCTGTGGGCGTCCAACCGGCACCGTGGCAAGTCCATCGGCTCGCTGTCCGGGCAGTACATCGGCCACCGCGGCCGCAACCTGTTCCTGGTCGTGATCTTCCTCGTGCTGCTCATGGTCAACGCCGCGTTCGCCGTGGTGATCTCCAACCTGCTGGTCGGCACCCCCACCTCGGTCATCCCCACGTGGGGCGCCATCGTGGTCGCGCTGCTCATCGGCCAGGCGGTCTACCGCTACAAGTGGAACCTCGCCGTCGTGTCCGTGGTCGGCGTCGTGGCGCTCTACGCCCTCATCCTGCTCGGCGACCGCTTCCCGGTGGTCCTGCCGGAGACGGTCCTGGGCCTGCCGGCCAACGCGTTCTGGATCGTGGTGCTCTTCGTCTACGCGGGCATCGCGTCCGTGCTGCCCGTGTGGATGCTGCTGCAGCCGCGCGACTACATCAACGGCCTCCAGCTGTTCATCGCCCTGGGCATCCTCTACGGCGCCGTCCTGATCTCCGCCCCGACCGTGGTGGCGCCCGCGTTCAACACCTCCGTGCCCGAGGGCACGCCGAGCATCGTGCCGCTGCTGTTCGTGACCATCGCCTGCGGCGCGATCTCCGGGTTCCACGGGATCGTGGCCTCGGGCACGTCCTCCAAGCAGCTGGACAAGGAGACGGACGCCCGCTTCGTCGGCTACTTCGGCGCCGTAGGCGAGGGCCTGCTGGCACTCGGCGCGATCATCGCGACCACCGCCGGGTTCCGCACCCTCGCCGACTGGGAGGCCGTGTACAGCGCGTTCGGCCAGGGCGGCGTGGCCGCGTTCGTCCAGGGCGGCGCCTCGGTCGTCAACTCCGGGCTGGGCATCCCGCCGTCGCTGAGCGCGACCATCCTCGCCACGATGGCCGTGCTCTTCGCGGCCACCACGATGGACACCGGCATCCGCCTGCAGCGCTTCGTGGTGCAGGAGGCCGGGCACATCATGGGCGTCAGCATCGGCAAGGTGGTCTCCACCCTCATCGTCCTCGCGGTGGCCATGGGGCTGACCTTCAGCGCCGGCGCGGACGGCTCCGGCGGCATGCTGATCTGGCCGCTGTTCGGCACCTCCAACCAGCTGCTGGCCGGTCTGACGCTGTCGATGATCGCGGTGATCCTGCTGCGCAAGGGCCGCCCGGTCCTGCCCGTGCTGGTGCCGCTGGTGTTCCTGCTGGTGATGTCCGTCTACGCGCTGATCGTGCAGCTGGGGCAGTTCTGGGCCGCCGAGAACTGGTTCCTGCTCGTGCTCGACGTGATCATCCTGATCGCGGCCCTGTGGGTCATCGTGGAGTCCGTGGCCGCCATGAACGCGGCCCGGAAGAGCCCGCCCGAGCTGGACGAGGAGACCGTCAGCACCTCGGCCGGGGAGAACCGCTCCCTGTGAGCCGGTGAGGGCCCTCGACCGGCTGCGCTCCGTGCAGGCCCGCCTCGGTGCGGGCCTGCACGAGTTCTACGTGGCGCCCTACCGGCGCACCTTCGCCCGCGCCCAGCGCGACGAGGAGGACCTGTTCATGATGCTGGTCCTCTCCGAGGCCCTGGGCGTGCCCAACCCCGCCAGCTACTACACCGTGGAGCTGCTGCCCGTGGTCTACGACCGGTTCCACGACTGGCACCGGCGGATGGGCATGGAGCGCTCGCCCCTGGAGCACATCTCATGCTGCTAGAGCTCGCCGCCGCCCGCCGGGTCCTGTTCGTGGGCGGCAAGGGCGGCGTCGGCAAGACCGCCGTCGCCTCCGCCACCGCCCTCGCCCAGGCCCGCGCCGGCCGCCGGGTGCTCGTCGTCTCGACCGACCCCGCCCACAACCTCGGGCACCTGTGGGAGCGCCCGGTGGGTGACCGGATCACCCCGCTGGCCCGCGATCTCGGCGGCGGCGCCCTCGACGGCATCGAGGTGGACCCGGTCGCCACGACCGACGCCCACCTCGCCGCCGTGGGCGCCACCATCCGCCGGCTGATGCCCGAGCACCTCGCCGCCGAGGTCGACAAGCACATGGAGCTCGCCCGGGACTCGCCCGGCACCCACGAGTCGGCGGTGCTCGAGCGGATCGCGGAGCTCGTGGACACGGGCCTGGACGACTACGACCTCATCGTCTTCGACACCGCACCCTCCGGGCACACCGCCCGGCTCATGGCCCTGCCCGAGATCATGTCCGCCTGGACCGAGGGGCTGCTGCGGCGCCGCGGGAGGGCGGAGAAGTTCGGGGCCGCCCTGCGCGGCCTCGAGGACCGGGACGCCGCGAGCGAGAGCATCGTGGGCACCGGCCGGCCCCGGGACCCCCGCGAGGAGCGGGACCTCGAGATCCGGCGGATCCTGCTGCGCCGCCGCGAGCGCTTCGAGGCCCTGCGCGAGGTGCTGGTGGACGCCGAGCGCTGCAGCTTCGTCATCGTCCTCGCGGCCGAACGGCTGCCCGTCCTCGAGACCGCGGAGCTGCACGAGCAGCTGGTCCGCGCCGGCGTGCACGTGGGGGCCCTCGTGGTCAACAAGCGCTCCCCGGCGGACGCCGGGGACTTCCTCGCCGAGCGCCGCGCGCTGGAGGAGGTGCACGTCGCCACCCTGCGCGGCGCCCTCCCGGGCGTCCCGCTGCTGCAGGTCCCACTGCTGCCGGGGGACGTCGTGGGCCAGGAGGCGCTCGAGCGGTTCGGGGACGCGCTCGCCCAGGCTGATCTCAGGGCCACGTGACACGCTGACGCGCATGACCTCCACCGCGGACCGTCCGGACACCGGGCGACGACGACGGGCCCCCGCCGACCTCGGCCCCTGGATCCTCGCGGGCGTCGCCGCGACCGCGCTCGCCGTGGGCCTGGCCGAGCTGCTCGCCTGGGTGACCGGGCCGGTCGGCGCGCCCCTCACGGCGGTGGGCGGGGTGATCGTGGACGCGGTCCCGGCGCCGGTCAAGGACGCGGCGATCGCCCTGTTCGGCACCGCGGACAAGCTCGTGCTGCTGCTCGTCATGGCCGCCGGACTCGTGGCGGTCGGCACGGGCATCGGGGCGGCCCAGCGCGCCAACCCGCCGATGGGCACGGTGCTGCTCGGCGTGCTGGGGCTCCTCGGGCTGCTGGCGGTGCTGACGCGGGCGGGGCCGACCGTGGCGGACACGGTCCCCGTCGTCGTCGGCACGGGGGCAGGGGCACTCTTCCTGACGGTGCTCACCCGCCGCACCGCTCCGTCCGCACAGCCCGGCGCCGCCCTCGACCGCCGCGGCTTCGTCCGGGTCTCCGCGTCCGCCGCCGTGCTGGGCGCCGCCGCCGGTGTCGCAGGACGCTGGGCGGCCGCGGCCGCGGCCCGGGCGCCCGCCGCCCGGGACCTGCTGCGGATCCCCGCCCCCGCCGTGCGGGACCCGGTCCCCGCCGGGGCCGACCTCGGCGTGGCGGACGTGGAGCCCTGGCTCACGCCCGCCGACGACTTCTACCGCATCGACACGGCCCTGTCCGTGCCGCGCATCGACGTGGACGCGTGGGAGCTGCGCCTCCACGGCATGGTGGAGCGCGAGCTGACGCTGCGCTTCGACGACCTCACGGCCCGGCCGCTCCTCGAGCGGATCGTGACGCTGGCGTGCGTGTCCAACCCCGTGGGCGGCGACCTCGTGGGCAACGCGGTGTGGACCGGCGTGCCGATCCGGGACCTGCTCGCCGAGGCCGGGCCCTCCGCCGAGGCGGACATGGTGCTCTCGACCTCCGAGGACGGGTTCACGGCGAGCACCCCGCTCGAGGCCCTGACCGACCCCGGCCGGGACTCCCTGCTCGCGGTGACCATGAACGGGGAGCCGCTGCCGTTCGAGCACGGGTACCCCGTGCGGATGGTCGTGCCGGGGCTCTACGGCTACGTCTCGGCGACCAAGTGGGTCGTGGACCTCGAGGTCACCCGCTTCGACCGGGCGGAGGCGTACTGGACCTCGCGCGGCTGGACGGCCCGGGGACCGATCAAGATGTCCTCCCGCATCGAGGTGCCGGCCGAGGGCGGGCGCACGGAGGCCGGGCCCGCGGTCCTCGCCGGCACGGCCTGGGCCCAGCACACCGGGATCGCCGCCGTGCAGGTCAGCGTGGACGGGGGGCCGTGGCAGGACGCCGAGCTGGGCTCCGTGGGCACGGACGACACCTGGCGGCAGTGGGTCCTGCGCGCCGACCTCCCGGGCGGCCGGCACACCGCGCGGGTGCGGGCCGTGGACCGGGACGGGACCGTCCAGACCGCCGAGCAGGCCCCGCCCGCCCCGGACGGCGCCTCCGGGTGGCACGAGCGGACCTTCACCGTGGCCTGACCGGCCCGTCCTGCGCTCCCTCCGCGCCGACCGCCGGGTCAGGGGCGGTGGTCGGAGGCCGGGGCCGGGCCGGTGGAGGAGCGGGCGACGAAGTGGGCCGGGAAGAGCTCGTTCGACGGTTCGCGGCTCCCTCCGGCCAGGTGCTCGAGGAGCCGCTCCACAGCGCGGGTGCCCTGCTGCCGGGCGTGCTGGTCCAGGGTCGTCAGGCCGAAGGCCTCCCCGATGGGGTGGGCGTCGACGCCGATGACGGACAGGTCCCCGGGCACGGTGAGCCCGAGGTCCCGCGCCGCCAGGATCGTCCCGGCCGCCATCTCGTCGGACGAGGCGAAGATGGCGGTCGGGCGGTCGGCGGGGTCCGCCAGGAGATTCTTGGCCTGCTGGTACGCGTCGGTGAACGTGTAGTCCGCGACGAGCGACCACGCGGGTTCCACGGCCAGCCCGGCGTCCGCCATCGCCTGCTCCCAGCCGTCCCGGCGGTCGCTGGACATGGGGAAGTAGCGCCTGCCCTCCTCGGCCCCGCCGAGGTGCGCGATCCGCCGGTGGCCCAGCCCGATGAGGTGCTGCGTCGCGCGGCGCCCGACGTCGAGGTCGTCGATGCTGATGGTGGGCGCCCCCACCAGCGGGCCCCCGACCCCGACGAGGGGGATGCCGGCGGCGAACATCTGCTCCGTCTCCGCCGGGTCCAGGTGCAGGGACACCGCCACGGCCGCGTCCAGGCGCTTGCGCAGCAGGAAGTCGGTCAGCACGGTCTCCCGGTAGCGGTCCCCCTCGAAGTTGTAGAGGGTCAGGTCGTACCCGGCCTCCATGAGCGCGCCGGCCACTCCTTCGAGGACGGTGGAGAAGTACCACCGGTCGACGTGGGGGAGGACCACCCCGATGTTGCGGCTCCGGCCGCTCGCCAGGCTCGAGGCGTGGTAGGACACGACGAAGCCCAGCTCCTGCGCCGCCTCGCGGACCCGGGCCCGGGCGCGGGGCGAGACGTGCCCCTTGCCGCTGAGCGCGCGGGAGACGGTCGCGGTGGACACGCCCGCCCGCGCGGCGACGTCCTGGAGCCGGGGTGGGTTCATCGTCCGGTCGTGCCGGGGTCCTCCGTCTGCAGCCATGCGCACTCCTCCGGGTCCAGGATATGCGGCGCGGAGGCCGGGGACCCGCTGCGGAGCAGGACCGGCAGGTCCGGCAGCTCGACCGGGGCGGAGCCCGTGTTCAGCAGCACCAGGACGCCGTTGTTGACGAGCCCGAGACAGTCCGGGCCCGTGAGGTCCTCCGCCCACGCGAGCGAGCCCGAGCCGAGCCCGTGCTCGCGCCGCAGCGCCAGCGCGGAGCGGTAGAGGGACAGCGTGGACGCCGGGTCGTGGCGCTGCGCCTCGCGCGAGAGCTCCGCCCAGCCCTGGGGCTGCGGGAGCCAGGCCTCGCCCGTGGCGCTGTAGCCCAGGGACGCCCCGGTGCTGGTCCAGGGCAGCGGCACCCGGCAGCCGTCACGGCCGAGCCGGCTCCCGCCGGTCCGGTGGTAGGTCGGGTCCTGGCGGACGTCGTGGGGGAGGGTCGTGTGGTCCGGCAGGCCCAGCTCCTCCCCCTGGTACAGGTACACGCCGCCCGGCAGGCCGAGCATGAGCAGGGACGCGGCACGTGCCCGCCGCGTGCCCAGCACGTGGTCCGGCTGCTCGTCCTCGGGCCCGCGGCCGTCACCCGGGCGCGGGGAGTCCGCGGTCAGCGCCAGGCGGGTCGGGTGCCGCACGACGTCGTGGTTGGACAGCACCCAGGTGGTGGGGGCCCCGACCGCGTCGAACGCCTCGAGGGAGGAGGTGATGATCCGGCGCAGCTCCGCGGCGTCCCACGGCGCCGCCAGGTAGGAGAAGTTGAACGTCTGGTGCATCTGGTCGGGGCGCACCCAGTCGGCCAGGCGGTCCAGCGGGTCCACGCTCGCCTCGGCGCAGAGGATCCGCTCGCCGTCGTACTCCGCGAGCACCTCGCGCCAGCGCCGGTAGATGTCGTGGATCTGCGGCTGCCCGAACATCGGGGCGTCGGTGAACGGGTAGCCCGGGATGCTCCCCCCGTCGGCCCGCCCGTCCCAGTCCGGGAGGCCCTCCGCCTTGATGAGCGCGTGCGCCACGTCCACCCGGAAGCCGGCGACGCCGCGGTCGAGCCAGAAGCACAGCACCCGCTCGAACTCCTGGCGGACCAGCTCGTTGTCCCAGTTGAAGTCGGGCTGCGACGAGTCGAACAGGTGGAGGTACCACTGGCCGGGCTGCCCGTCGGACTCGGTCACCCGGGTCCAGGCCGGGCCCCCGAAGTGGGACTGCCAGTTGTTAGGGGGCAGCTGCCCGGACGCGCCGCGGCCGTCCCGGAAGACGAACAGGTCGCGCTCCGGGGCGCCGGGACCCGCCGCGAGGGCCTGCCGGAACAGGACGTGCTCCTGCGAGCAGTGGTTGGGCACGAGGTCGATGATCACCCGGATCGACAGGGCGTCCGCGGCCGAGACCAGTGCGTCGAAGTCCGCGAGGGTGCCGAAGGAGGGGTCGACGTCGCAGTAGTCGCTCACGTCGTAGCCGCCGTCGAGCTGCGGGGAGGGGTAGAAGGGGGAGAGCCAGATCGCGTCGATGTCCAGCTCCGCCAGCTGTCCCAGCTCGGCGGTGATGCCGGCGAGGTCGCCGACACCGTCCCCGTCGAGGTCCCGGAACGAGCGGGGATACACCTGGTAGATCACCGAGGAGCGCCACCACTTCGGCTCCTGGTCGCGGTCGTGGACGGGTGTGAGGCGCAGGGACTGCAGCGCACCGTAGGTCGTGGACATGCGGTCCATCGTAGAGCGGATCCCCACGGACTGGAAGCGCTATCACATCGAGTGCATTGGCAAGGCGGGTGCTGTATCGGATGTGGACAGCCGTGGTGGTAACGCTTACAGTAGTGAGCCAACTCACCTCCCGGGTGAAGCCCCCGGCGGCAGCAGCCCCACCGACCCGCACCACCCCCGCAGACCGACGGCCGTCGCGACCGCGCGACCACGGAAGACATCGAGGAACCCCACCATGAAACACCTCCACCGGGCGGCCTGCGCCGTCGGTGCCGTGCTCCTGCTCGCGGGGTGCTCGTCGGCGCCCACGGCCGGGGTCGCCGGCCTGGCCGGCGGGCCGGGCAGCATCAAGATCCAGGCGGGATCCGACGAGATCCCCGCCCTCCAGCAGATCGCCGAGGAATTCACCGCCGACACCGGGGTGGAGGTGGAGTTCGTCCAGCGGGAGATCAACGCGCAGGCGATCTCCAACTTCATCTCCCAGTCGCCCACGGGGCAGGCCCCCGACATCATCGTCTCGCCGCACGACAACCTCGGGCAGCTGGCGTCCAACGGCGTCGTCGTCCCCGTGGAGATGGGGGACCGGGCGGAGGACTTCACCGAGAACGCCCGGGAGGCCGTCGTCTACAACGGGGTGAGCTACGGGGTGCCGTACGCGATCGAGAACGTGGCGATGCTGCGCAACAACGAGCTCGCTGCCCAGGACCCCGCCACGTTCGACGAGCTGCGGGCGATCGGTCACCGGCTCATGGAGGAGCGGGGCATCGAGTACCCCTTCACGGTGAGCCAGTCGCCCGAGGCCGGCGACCCGTACCATCTCTACGCCCTGCAGACCTCGTTCGGGGCCGAGGTGTTCGAGCGCACCGCGGAGGGGGAGTACACCGGCAACCTCACCATGGGGGGCGAGGACGGCAACGAGTTCGCCCGCTACCTGCAGGAGCTCGGAGCCTCCGGGGACCTGCGCACCTCCATGACCCCGGACATCGCCAAGGAGTCCTTCCTCAACGGCGAGTCCGCCTTCCACCTGGGCGGCCCGTGGGAGCTGACCGATGTCGAGGCCGCCGGGATGGACGTGAGCGTCCTGCCCGTGCCCCCGGCCGGGGACGAGGAGGCCCGCCCGTTCGTGGGCGTCCAGGCGTTCTTCGTCAACGCCAACGCGCAGAACCCGATGGCGGCCCAGGACTTCGCCGCCAACTACCTCACCCGCCCCGAGGCGCAGACGGCCATGTACGAGAGCACGGGCCGGCCCCCCGCCAGCCAGGTGGCCGTCGACCGCATGCAGGGCGACCCGCTGCGCTCCGCCTACGCGGAGATCGCCGAGACGGGTCTGCCCATGCCGGCCATCCCCGAAATGGGCGCGGTGTGGAGCTTCTGGGGCACGACGCAGAACGCCGTCGTGGACGGCCGCGGGGACCCCGTGGAGCTGTGGAACCGCATGATCGACAATATCGAAGGACAGATCTGATGAGCACGCGCACCCCCATCCGGGGCGGGACCGCCGCCCCCGGAGCGACCGGCGGGGGCGCCGGCCTCGGCGCCCCCCTCGAGCTCCAGCACGCCCATTCCCGCGGATTCGGCGTGGGCTTCGTGGTCAAACTGGTCCTGATGGCGCTGATCAACGCGTTCGGCCTCTTCGGCATCCTGGCGGCCTGGGCCGCCGGCAGCTGGGGCATCCTGGCCTTCCTCGTCGTCGCCCTGATCGCAGCCGATCTCGTGTACTTCCTGCCGACCAGGAAGCTGCTGCCCGCGAAGTACCTGTTCCCCGGGCTGATCTTCCTGCTGGTGTTCCAGATCTTCGTGCTGATCTACACCGCCGCCACGGCGTTCACGAACTACGGCGACGGCCACAACGCCACGAAGGACGCGGCGATCACGCAGCTCACCACCACGTACGAGCAGAGGATCGAGGGCTCCGGGGCCTACCCGGTCACGGTGCTCGAGGGCGCCGACGGCCTGGCCCTGGCCACGGTGCGCGACGGCCAGGTGCTCGTGGGCACCACCGGCGAGCCGCTCGCGCCGCTCGAGGGGGCGACCGCCGCCGACGGGCGCGTCGCTGAGGCGCCCGGCTACGAGATCCTCGACTACGGGGGCGTCGTGGCGGCCGCCGGCGAGCTGGCGGACCTGCGGGTGCCCGTGGGCGAGCAGGAGGCCGAGGGCGTGCTGCGCACCGACGACGGCCGGACGGCCTACGCCTACGAGCCCACGCTCGTGCACGACGAGGCGGCCGACGCCATGGTCGCCGACGACGGCACCGTGTACGCGAACAACGGCGAGGGCGCGTTCGTCAGCGCCGACGGCGAGGCCCTGCGACCGGGCTGGCGGGTCTTCGTGGGCCTGGACAACTTCGGGGCGATCTTCGACCCGGAGGTCCTGGGCGGCCCGTTCGTCTCCGTGACCCTGTGGACCTTCGCCTTCGCGATCCTCTCGGTGGCGCTGACCTTCTTCCTGGGGCTGCTCCTGGCGATCCTGTTCAACGACGAGAAGCTGAGGTTCCGCAACGTCTACCGGGCCGTCATCTTCCTGCCGTACGCCTTCCCCGCCTTCCTGTCCATCCTGATCTGGGCCGGTCTGCTCAACGCGGACTTCGGCTTCGTCAACCAGGTCCTGCTGGGCGGCGCCGGGGTGCCCTGGCTCGAGAACCCCTGGCTGGCCAAGCTCTCGCTGCTGCTGGTCAACCTCTGGCTGGGCTTCCCGTACATGTTCCTCGTGACCACCGGCGCCCTGCAGGCCATCCCGGGAGAGCTCTACGAGTCGGCCGAGATGGACGGTGCGGGGCCGGTGCGCCAGTTCGGGGCGATCACCCTGCCCATGCTCATGGTGGCCGTGGGCCCGCTGCTCATCGCGTCCTTCGCCATGAACTTCAACAACTTCAACGTGATCTACCTGCTCACCGGCGGCGGTCCCCAGGACCTGGAGTCCACCACCGGGGTGGGCGCCACGGACATCCTCATCTCGTTCGTCTACAAGATCGCGTTCGCCGGCGGCACCAACGACTACGGTCTGGCCTCCGCCCTGTCCATCCTCATCTTCATCATGGTGGCCGTCATCTCCGCGCTGACGTTCCGCCGCAGCAAGGCTCTCGAGGAGATCAGCTGACATGTCCACTCCCACCGCACCCACCCCGGGCGACCGCCCCGGCCCCGACGGCACGGACCGCGCCCCCTGGGCCGCCGCCGCGGCCGCGCCGTCCGCCGGAACCCCGACCACCCTCCAGCCGACGGACACGCTGCGGCCTCCCGGCGCCGCACCCGGGGCTCCCCGGCCCCGCCGGCGCCGCCGCTCCGCCCGCGGCGGGTGGAAGCACCTCGCCGCGATTGCCGCGTGCGTCTTCGCCCTCTTCCCGCTGGTCTACGCCTTCTCGGCCTCGCTGTCCGCCTCGGGCTCCCTGCTCGGGTCCAACCAGCTGTTCTCGGACGTCACCGGCGCCAACTACACCAACCTGCTCAACGACCCGCAGAACCCCTACCTGACCTGGTTCGGGAACTCGCTGTTCGTCTCGGTCACCACGGCCGTGGGCACCGTGCTCATGGGTGCGGCCGCCGCCTACGCGTTCTCCCGGTTCCGCTTCCGCTCCCGCAAGGGCGGGCTGCTGGCACTGCTGGTCATCCAGATGTTCCCGCAGTTGCTGGCGTTCGTGGCGATCTTCCTGCTGCTGTTCGCGATCTCCGGGGTCTACCCGTTCATGGGCCTGAACTCCCGGCTGGGACTGGTGGCCGTCTACCTGGGCGGGGCGCTGGGCGCCAACACGTTCCTGATGTACGGCTTCTTCAACACCATCCCCAAGGACCTCGACGAGGCCGCGGAGATCGACGGCGCCTCGCACGCCCAGATCTACTGGACGATGATCCTGCCGCTGGTGACCCCCATCCTCGTGGTGGTCGGGATGCTGTCCTTCATCGCGTCCTTCTCGGACTTCCTGCTGGCCCAGATCGTGCTCCAGGACCCGGACAAGTACACGCTGGCCGTGGGGCTGTACCAGTTCGTCTCCGTGCAGTTCGGGGAGAACTGGGGCGTCTTCACCGCCGGGGCGATCCTGGCGGCGATCCCGGTGGTCGCGCTGTTCCTGTTCCTCCAGCGCTACATCGTCTCCGGGCTCACCGGCGGCGCCGTGAAGGGCTGACCACCCGCCCGCCACCTGCGCCGCACCCACCGGTCCGGCCCGGGGGACGGGCCCTGTCATGATGGGGCGGGACGGGCGACGGACAGAACGGGAGGTGGCACGCGGTGACGCTGGTGGACAACGTGGTGTACGTGGAGGGCCGGCGCACGTCGACCCCGGAGGACCTCGACGAGACCTACGCGGCGCTGCGCGGGCGCGGCGGGATGGCCTGGATCGGTCTCTACCGCCCCGAGCCGGCCGAGGTGCAGTCCGTGGCCGCGGAGTTCCGGCTGCACGACCTCGCGGTGGAGGACGCCCTGAAGGGCCACCAGCGCGCCAAGCTGGAGCGTTTCGGGGACACCCTCTTCGTGGTGCTGCGCCCGGCCCGCTACCTGGACGACGTGGAGAAGGTCGAGTTCGGGGAGCTGCACGTGTTCGTGGGCCGCGACTTCGTGGTCACGGTCCGCCACGCCGAGTCCCCTGACCTGGCCGCGGTCCGGCGCCGGCTGGAGGCCGCGCCGGAGCTGCTGGGCACGGGCCCGCAGGCGGTGCTGTACGGGATCCTGGACGAAGTGGTCGACGGCTACGCCCCCGTGGTCGCGGGACTCGAGAACGACATCGACGAGATCGAGGACGAGATCTTCGGCGCAGACCGGGACGTCTCCCGCCGCGTCTACGAGCTCTCCCGGGAGGTCATCGAGTTCCAGCGCGCCGTCCACCCGCTGGTGGCCATGCTGGAGGCCCTGCAGCACGGGGCGGAGAAGTACGGGCTCGACCTCGAGCTGCAGCAGCGGCTGCGGGACGTGCAGGACCACGCCATCCGGGTGGCCGAGCGCGCGGACGCGTTCCGGGTGCTCCTGCAGAACGCCCTCACGGTGCACGCGACCCTGGTGGGCCAGCGGCAGAACGACGAGATGCAGCGGCTCACCGAGTCGGCCCTGGCGCAGAGCGAGGAGGTCAAGCGGATCTCCTCCTGGGCCGCGATCCTCTTCGCCCCGACCCTGGTGGGCACGGTGTACGGGATGAACTTCGAGCACATGCCCGAGCTCGCGTGGACGCTGGGCTACCCGCTCGCGCTGCTGGCCATGCTGGGCATGGGGGTGGCCCTCTACGGGGTGTTCAAGTGGAAGCGGTGGCTCTGAGCGTCACCGGGCGACCTCCGCGGCGACCCTCCCGGCGACCTTCCCGGCGACCTTCCCGGTGGGCCCCTCAGATGCTGTTGCGCATCGCCCGGATCCCCACGGTCAGCCCCAGCGCGGCCAGCACGACCGCCGCGAGGGCCCCGGCGGCCACGGCCGGATCACCGAACTGGCCGTTGAACAGGGCCCGCTCGGCGTCGACCATGTAGGTGAGCGGGTTGAACCGCGAGAGCACCTGCATCCACCCCGGACCGGCCTCGAGCGGCAGGAGCATCCCGGAGAGCAGCATGAGCGGGAACAGCAGCCCCTGCTGCACGGTCCAGAACATCCAGTCCCGGTTCCGGGAGACGATGGCGAGGGCGTAGCTCAGCGCCCCGAGCCCCACCCCGAAGACCGCGAGGATCGCCAGGCCCACCACCATGCCGGGCAGGGACGGGCGGAAGCCGAAGAACGCGGCCACCCCGGAGAGCACCAGGGCCTGCAGGACCAGCGGCACCATCTCCTTGCACGCGCGCCCCACCATGAGCGCGGAGCGGGTCACCGGCGCCACGAGCATCCGCTCGTGCGCCCCGGACTGGATCTCGAACAGCAGGTTCGAGCCGGTCATCGCGGTGCCGAACAGCGCGATCATCACCACGATGCCCGGCACGAACCACTGGAACGCCTGGTCGAGGGGCCGCCCGGTCATCCCGCCCAGGAGCGGGCCGAAGAAGGCCAGGAACATCAGCGGCTGCATGAGCGAGAACACCAGGCTGAAGGGGTCCCGGACCACGGGCCGGAGCTCGCGGACGAAGACGCTGACGGAGTCGTGGACGATCCCTGCCGGGCGGGCCCGGTCGGTGCCGCCGGGGGACTCGCGGGTGGTCGGAACGGCGGTCATCGGGGTGCTCCCACGCTCGTGGCCTCGGCGGCCGGGTCGGTCTCGGACGCGTCGGCCCGCTCCTCGCGCAGGCTCCGGCCGGTGAGCCGGAGGAAGACGTCGTCGAGGGTCGGGCGGGTCAGCTCGGCGGTCCGCACGGCGTGGCCGGCCCGGTCGAGCTCGCGCAGCAGGGCGGGCAGCACGCGCTCGCCGTGCTCGACCGCGACGACCACGCGGGTGCCCTCCCCGGCGGGGACCGCCTCCGGCTCGGCGCCGCCGGCCCCCGCCGCGGCGGCCGCGCGCCGGACGGCCGCCGCGGCGGCGGGCGGGTCGGCGTCCAGGGTGAGGGCGATCCGGTCGCCGGCCAGGTCCGTCTTGAGCCGGGACGCGGTGTCGTCGGCGATGATCCGTCCCCGGTCCACGACCATGACCCGCTCGGCGAACTGGTCGGCCTCGTCGAGGTAGTGGGTGGTGAGGAACAGCGTGGTCCCGTAGCGGCGGCGCAGGTCGAGGATGTGCTCCCACAGGTGCGCACGGGACTGGGGGTCCAGCCCGGTCGTGGGCTCGTCGAGGAAGAGCAGCTGGGGGCCGGGGATCAGTCCCAGGGCGATGTCCACGCGGCGGCGCTGGCCGCCGGAGAGCTTCATCGTGGGCCGGCGGACGAGGTCGCCGAGGCCGAGCGCCTCCACGAGCTCGTCCACGCGGCGCCGCGTCTCCGCCCGGCTCAGCCCGTACAGGGCGCCCTGGCTGAGCAGCTCGTCGCGGACCCGCTGGTACTGCCCGGCCCCGTTCTTCTGCCCGATGTAGCCGATGCGGGCGCGCACCTCGGCCGGCTGCCGGGCGACGTCGAACCCGCACACGGTGGCGGTGCCGCCGGTGGGCCGCAGCAGCGTGGTGAGCATGCGCAGCGAGGTCGACTTGCCCGCGCCGTTGGGCCCGAGGAACGCGGTCAGCGTGCCGGGCGCCACGTCCATGGTCAGGTCGGCCACCGCTTCGACGGTCCGGCCGCCGGGCCCGCGGAAGCTCTTGCTCAGCCCGCGGGCGCTGATGATGGGTGGGGTGCTCATGGGTCCACGGTAGAGCGCATTCAGGCCACCAGCTGTCCGCAGGGGGGCGTAGATTGCGGGTCATGTCCGATCCGACGTCGCGGGTGCTCCGGCTGCTGTCCCTGCTGCAGACCCACCGCTACTGGTCCGGGCCCGAGCTCGCCGAGCGGCTGACGGTCTCCGAGCGGACGCTGCGCCGGGACATCGACCGGCTGCGCGAGCTCGGCTACGAGGTCACGGCCCGCCCCGGCACGGCGGGCGGGTACCAGCTCGCCGGCGGCACCAGCATCCCGCCGCTGCTGCTCGACGACGACGAGGCCGTGGCCATCGCCGTGGGGCTGCGCACCGCCGCGGTGCACGGCGTCGGCGACGGCGAGCAGACGTCGCTGAGCGCCCTGGCCAAGGTCCAGCAGGTGCTGCCGCGGCACCTGCGCCGCCGGGTCGCCGCGCTGCAGGCGCACACCGTCCCGGTGGCCCGCACGGACGCGCACGTGGCCACCGAGGTCCTCGCCCAGCTCGCCCTGGCCTGCCGCGACCACGAGCGGGTGCGCTTCCGCTACGTCGATCGGCAGGGCCGGGAGAGCGCCCGGCTGGTCGAGCCGCACTCCCTGGTCCCGCGGGACCGGTGGTGGTACCTCGTGGCCTGGGACGCCGACCGCGCCGACTGGCGCACGTTCCGCATCGACCGGCTGCGGAGGCTGGCGGGCACCGCCGTGCGCGTCGCGCCGCGGGAGCTGCCCGCCGCGGACGCCGCCGAGTTCGTCCTGGCCGCCCACGGCGCGGCCGCCGCGCGGCACGAGCTGACGGTGCGGATGACCGTGGGCCTGGACCGGGTCCGGGAGCACTTCGGGCCGTGGGCGGCCACGGCGGTGCAGGGTCCCGGCGGCACCGTCGACTGGACCGTCACCGGCGGCTCCGTCCCGGAGCTGCTGATGGCGCTGCCCTGGATCCCGGCGGACGTGCCGTGGCGGCTGCTGTGCTCGGACGAGGTGGCCGAGGCCGTGCGCGGGTTCCGGGACCGCCTCGGCGACGCCCTGGACGGCCCGTCGCCCCCTGACTCCAGCGGGCCGGGGGCGGAGGCGGGGGAACCCAGCCCTTAGAGTCGTGGACGTGACCGTCCAGACCACCGCCCTCGACCCCGCGCGGGTCCGGCGCGCCCGGATCGCGGTGTCCGCGTTCTTCCTCACCAACGGCGCCCTCTACGCCAACCTGCTGCCGCGCCTGCCGGAGGTCAAGGACGCGTTCGGGCTCTCCAACACCCTCTACGGCCTGCTGGTCGTGGCGTTCCCGCTCGGGGCGATCCTCGTGGGCGCCCTCCCCGCCCGGGCGATCCGCCGCTTCGGCTCCGGCCGGGTGGCGGCCCTGGGCACCGTCCTGCTCTCCGTGTGCCTCGCGGCCGCCGGGGCCGGGGCGGGCCTGGGCGCCGGCACGGGGCTGGGCGCGGGGGTGTTCCTCGCGGCGATGTTCCTGGGCGGCGCCCTGGACGCCCACGTGGACACCGCGCAGAACGCCCAGGGGATGGAGGTCCAGCGCGCCCGCGGCCGCTCGATCATCAACTCCCTGCACGCCCTGTGGAGCCTGGGCGCCGTGGTCGGCGGGCTCATGGGCACCGCGGCGCTCGCCCTCGGCGTGCCCCTGGGGTGGCACCTGCCGGCGAGCGGGCTCGTGTGGAGCGCGGTCGCCCTCGTGGCGCTGCGCGCCGCGCTGAGCCCGGCCGAGGGGCAGGAGCTGCGCACGGTCAGCTCGGACGACCCGCCGCCGGAGGATCCGCTTCCGGACGGCACGACGACGACGGGCCCGGGCACCACCGGCTCCCGGCCGGACCCCGGCTCCGGGCCCGCCGGGACGGGGCGGCGGTCGGCGGGGCGCATCGTCGTCGTCAGCCTCCTGCCCGTGGCCGTGATCGCGATGGCCGGGGTGATGGTCGAGGACGCCGGGCAGAACTGGTCGGCCGTGTACCTGAACGCCGAGCTGGGCGCCCCACTGGCCACCGCGGGGCTCGGGCTCGTGGCGCTCATGGCGGCGCAGTTCGTGGGCCGGATGCTCGGCGACCCCATGACCGACCGCTGGGGCCGGGCCGCGGTGGTCCGCGCCGGGGCCGCCCTGAGCGCGACCGGGATGCTGCTCGTGGTCCTCGCCCCGGCGCCGGGCCCGGCCGTCGCGGGCTTCGCGCTGGCCGGCTTCGGCTGCGCCACGCTCGTGCCCGCGGCCTTCCACGCCGCCGACGACATCCCCGGGCTGCGGACCGGGACGGGCCTGGCCCTGGTCAGCTGGCTGATGCGGATCAGCTTCCTCGGCCTGTCCCCGGCCGTCGGGGTGCTCTCCGACGCCGTGGGGCTGCGGGCGGCGCTGCTCGTGGTCCCGGTCTTCGCGCTCGTCGCGGCCCTGATGGCCGGCGTCCTGCGGGAGCGCCGGACCCCCTGACCTGGGGCCCCACGCCCACCTTGCCCTGAGCGTCGAGTCCCCCGTGTGGTCGCAGTTCCCCCCGATCGAGCGGGGGGAACTGCGACCACACGGGGGACTCGACGGGGTCGGCGGGTAGGGAGCAGGGCAGGGCAGGGAAGTGTGTCAGCCGTTCCACTGGGTCAGCTGCGCGAAGACCAGGAACAGCGCGCTCAGCACCACCCAGATGCCGAACAGCGGGAGGAAGAACCGGACCCACTTCTCCCACCGCACGCCGCCGATCGCGAGGGCGGCCATGAAGTACCCGGAGGTGGGGTAGAGGATGTTGGACGGGCCGTCGCCCAGCTGGTAGGCGAGCACGGACGTCTGGCGGGTGACACCGACCAGGTCGGCCAGCGGCGCCATGATCGGCATGGTCACCACGGCCTGGCCGCTGCCCGAGGGGACCACGAAGTTGAAGAGGGTCTGCACCGCGAACATGCCCAGCGCCGCGAGCGCGGCGGGCAGCGCGTCCACGGCGTTGCCGAGGGCGTGGACGACGGTGTCCAGGATGTTGCCGTCCTCCAGCACCACGGCGACGGAGCGGGCGACGCCCACGATGATCGCGCCCTCGAGCACGTCCCGCATGCCCTCGGTGAAGGCGGCGCAGACCTCGTTGACGGACAGGCCCGCCACGAGCCCGACGACGACCGACAGGACGATGAACATCCCGGCCATCTCGAGGAAGAACCAGCCCTGGGTGAGCACGCCCCACACCAGCACGCCGACGATCGGCGCGGCGGTGAGCAGCGCGGCGCCCTGGCGCCGGGCGAGGACGAGGGGCTCGCCGGAGTGCCCGTCGGCGTAGAGGCGGCGCTTCTCCGCCTCGGCCGGCTCGTCGTGCAGCAGGCCCCGCTCCGGGGAGCGGCTGATCCTCCGGGCGTAGCGCATGACGTACACGGAGCCGGTGACGACCAGGGCCAGGAGCGCGAGGAGACGGAGACCGAGTCCGGAGAAGGGCTCCAGGCCCGCGATCTGCTGGCCCAGCCCCGTGTTGATGGGGTTGAGGACGCCCGCCGTGAAGCCGGCGGTGGTGCCCACGAGGGCGACGGCGACGGCGGTCAGGGAGTCGTAGCCGAGGGCGATCATGACCGGCAGGATCACCGGGATGTAGACGAGGGCGAGCTCCTGGGTGCCGATCAGCGAGGCGATCACGGCGAAGGCGGTGATGAGCACGGGGATCAGCAGCGTCCGCCGGGACGCGAAGCGCCGGCTGGTGCGGTCGAGGGCGGCCTCGATGATGCCCGTGCGCCGGAGCACCATGAACGTCCCGCCGATGACGAACGTGAAGAACACGACCTCCGAGGCGTCGACGAGCCCCCGCGGGATCGCGGTGACGAAGTCGACGAGGGAGGTCGGCGAGGACTCGACGGCGCCGTAGCTGGACGGGTCGATCATCTCGCGGTCGTCCGGTCCGAGGACGCGTTCGTACCGGCTGGCCGGCACGAGGTAGGTGGCCAGGGCGGCGAGTCCGGACAGGACGAAGAGCACCACGTACACGTGGGGCATCCGGAACCGCGGGCGGTCGCCGGCCGGTCGCCGGTCGAGCGGGGTGGCTGTGGTGGCCATGGGAGTTCCTTCGGTGGCGCGGGAGGAGGGCGACAGCCACGGTATGGAACCCGCGTTTCATCGACGCCGCCACAAGATGTCGCAATCGTTTAATGCAATTCGGTTTGTGCTGGAACGATCGTTTCATCCGGGCGGGGCCCCCCGGTGGTTGCCCACCCGGGCTATCCTGGGGCGACCATGTTCCACCACTTCTTCCTCTGACGGGTTCCGGATCCCGCCGCGCGTCCGCCGCGGCGTTCCGTCGTCCTGCCCACCCGTCCCCTCGTCAGGAGCCCCGGCCGTCCGGCCGCGCGCGGCTCCGCACCCCGGAGGAATCATGTCCGCCGTTCCCGTCCACCGTCCCGCCGTGCCCGCGGGCGAGCACGCCCAGCTGACCGCCACCGGGATCCGCGTGGTCCGCGGGTCCCGCACCGTCCTGGACGGGCTCGACCTCACGATCACCCCCGCCACCCGCCTCGGCGTGGTGGGGGAGAACGGCCGCGGCAAGACCTCGTTGCTGGAGGTGCTCTCGGGCGCCCTCCTCCCGGACGCCGGCACCGTCCGCCGCACCGGCACGCTCGCCGTGGTCGACCAGGAGCTGCCCGTGCCGCCCGAGGGCACCGTGGGGGACCTCCTGGACCTCGAGCTCACCGCCGAGCACACCGCGGTGGCGCAGGTCGAGGCCGCAGCCCGCGCCCTCGCCGCGGACCGGCCGGGCGCCCCGGAGCAGTACGCACAGGCGCTGGCGGTCGCCCAGGCCCTCGACGCCTGGGACGCCGACCGGCGGGTGGACCTCGCCCTGCAGGCCCTGCACGCCGTGACCGACCGCTCCCGGGTGCTCGGCACCCTCTCGGTGGGCCAGCGCTACCGGGTGCGCCTGGCCTGCCTGCTCGGCACCGTCCACGACCTCCTGCTGCTGGACGAGCCCACCAACCACCTCGACGCCGCGGGGCTGGCCCACCTGGGGGCGGCGCTGCGCGAGTTCCGCGGCGGCGTGGTCCTGGTCAGCCACGACCGGCGGCTGCTGGGCCAGGTCGTGGACACCGTCCTGGACCTGGACCCCAGCCGGGACGGCCGCCCGCGGTGGTACGGGGGCGGGGTGGCGGGCTGGCGCGCCGGCCGGACCGCCGAGCGCTCGCGGTGGATCCACGACCACCGGGAGCAGCAGGCCGAGCACGCCCGGCTGGCCGGGAACCTCCAGCGCGCCCGCTCCCGCCTGGTCGACGGATGGCGCCCGGACAAGGGCACCGGCAAGCACACCCGCGCCACCCGCGCCCCGGGGCTCGTCCGCTCGGTGCACCGCCGGCAGGAGGACCTCGAGCGGCACCGCGTGGACGTCCCCGAGCCCCCGCTGGAGCTGTCGGTGCCGGAGCTGCCGGCGCTGCCCGGCGTCGAGCTGGTGCGCGCCGAGGGCGTCGCGGTCACGGGCCGGCTGCTCCGGCCCGTCGACGTGCTGCTGGAGTCCGGGGACCGGCTGGTCGTCGCAGGCCCCAACGGGGCGGGCAAGTCCACCCTGCTGCAGGTGCTCGCCGGTGCGCTGGCTCCCGACGTGGGGCGGCGCACCGCAGCCCCCGGGGCGCGGATCGGCCACCTGCTGCAGGACGGGGTCCGGCACGGGGCGCGCTCGGCCCAGGAGGTCTACGAGCAGGAGCTCGTCCGGCTCGTGCTCGCGGACCGGCTGGCCGAGCACGAGGTGGCCCCCCTGGAGTCCCTGGGACTGCTGGCGGCGCGGGACCGCGGACGCCCCGTGGCGGAGCTGTCGGCCGGGCAGCGGCGGCGCCTCGAGCTGGCCGTGGTGCTGGCGTCCCGGCCGCACGTGCTGCTGCTGGACGAACCGACCAACCACCTCTCGATCGCCCTCGTGGACGAGCTCACCGAGGCCCTCGCCGCCACGGCCGCGGCCGTGGTGCTGACCACCCACGACCGGCAGCTCCTGCGGGACACGAAGGGCTGGCCGCGGCTGACGCTCTGACGGCCCCGCCGTGGGCGGGGGCAGGACGGGCCGGCCCCGGACCGCGGAGCAGAGGGTCGGTCGGACGTCGTCACAGAGAGGCGCGGAGGCGTCACACCTCTTGCTCCCGCATACCCCCTGGGGTATGTTGTGATCGGCGTCACCGCAGACCGTCGAGCCGAGCGACCCCGCCGGGCCGCTCCTCCCAGGATGGAGAACGGATCATGCACCAGAGACTGATCGTCCCGGCCGCCGCGGTGCTCCTCGTGACGGCCGTCAGCGCCTGCGGTCCGCAGGCTTCCCCGCCGACCGGGGACGGCACCGTCCCGACGTCGAGCCCGTCGAGCCCGTCGAGCTCGGCGACGACGAGCCCCGCGTCGCCGGGCCCGACCACGACGGGCCTGACCACGACGGGCCCGACGACGCAGCCCGGAACGGCGCCCGCCCCGGGCGCTGCCGGGGCGGTCCCCTCGGTGTCGATTCCTCCGGCCGCGGCCGACCCCATGGCCGCGGCCGCGTGGGAGGCCCTGATGTCCCCCGAGGGCGAGTACGCCGCCTCGGCGCAGTACCGGGCGGTCGTGGACGAGTTCGGACCCGTCGAGCCGTACGCGAGCATCCAGGCCGCCGAGGAGCAGCACGTCGACGCCCTGACCCGCCAGCTGGAGCGGCTCGGTGTCACGGTCCCGCCGAACCCCTACACCGGGCGGATTTCCGCGCCCACCGACCTCGAGGCCGCCGCCACCGCCTGGGCGGCCTGGGAGACCGACAACATCGCGCTCTACGACCGGCTGCTGGAGGAGGTCCGCGGGGACGAACCCCTGACCCGCGTCTTCACCAACCTGCGCAGCGCCTCCCAGGAGATCCACCTGCCGACGTTCGAGACCGCGGCGGCCAACGGGGGCCGGCTCACCCCGGAGCAGATGCGGGACCTGGGCCACGGCTGACCCGTCGCTCCTCCTGCAGGAGGAGTGCGCCGCGGCCGCCCGCGGGCCGTCCGCCGCCTCCCGCGCGGATCGGCTCCGGGCGGACTCGTCATGTCCGGTCGGGACTGACCTCCCCCGGAGACCGTGCCCGCCCCTAGACTGCCGAGCAGGGGGCGCGTGAGCCGCGTCACCGCACCGGGAGTGCCGAGGAGGACACCATGAGGATCCGCGCCGCCGTCGTCGAGGGGATCGGGGCCCCGTTCGAGCTGGAGGACGTCGAGCTCGCCGAGCCCGGCCGCGGGGAGGTGCTGGTCCGGATCGTCGCGACCGGGGTCTGCCACACCGACGCCATCACCCGTGCGGGTGACATGCCGCTGCCGCTGCCGGGGATCCTGGGCCACGAGGGCGCGGGGATCGTGGAACGGGTCGGCGAGGGCGTCGGCGCCGTCGTGCCCGGCGACCGGGTCGTCATCGGGTGGCCCTCGTGCGGAGCGTGCCGCAACTGCCTGGACGGGCAGCCCCGCTACTGCGCCCGGACCGGGGAGGCTCTCGTCTCGGGCCGCCGCTTCCGGGGCGAGGACGCAGGGACCTCGGCCTACACGCGGGCGGACGGCTCGGAGGTCTCCGGGCACTTCTTCGGCCAGTCGTCCTTCGCCACCCACTCGATCGTCCTCGCCGACGCCCTCGTGAAGGCGCCCGACGACGTGCCGCTCGAGCTGCTCGGACCCCTGGCCTGCGGGCTGGGCACGGGCGCCGGCGCGGTGCTCAACGAGGCCCGCCCGGAGCCGGGCTCGTCCCTGGTGGTCTTCGGCGTCGGGGCCGTGGGGCTGGCCGCGATCATGGCCGCCCGCTGCACCGCCGCCACCACGGTCGTCGCCGTGGACCTGCACGACTCCCGGCTCGAGCTGGCCACCCGCTACGGGGCCACCCACGTCATCAACTCCCGGGACACGGACGTGGTCGCGGAGGTCGCCCGGATCACGGGCGGCTCCGCCGACTACGCGTTCGAGTGCACCGGGGTGGTCCCCGTCGTGGAGCAGGCCGCGGACTGCGTGGGCATGCTGGGCACGCTCGTGCTCATCGGCGGCGCGCCCGCCCAGGCGCGCTTCAGCCTCGACCACATGCACGCGCTGTGGGGCAAGCGGATCGTCGGGGTCCTGGGCGGCGGCAGCCGCAGCGGAAAGTTCATCCCCGCCCTGATCGACCTCCACCGGCAGGGGCGGTTCCCCTTCGACGAGCTGGTGCGCTTCTACGAGCTCGACGAGATCGAGCAGGCCCTCGCCGACAGCGGGTCCGGCGACGTGGTCAAGCCCGTCATCCGCATGCCCCGGTGAGACGGCGCCCCCACCGCCGCGGCGGCTCCGGCGGGCACGGGCACCCGGTTCAGTCGATCCGCAGCTCGTGGACGCCGCGCTCGAGGCCGCGCTCCACCGCGGCGATGACGTCGTCCACGTTGTGCCCCGGCGGCAGCCGGGGCGGCAGGCCGGTGAGCGCCCGGTCCACGAGCCCGGTGTCCATGTGCGGCAGCCGGGCGTCCATCACCGCGATCCGACGACGGCGCAGCTCCCGCCGCAGCGACCCCAGCCACGAGGCCATGGCCGCCTTGCTGGCGGCGTAGCCGGCCATCCCGGCCAGCGGCAGCTCCGCGACCACCCCGGTGAGGACCGCGACCGCGCCGCCGTCCGCGACGTGGGGCAGGGCCGCCCGGATGACGGCCATGGGGCCGAGGGCGTTGACCTCGAACAGCTCCTCCACGACGGCCTCGTCCTCGTCGGCCGCCGGGCCGAACGCGGCGACCCCGGTGGCGATCACCACGGCGTCGAGCCCGCCGAGCTCCTCGGCCGCACGGCGCACCACCTCCGCCGCCTCGTCGTGGTCCACGAGGTCGAGGGCGTGGGCCGCGCGCAGGCCGAGGCCGCGCCGCAGCTCCTCCGCCGCAGAGGCGGAGCGGCCCGTCACCACGATGTCGGTGGTGCGCTCGCTCAGCCGTTCGCACAGCCGCCGCCCGAGGACGCCGGTCGCCCCCACCACCAGGATCCTCGCGCCGTTCAGGTCCATGGCCCCACTCCTGTCCCCGGTGCGACCCCGGAGCGGGCCGTGCCCCGAGCGTACCCACGCTCTCCGACAGCGCCCAGGAATTTGCGATCCCACAACGATCGCCGGGCGTCCGCCGCCCGCCGTTGCCGACCGCGAACCGGGCGGCGTAGCCTGCAGTCCTCGGAGCCGGGCCGGGCGCACGCCCGGGGCGCTGGTGCTCCGCGATCGGGGGGCCGTCCACATGTCACCGACCACGTCACGATCGACCCGGGCGCTGGGCGCGGCCGCCGCGGCCCTGCTCCTCCTGGCCTCCTGCGGCACCCCGTCCGGAGGGGACTCCTCCGCCGAGGGCACGAGCCCGGCCGCGTCGCCGGCCGCCACGGCGGCGGAGTCCCCGACGGCCACGGAACCAGCCACAGAACCAGCCACGGAGAGCCCGTCGCCGACCGCCGAGAACCCGACGGCCGGTCCGACGGAGGCCCCGACCAGCACGCCCACCGCGAGCCCGACGGCGAGTCCGACTGGGGCTCCCGCGGAGCTCGTGACCTACTCCGGCACGGCCGCGGACGCCGCCTTCGCCTTCGAGCTGCCCGCGACGTGGAGCGTGGACGGGGACTTCTCGGACGTCGGCGGCACGGTGACGGTGCTCGGGCCGGACGGTGCTCCCGTCGGCCACCTGTCGGTCCTCATCGCCTGGGGCGCCGAGTGCGGCCCCGACTGCTCGATGCCGCCGGTGGCCCACCTCGGGGACGTCCCGGGGAGCGTGCCGCTGTCCAGCAGCGGGGAGTTCGTGGTGCGCTCCGTGGCCATGGACCTGACGTCCTCGCCGGAGCTGCGCAACGCGTACGGCTGGCCGGACGCCGTGCGGCTCGTGACCTCGCTGACCGATGCGGACGCCCCTCCGCCCACCACGATGCTGCCGCACGTCCTGTACGGCCTGGGGCTGGTCGAGACCGGGGTGGTCGCGCCCAACGGCATCACCTACCGGACGGTGATCTTCAGCTCGGTCCACGACTTCCCCACGCTCGAGGCCGCCCGGGAGTACGCCGGATCGGAGCAGCACCGGCAGGTCGAGGCGATGATCGCCTCCTTCCGCGCCTGAGTGCTCGAGAGGCCGTCCCGGGCGCCGTGGACCACGTCGTGCCAGGGGCGAGGCGGCGCGGATGCTGCTACGCGGAGTCGTCGAGGGGGGCGTACCCCATGCGCCGGCTGACCCGCAGGCCGGCCTCCTTGAGGTCCTCGACCAGGTCGGCCATGTGCTGCTCCGTGAACCGGAACGCCGGTCCCGAGACGCTGATCGAGGCGATGACCGTGCCGAGATGGTCCCGCACGGGCACGGCGACGGAGTTCAGCCCGATCTCGAACTCCTCGCACACGGTGGCGTAGCCCCGGGCGACCACGACGATCAGCTGTCGCTCCAGCTGCTCCCTCGACGTGATCGTGCGCGCGGTGAGGGCCGGCATGCCCTGGTCGCGGAGGACGTGGGCCCTCTCGTCGGACGGCAACCCCGACAGCAGCACCTTCCCGCTGGCGGTGGCGTGCAGGGGGGTCAGGCTCCCGATCCAGTCGTGGGTCGCGACCGAGGAGGGGCCCATCTCCTGGTCCACGTTGACGGCGTGGCCCTCCCGCAGGACCGCCAGGTTGACCGTCTCGGAGTGGGTCCGGGCCAGGCCGCGGACCTCGTCGCGCGCCTCGGCCACCACGCTCAGCCGGCCGGGGATCGCGTGCGCCAGCCGAAGGATGCCGAACCCGAGCTGATACGGGCTCCCGTCGCTCGGGTGGTGCACCAGGCCCCGGGACTCCAGGGCGCCGAGCAGCCTCGACGCGGTGGACTTGTGCACGCCCAGCTCCGCGGCCACCTCGGTCACCGTGGAACCACCGGTCCGGGCGAGGACCTCGAGCACGGTGATGGCCCGGTCCACCGACTGCACACCCCCCGGGGTGACCCCGTCCGTGCCGGGCTGCTCCTTGGCGGCGTCGGGGGCGGTCGGGGGTCTGGGGCCGGGGGAGGACATGACTCCATGGTAGTCAATCGTCATTGTCGCGCTCCGTCCGCTCCGCCCGCTCCACCCCGGCTCGCCGGGGTGGAGCGGGCCGGGCGCGCGGTAACGTGCCGTGCGGGCCGGGCGCGTCCCGGACCGTCCCGCGGTGTCATGGGCGGGCCGCCTTCTTCTTCCGGACCTGGCCGTTCTCCTGGCCCTTCACCCGGGCGTAGATCGGCTGACCGGCGGCCGTGGCGTCCACGGCCTGGATCTGGCCCGTGGGCGGATCCGTGCTCTCCTGGGTGACCAGGGTGAACTTCTGGTGCCCGTACTCGTCCACGGCGGTGCGGATGGCGCGGCGCACCACGGAGTCGGACAGCCGCTGGCGCAGCCACATCGGGTCGGCGCGCAGGTCGCGGGTCAGGGCGATGCACAGGACGCACATCACGAGGACGAACGGCAGCGCGGCGACGATGGTGAGCCGCTGCAGACCCCCCAGCGCCTCCGCGGGGGTGTCACCGCCGGCCAGGAGCATGACGGCCGCGACCCCGCCCATCAGCACGCCCCAGAAGATCACGACGGGCTTCGACGGCTCGAGACTGCCCCGGGAGCTGAGGGAGCCCATCACGATGGACGCCGAGTCGGCACCGGTGACGAAGAAGATGGCGGTGAGCACCATGGCCAGCACCGCCAGGCCGATGGTCAGCGCCTGCGGAGTGCCGAGGCTGTTGAACATGTCGTAGATCGCGCCGTCGAAGGAGATGGTGGGGACGCCGTCGACGACCGTGGCGATCCCGTCGCCGGGGTCGGGGGTCGCGTTCGCCGTCCGCTGGATGTGGATGGCGCTGCCGCCGAAGACGGCGAACCACAGCAGGGACACCAGGGAGGGCACCAGCAGCACGCCGGTGACGAACTGGCGGATGGTGCGACCGCGGCTGATGCGAGCGATGAACATGCCCACGAACGGCGTCCAGGAGATCCACCAGGCCCAGTAGAAGATCGTCCAGCTGGACAGCCACGCGCGCATGTCCTCGCCGCCGGAGGCCTCGGTGCGGGCGGCCATCTCCGGCAGCTGCTGGAGGTAGGAGCCGATCGCGTTGGGGATGAGGTTGAGGATGAACAGGGTGGGCCCCACGACGAAGACGACGAGGGCCATGACCACCGCGAGCACCATGTTGGTGTTGGCGAGGAACTGGATGCCGCGCTCGATGCCCGACACCGCCGATGCCACGAAGCAGAACGTGAGCACCGCGATGATCAGCACGAGCATCGGGGTGGCCACCTCGCCCACCACGCCGTTGAACTGCAGACCGCTGCCGATCTGGAGGGCGCCCAGCCCGAGCGAGGCCGCGGAGCCGAAGAGCGTGGCGAAGATGGCCAGGATGTTGATGATCTTGCCGCCGGCGCCGTCGACCGCCCGCCGCCCGAACAGGGACACGAACGCCTCGGAGAGCAGGTTCTTGCGGCCCAGCCGGAAGGTGCCGTAGGCGATGGCGATGCCGAGCACCGCGTACATGGCCCAGGGGTGCAGCGTCCAGTGGAACAGCGACGTGGCCATGGCCGTCTCGACGGCTTCGGCCGTGCCGGCGTCGACCGTGGCCGGCGGCGGGGAGATGTAGTAGTAGAGGGGCTCGGCGACGCCGTAGAACATCAGGCCGATGCCCATGCCGCAGGCGAACATCATGGAGATCCACGAGACGGTCCTGAACTCGGGCCGTTCGCCGTCCTTGCCCAGCGGGATGTTGCCGAACCGGCCCAGGGCCAGCCACAGGACGTAGGCGACGAACAGGGAGGACAGCAGCACGAAGATCCACCCGGTGTTCTCCAGGACCCACCCGAGCGCCGCGGTCGAGACGGTGGACAGGTTCTCCGTGCCGACGAAGCCCCAGACCACGAAGGCGACGACCAGGGCGCCGGTCACACCGAAGATCACCTTGTCCAGGCCCCGGGGCTCTCCCTGGAGCGCGCTGCGCCGTTCCTGGACCCCCTCCCTGAGCTCGCCGAGGATCTGGGTCTCCTCGGCCTCCGCCTCGTGGAGGTGCGTCGTGTCGTCGACGGGACAGGCCGGCGGGGCCTCCGCGTCCGAGGACGGAACCAGTGGTGGATTCTCAGTGCTCATCGTGATCCCCTCCCGGGAACAGGTGCTGCGGCCCGGTCCCGGAGGACCGGGGTGGCGCCGTCCCGACGACGTCGCCGACCTTGTCGGTGATCCAGTCGTGGAAGGCGCCGATGTGGTGCTCGGAGGGGACGAGGACCCCGCCGGTGGCGTAGATCTTGGAGCTCATGGCGGGCTGGCAGCGTTCGCAGGCGTCGAAGTCCTGCTGGTTGACGCGGTGGAAGAGCTCCACGGAGGTGGAGACGTCCTTGCCGGAGTCCACGACCGAAGGGAGGTAGAGCCAGTCGCACTCCACGACGGTGTGGTCCGGGGCCAGCGGGAACATGCGGTGGATGATGACGTGGTCGGGGACGAGGTTGACGAACACGGTGGGCTTGACGGTGATGGCGTAGTAGCGGCGGTCGTGGTCGTCGTCGACGCCGGGGAGCTTGTCGAGGCCCTCGGAGCCGTCGATGGTGAAGCCGCGCACGTCGTCGCCGAACTCGGCGCCGTGGCCGACGAAGTACTGGGCGGCGAGGCCGTCGGCGAACTCGGGCAGCACCTCCGTGAGCTCGGGGTGGATGGTGGCGCAGTGGTAGCACTCCATGAAGTTCTCGATGATGAGCTTCCAGTTGGCCTTCACGTCGTAGGTGATCCGCCGGCCCAGGGAGAGGTTGGCGATGTCGTAGCCCTCGATGGCCTGGGTGTCCCCGAGGCGCTCCTGGATGTCGCCCATGACGTCCTCCTCGAAGGACGGAGGGTTCTCGGCCAGGCAGACCCAGACGTAGCCGAGGTACTCGCGGACCGGGATGGTGACCAGGCCGTACTCCTGGCGGTCGATGTCGGGCATCTTGGTGAGGTTGGGGGCGGCGATGAGCTTGCCGTCGAAGTCGTAGGTCCAGGCGTGGTACGGGCACTGGAAGGAGCGCGCGGCTTCGCCGGCGTCCTCCATGCACAGCTTCACCCCGCGGTGGCGGCAGATGTTGTAGAACGCCCGGATGCCGTGCTTCCGGTTGCGGGTGATGATGATGGACTCCCGCCCGACCTGGACGGTGCGGAAGGCTCCGGGCTTGTCCAGGTCGGCGGCGCGCACGGCGCAGAACCACATCTGCTCGAAGATGCGCTCCTGCTCGGCGCGGAAGACTGCCTCGTCCACGTAGGTGGAGCCGGGCAGGGTGGAGATCAGGGACTCCGAGACAACGTTGATCGACAACACGAACTCCTGGGTTCGGACAGTGCGCAGAGCGCGGGGTGGGAGAGGGAGGAGGAGTGGCAGGGCTGCGTGGGCGGTCAGGCCGCGAGCGACTGGACCGCGGCGACGGCGAGCTTCTCGAGGGTCTTGCGCCAGCGGCAGAAGAGCCTCGTCTGGTTCCAGGCGAGCACGGCGACCGGCTCGTCCCCGGCGTAGTAGACGGCGAGCAGGGAGTCCTGGTCCGGGCCGCCGTGCTCGTAGGCCACGCGGTCGGCGCGAGAGGCGTCGCCGGCGAACTGCAGGCGGGTGCCGTACTGGTCGGACCAGAAGTACGGGGGCTTGACGGCGGGCAGCCCGGCCGGGTCGGCGCCCAGCAGGGCGCCCACGGCCACCGCCGGGCGCTCGGCGGCCCCGGTCCAGTGCTCCACCCGGTGGTGGCGGCCGGTGCCCGGCTCCCACCACGCGGCGCAGTCGCCCACGGCGACGACCCCGGGGATGCTGGTGGCCCCGACGGCGTCGCACAGCACGCCGTTGCCCAGCTCGATCCCGGAGCCCTCCAGCCAGGCGGTGTTCGGCGCCGCGCCGATGCCCACGACCACCACGTCGGCGGGCAGCACCCGGCCGCCGGCCAGGCGCACCGCGCTGACCGACCCGCCGGTGAACTCGAACTCCTCGATGTCGACGCCGCAGATCAGCTCCACGCCGGCGCGTTCGTGCAGCCCGGCGACCACCCCGCCCAGCTCGGTGCCCAGCGGGCCGCACAGGGGGGTGGGGGACTTCTCCAGCACCGTGACGTCCAGACCGAGGGCGTGGGCGGTGGAGGCGACCTCCGCGCCGATGAAGCCGGCGCCCACGACCACGAGCCGCCGCCCGGCAGCCAGCAGCCCGCGGAGCCTCTGCGCGTCGGCGACGGTGCGCAGGCTCACCACGTTCGCGCTCCCGGCGAGCTGCGGCAGCGACCGGGGCGAGGCCCCGGTGGCGATCACCAGGCCGTCGGCGCGCACCGACCGCCCGTCCTCCAGGTGCACCAGGCGGGTGGTCGCGTCGAAGGACACCGCCCGGGTCCCGAGGATCCACTCGGCCTCCAGGGCCTCGTCGTCGGTCTCCAGGGCCAGGTCCTCGAGCTCGATCCGGCCGGCGAGGAAGTCCTTGGACAGCGGTGGGCGGTCGTAGGGGCGCTGGGGATCATCACCGATGATCACCAGTCGTCCGGCGAACCCGAGGTTCCGGGCGGCCCGGGCGGCGGACAGGCCCGCCAGCGACGCTCCGACAATGACGAGGGACTCCATGAGGGACCCCTTTCAGATCTTCGTCCTGAATGACCCGGAGCAAGGGCGGGGAGGTCCGAGGTCCGGACGTCCTGTGCGCTTCGTGCAACACGGCTCACAATGTGAGAATCAGCGTGAACCTCGTCACCGGCCCCGTCAAGGGGTCCGGCGAATTCGACCCGGGGAATTTACATTGCGTCCCCGTGCGGCCCGGCGCGGGTTCCGGGTGGGCCCCGGCTCTTGACAGGGTTCGGCGGAAGTCCTCACGATGTTGCACATTGCAACACTTGTTGCTCATCGTGAGGCAGTGCGGTCGAGGTGGCAACGCTCGGCACAGCAGGCCCGAGCCACCTCAGGAAAGGATCCGCTCCGATGCACCAGGCCTGCCCCCTCAAGGACCTCGCCCCCGGTGACGCCCTGCGCCTCGACACCGTCCCGCCCATCGCCGTCTTCCACACGGAGGAGGGCGAGCTGTTCGCCATCGACGACACCTGCACCCACCAGGACGCCTCGCTCGCCGACGGCTGGGTGGAGGGGTGCGAGGTGGAGTGCCCGCTGCACGCGTCCAAGTTCGACCTGCGCACCGGCGCGGTGGACGCCCCTCCGGCCAAGCTGCCGGTGCGGGCCCACGAGGTGAGCGTCGTGGACGGCATCATCATGGTCGAGGAGTCGTCCGAGGCACCGAACCTGCCGCCCGGTCTCACCGTCAACGGCCACGAGTCCCGGCCGAGCTGAACCCGGCCGAGCCCCCGCACGACATCCGCAGGTCAGGAGAACCGCCCCATGAGCACCACCCCTCGCGTCGTCATCATCGGAGCCGGCGTCGTCGGCACGAACCTCGCCGACGAGCTCGTCCAGCGCGGCTGGACGGACGTCACCGTCCTCGAGCAGGGTCCGCTGCCCCTTCCCGGGGGCTCGACGTCGCACGCGCCCGGACTCGTCTACCAGACGAACCCGTCACGGACGATGACCCACTTTGCGCGGTACACCGTCGAGAAGCTCGTCTCCCTGGGCTGCTTCAACCAGGTCGGCGGTCTCGAGGTGGCCACCACGCCGGCGCGGCTGGAGGAGCTCAAGCGCAAGGTGGGCTACGCGGCCTCCTGGGGGATCGAGGGCCGGCTGCTCACCCCCGAGGAGGTGCTCGCGCAGCATCCCCTGGTCAACCCCGAGATGGTGCTGGGCGGCTACCACGTGCCGACGGACGGGCTCGCCCTGGCGGCCAAGGCGGTGCAGGTGCTCATCGAGCGCACCACGCGCGCCGGCGTGACCTACTGCGCCGAGACGATCGTCACCGGCATCGAGCGCTCGAACGGCCGCGTGACCGGCGTGACCACGTCCGACGGAACCGTGCCGGCGGACATCGTCGTCTCCTGCGCCGGATTCTGGGGACCCGCGATCGGCGAGATGGCCGGCATGCCGTGCCCCCTCCAGCCGCTGGCCCACCAGTACGTCTTCACCTCCGGGGTCCCGGAGCTGGTCGGCAAGCACGACGCCCCGAACGGCGCGACCCTGCCGATCCTCCGGCACCAGGACGCGGACCTCTACTACCGGGAGTGGGGGGACCGGATCGGCATCGGCTCCTACGCCCACCGCCCGATCCCGGTGGACCTCGCCGACCTGCCGCACTACGCGCCCCGCGACATCGCCCACGACCGGATGCCCTCCCGCCTGGACTTCACGCCCGAGGACTTCACCGAGCAGTGGGCCGAGAGCCGGCGCTTCCTGCCGAGCCTGCGCGGCAGCGAGGTGGCCGAGGGCTTCAACGGCATCTTCTCCTTCACCCCGGACGGGGGCCCGCTCATCGGTGAGTCCCCGGACCTCGCCGGGTTCTGGGTGGCGGAGGCCGTGTGGGTCACGCACTCCTCGGGTGTGGCCAAGGCCGTGGCCGAGCTGCTGGTGGACGGCGCTCCGGAGACGGACCTGCACGGCTGCGAGGCCACCCGGTTCGACGACGTGCAGCTCTCCCCGGAGTACGTCGAGGAGACGGGCAAGCAGAACTTCGTGGAGATCTACGACGTCCTCCACCCCCTCCAGCCCCGGGAGTCGCCGCGCAACCTGCGGGTCAGCCCCTTCTATCCCCGGGAGCTGGAGCTCGGCGCGTTCTTCCTGGAGAGCCACGGGTGGGAGCGCCCGCACTGGTACGAGTCCAACGCCGCGCTCCTGGAGCAGCTGCCCGAGGAGTGGCGCGAGCCGGAGCGCGAGCCGTGGGCGGCCCGGTTCCACTCGCCGATCGCGGCGGTCGAGGCATGGAAGACCCGCACCGCCGTGGCGATGTACGACATGACCCCGCTCAAGCGCGTGACGGTCGAAGGTCCCGGGGCCGCCGCTCTGCTGCAGCGGCTCACCACCGGCAACGTCCTGCGCAAGCCGGGCGCCGTGACGTACTGCCTCCTGCTGGACGAGAAGGCCGGGATCCGCAGCGACATCACCGTGGCCCGGCTCGGCGAGAACCTGTTCCAGGCCGGCATCAACAGCAGCGTGGACGTGGCGTACCTGTCCGCCGAGGCCACCCGGCAGAGCGCCGCGGACCCCACGGCCTGGGCCCTGGTCCGGGACACCACCGCCGAGACCTGCTGCATCGGGCTGTGGGGGCCGAAGGCCCGGGAGGTCATGGCGAAGGTCTCCCGCGACGACCTGTCCAACGACGGCCTGAAGTACTTCCGCACCAAGCAGATCCGGGTGGGCGGCCTGCGGGTCACCGCGATGCGCCTCTCCTACGTGGGCGAGCTCGGCTGGGAGCTGTACACCACCGCGGACCAGGGACTGCGGCTGTGGGACCTGCTGCACGAGGCGGGCCAGGAGTTCGGCATCGTCCCCGCGGGGCGCGCCGCCTTCAACAGCCTGCGCGTGGAGAAGGGCTACCGGTCCTGGGGCACCGACATGACCACGGAGCACACCGCCCTGGAGGCGGGACTGGACTTCGCCGTCAAGAAGGACAAGGGCGAGTTCGTGGGGTCGGCGGCCGTGGCCTCCGACGGCCAGGTGCGGCGCCGGCTGCGCTGCCTGACGGTCGACGACGGCCGCTCCGTGGTGATGGGCAAGGAGCCCGTGTACGTGGACGGCGCCGCCGCCGGCTACGTCACCAGCGCCGTCTTCGGCCACACCGTGGGCCGCCCGGTCGCCTATGCCTGGCTCCCGCCGGAGCTCTCCGAGGGGGACGGCGTCGAGATCGAGTACCTCGGCGAGCGCGTCCCCGCCACGGTCAGCGCCGAGCCGCTCGTGGACCCCGGCATGGAGCGCATCCGCGGCTGAGGCCCCTGCCGTCGCGGCCGGGGCGTGCGCCGCTCCGGCCGCGGCTCTTCGTCCCGACCTCGGGACTTCCCAGTACGACTTCTGCGATCGAGCACCGTTACCGGTGCCGACGACGACGAAAGGCAGTTCCAGCATGCACAAGGTCAAGGGCGTGGTGTCCAAGGGCAAGAACCAGCCGGTCAGTGTGGAGACCATCCTGGTCCCGGACCCCGGACCGGGAGAGGTACTGGTGGACGTGCTCACCTGCGGGGTGTGCCAGACCGACCACCACTACGTCCAGGGCGGGGTGGGCGACGACTACCCGTTCCTGCTGGGCCACGAGTCCTCGGGCGTGGTGTCGGCGATCGGGGAGGGGGTGACGGAGGTCGCCGTGGGCGACCACGTGATCCTGAACTGGCGAGCGGTGTGCGGCGAGTGCCGGGCCTGCCGCAGGGGCGAGCCCTGGTACTGCTTCGCCACCCACAACGCCACCCAGAGGATGACGCTCGAGGACGGCACCCCGCTGACCCCGGCCCTAGGCATCGGGTCGTTCGCCGAGAAGACCCTCGTCGCCGCCGGGCAGTGCACCAGGATCGAGGCCGACCTCGAACCGCACCAGTACGCGGCCGTCGGGCTGCTCGGGTGCGGCGTGATGGCCGGCATCGGCGCGGTGCTCAACACCGGCGCCGTGAAGCGCGGGGAGTCCGTGGCCGTGATCGGCTGCGGTGGGGTCGGGGCGGCCGCGATCGCCGGTGCCGCCCTGGCCGGGGCCACCACGATCGTGGCCGTGGACCTCGACGACGAGAAGCTGGCCACCGCGGAGCATTTCGGCGCCACTCACGTGGTCAACTCGAAGGAGCAGGACCCCGTGGCGGCGATCCGGGCGCTCACGGGCGGCAACGGCGCCGACCTGGTGATCGACGCCGTGGGCATCGCCCCCACCTTCCGGCAGGCGTTCGAGGCCCGTGACCTGGCCGGCCGGATGGTGCTGGTCGGGGTGCCCGCCCCCGGCACCACGTGGGAGATCCCGCTGGACGAGGTCTTCGGCCGCGGCGGGTCCATCAAGTCCGCCTGGTACGGCGACACCCTCCCCTCCAGGGACTTCCCGATGCTGGTGGACCAGTACCGGCTCGGCCGGCTGGACCTCGACGGGTTCGTCACCGAGCGCATCGGCCTGGACGACGTCGAGGAGGCCTTCGCGAAGATGAAGGCCGGCACCGTCCTGCGCTCCGTCGTGGAGCTGGACCGCTCGGCGACCGGCGCGGAGGAGCGTGGCCTGGAGACCGGCGTGACCGCCCCGGCCGGAGCGGCCCGATGACCGCGCGGCAGGATGTGGGGCAGCGCACGGACGCCACGGGCCGGGTCCGGGTGGAGCACCTGGTGACCTCGGGGACGTTCTCCCTGGACGGGGGCACCTGGGAGGTCGAGAACAACGTGTGGATCGTGGGCGACGACGAGCAGTGCGTGGTCATCGACCCGGCCCACGCCCCGCAGCAGGTCGTGGACGCCGTCGGCGGCCGGGCAGTGGTGGCCATCCTGCTCACCCACGGCCACGACGACCACATCCGCGCCGTCGTCGAGGTCGCCGAGCAGCTGCGGGCACCGGTGCACCTGCACCCGGACGACACGATGCTCTGGGAGCAGGTCCACCCCGCCCGCCGCTTCGACCGCATCATCCGCGACGGTGACGTCTACTCGGTGGGCGGGGTGCGCCTCACCGCGCTGCACACCCCGGGCCACTCGCCGGGCTCGGTGTGCTTCTGGGCGCCGGACCTGGGCGAGGGCGGAGTGCTGTTCTCCGGGGACACCCTCTTCCAGGGCGGTCCCGGCGCCACCGGCCGCTCGTACTCGGACTTCCCCACGATCGTCGACTCCATCCGGGACCGGCTGCTCACGCTGCCGGGGACCACGGAGGTGCTCACCGGCCACGGGGACACCACCACGATCGGCGCGGAGGCCCCCCACCTGCAGGAGTGGATCGACCGCGGCCACTGAGCCGGCAGGAGGCCGGCCCGGGTGACGTTCCGGAGCACGCACGACGTCCCGGAGCACCCACGACGGAGCGCCGCCCCCGGGATCCCCGGGGGCGGCGCTCCGTCGTGCGTGCTCAGCGCAGGACGACCGTGCGGTTGCCGTGCAGGATGACCCGGCCCTCGCAGTGCCACTTCACGGCGTTGGACAGGGCCTTGCACTCGGTGTCCCGCCCCGCGGCCACGAGGTCCTCCGGGCCGTAGGTGTGGTCCACGTCCACGAGCTGCTGCGCGATGATCGGGCCCTCGTCCAGCTCGGCGTTGACGTAGTGCGCCGTGGCGCCCACGGTCTTCACCCCGCGCTCGTAGGCCTGGTGGTACGGCTTGGCGCCCTTGAAGGACGGCAGGAACGAGTGGTGGATGTTGATCACCCGTCCCTCCATCCGGGTGGCCAGCGAGTCGCTGAGCACCTGCATGTAGCGGGCCAGGACCACGAGGTCCACCTCGAAGCGGTCCACGAGCTCCAGCAGCCGGGCCTCGGCCTCGGGCTTGGTGTCCCGGGTGACGGGCACGTGGAAGAACGGGATGCCGTGCCACTCGACGAGGCGCTGGTGGTCGCGGTGGTTGGAGACCACCGCGACGATGTCCACGGGCAGGTCCCCGGTCCGGGCGCGGAAGAGCAGGTCGTTGAGGCAGTGGCCGAACTTGGAGACCATCACCAGCACCCGCCGCTTCGCCCCGTGCTCGCTGAGCTCCCAGCGCATGTCGAACCGCTCGGCCACCGGGGCCAGGTCCGCCCGGAGGGCCTCGGGGTCGAGGCCGTCCTCCGTGGCGGAGGCGACGTGCACGCGCATGAAGAAGTGGCCCAGCCGCCGGTCGTCGAACTGGGTGAGCTCCACGATGTTGCACCCGTGCTCCAGGAGCACCCCGCTGACGGCGTGCACGATCCCCGGTCTCTCCGGGCAGTCGAGGGTCAGCACCAGCTCCGTCGTGGGTGGAGCGGTGGTGACGGCCTGCGGCTGCAGGCGCTGCTCAGCATTCGATGACGTTGACGGCCAGTCCACCACGGGAGGTCTCCTTGTACTTGATCTTCATGTCGTTGCCGGTCTCGCGCATGGTCTTGATGACCTGGTCGAGCGAGACCGTGTGCTCGCCGTCGCCCTGGAGGGCCAGGCGTGCGGCGTTGATGGCCTTGACGGAGGCGATCGCGTTGCGCTCGATGCACGGGATCTGCACGAGCCCGCCCACGGGGTCGCAGGTCAGCCCGAGGTTGTGCTCCATGCCGACCTCGGCGGCGTTCTCGACCTGCTCCGGCGTGCCGCCGAGGACCGCGCACAGGCCCGCGGCGGCCATGGAGCAGGCCGAGCCCACCTCGCCCTGGCAGCCCATCTCCGCGCCGGAGATGGAGGCGTTCTCCTTGATCAGGATGCCGACGGCCGCCGCCGTCAGCAGGAACTCCACCACGCCGTCCTCGTCCGCCCCGGCGACGAACCGGTCGTAGTAGTGCAGCACGGCGGGGATGATGCCCGCCGCCCCGTTGGTCGGGGCGGTGACGATCCGCCCGCCGGAGGCGTTCTCCTCGTTGACCGCCAGGGCGTAGAGGTTGATCCACTCCATGGCCTGCAGCGGATCGGACGCCGGCCGGACGGCACACGCGTCGGCGGCCGCCTCGGCCTCGCGCAGCCGCGCCCGCAGGCCCGGCGCCCGGCGGCGGACCTTCAGCCCGCCGGGCAGCCGGGCCTCCGTGCGCGTGCACCCGTTCTCCACGCACTCCTGCATGACGGCCCAGAGGCGCAGCAGGCTCGAGCGGAGCTGCTCCTCGCTGCGCCAGGACAGCTCGTTGGCGAGCATGATCCCGGCGATCGAGGTCCCCTCCCGCCGGCAGTGCTCCAGGAGCTGCCGGCCGGTGGTGAACGGGTACGGCACCTCCGTGGTGTCCTGGACGATGCGGTCCGCCCCGGACACGTCCCCGTCCACCACGAACCCGCCGCCCACCGAGTAGTAGGTCCGCTCCCGCACCGGCTCGCCGTCCGCCCCGAAGGCTGCGAACGTCATGCCGTTGGGGTGCGCGGGCAGCGACCTGCGCCGGTGCATGACGACGTCCTCGGCGCGGTCGAAGGGGATCGGCCGGACCCCCGCCAGGCACAGCTGCCCGCGCTCCGTGCTCATCCGCACCTGGTCGTCCGCCGTGTCGGTGTCCACGGTCTCCGGATCCTCGCCCTGCAGCCCCAGAATCACGGCCTTGTCCGAGCCGTGCCCGTGACCGGTGGCGCCGAGCGAGCCGAACAGCTCGGCCCGGACCCTGGCGACTCCCTCGAGGAGACCGGCCCCGGCCAGCCCGTCCGCGAACAGCCGGGCGGCCCGCATGGGGCCCACCGTGTGGGACGAGGAAGGGCCGATGCCGACGGAGAACAGGTCCAGGGCGGACAGCGCCATCAGGGCACCTCGGGAGAGGCGAACTCCGTCATGCCGTCCAGCAGCCACCGGGCGGTGTACTCGGCGAAGGAGGCCCGCGGCATGATCCGCCACGTCAGCTCCTCCGTGCGCCACAGCAGCACCTGCACCGGGCCCAGGGTCGTGGCCACGGCGGTGCCGACCGCGAAGGCCCGCGGGTGCAGGTCCAGGTGGCAGCTCTTCTCGAGCACCGCGCGGGCCGAGGGCCCGGACAGCTCGAGGGTGGTGCGGTTGGCAGACAGGTCCACGGCCTGCCCGGGCTCGGTGCCGAGGGCCCCGGCCAGCCCGGCGGCGGTGCCGGCGTCGTCGGTGCCCGCCGCTCGGAGGTCGCTCCCCGCAGGGCCGATCTCCGCGGGCCCCACGCCGTCGGGGCCGACGAGCAGGAACTCGTCGGGCCCGATCCACAGGATCGCCGTGGCCCCGGCGGTGCCGGTGACCCGGCCGTGGCCGGTCGGCAGGGGCATCCCGGCCGCGGCGGCGACCGCCTCGGCGGCCGGAGTGCCGGGCGCCACCCGGATCCCGACCATGGTCAGGAACGGGATCTCGCGCAGGGCCACGCCCCGCTCGCCCGTCACGGTCTGCTCGTGCATCTGCTGCGCGAGGTGGGCGAGGGGACTGCGGCGCAGGGCGGTGGTGTCGGTCAGGAGCTGCTCAGCCATCACGGCGGTTCCCTTCGGGGTCGTAGAGCACGGGTTCTGCGATGACGACGTCCACGAGCCGCCCGTCGAGCGGGGCCTGGAGCGTCTCACCGATGCGGTTGCGGCCGTTCTCCACCAGGGCGAGCCCGAAGGTCCGGTCCAGGGCGGCGCTGCGGTAGCTGGAGGTGACGTGGCCGACCATGGGCACGGGGGCGACCTCCGGGGTGATGGGCGTGCCGTGGTCCACCAGCTGGGCGCCCTCCGGCAGCCGGAACGTCCGGTCCACCGGCAGGACCGCGACCAGCTGCTTGCGGTCCGGGCTGGTGGCGGACGGGCGGTCGTAGGAGCGCCTGCCGATGAAGTCCTTGGTCTTGGACACCACCCACTCCATCCCCAGGTCCTGCGGGGTGACCGTGCCGTCGGTGTCCTGGCCCACGATGGGGAAGGCCTTCTCCGCGCGCAGCACGTGCATGGTCTCGGTGCCGTAGGGGGTGATGCCGTACTCGGCGCCGGCCTCCGCGACGGACTCCCAGACCGACAGGCCGTACCAGGAGGAGACGTTGATCTCGAAGGCCAGCTCCCCGGAGAAGGAGATCCGGCAGATCCGTGCGGGCACCCCGGAGGCCAGGACGGTCTCGCGGAAGGCCATGAACGGGAACGCCTCGTTGGACAGGTCCAGCTCGGGGGCGAGCTTCTCGACGACGGCCCGGGACTTCGGGCCCACGACGGCGACGGTGGTGTACTGCTCCGTGACCGAGGTGAAGGTGACGTCGAGCTCCGGCCACTCGGTCTGGGACCACTCCTCGAGCCAGTCCAGGACCTTGGCCGCGCCACCGGTGGTGGTGGTCATGAAGTACCGGTCCTCGTCCAGGCGCAGGGTCACGCCGTCGTCGAAGACCATCCCGTCGGGGGTGCACATGACCCCGTACCGGCCCATGCCGGGCTTGAGCTTCTTGAAGGCGTTGGTGTAGACGCGGTTGAGGAACTCCCCGGCGTCCTTGCCCCGGATCTCGATCTTGCCCAGGGTGGTGGCGTCCATGAACCCCACGGACCCGCGCACGGCCGCGCACTCGCGCAGCACCGCCGTGTCCATGTCCTCCCCGGCCTGCGGGTAGTACCAGGGCCGCTTCCACTGCCCGACGTCCTCGAACAGGGCCCCGTGGGCCACGTGCCAGGGGTGGACCGAGGTCAGCCGCGCCGGGTCGAACAGGTGGCCGAGCCGTCGTCCGGCCAGGGCCGTGAAGGCCACCGGGGTGTAGGGGGCGCGGTAGGTGGTGGTGCCGATCCCGCCGACGTCGGTGCTGTTCAGCGCCGCGGCGATGACGCCGATGGCGTTGACCCCGGAGGTCTTGCCCTGGTCGTTGGCGGTCGAGATGGAGGTGTAGCGCTTGACGTGCTCCACGGACCGCATGCCGGCGCCGGTGGAGCGCAGCACGTCCGCGACCGTCTGGTCGCGCTGGAAGTCGACGAAGTGGCGGCTCCAGCCGGCGGACGCGCCCTCGGGCCCGGGCACCAGCCACAGCGGGCGGACGGGCGAGGACTCGACGCTCTCCGCGTGCGGGGTCTCGGGCTGGGTCTCGAAGCCGGCCCGGCCGGCGGCCTCGGCCCCGGCGAGGGCCCCCTCGGTGAGGCACCACGCCAGGTCGGTGGTGCCGTTGACCGAGCCCGCGGTGTGCTGGTCCCGCACGGGGGCGCCCGGCACGAACGCCGCGAGGCGCTCGTCCCAGGTCAGCTTGCCCTGCCGCTGGCTGTGCAGGTGGACCACCGGGGTCCACCCGCCCGAGACGGCGAGCAGATCCGTGTCCACGGTGGTGGTGGGGCCGGTCAGCGCGCCGGAGCCGTCGATCCCGCCGATCGTCACGGCGCTGATCCGCCCGTGCTCGCCGTCGCCGGCGGTGTCCACCACGGCGCTGCCGGTGATCAGGCGAACCCCGGTGGCGGCGGCGATGTCGGCGGCCCGGCCGTGGAGCTCCGGGCGGGAGTCGACCACGGCCGCGACACGGACCCCGGCGGCGGCGAGGTCGGCCACGAGGTCGTAGGCGGAGTCGTTCGTGGTGGCCACGACCACCGACGTGCCGGCGGCGACGGCGTAGCGGTTGAGGTAGGTGCGCACCGATCCGGCGAGCATGATGCCGGGGCGGTCGTTGTTGGCGAAGACGACCGGCCGCTCGTGCGCGCCGGTGGCGAGCACGATCTGCTGCGCCCGCACGTGCCAGATCCGCTCCCGCGACACGCCGGGACCCGGGGCCTCGGCGAGGTGGCCGGTGCGCCGCTGGACGGCGACGACGTAGTTGGCGTCGTAGTTGCCGAACGCCGTGGTGCGGTGCAGGACAGTGACCTCGGGCTCGGCCTCCAGGGCGGTGAGGGTGCGGGCGACCCAGTCGCGGGCGGGCAGGCCGTCGACGACGTCGTCGCGGCCCGACAGCAGGGAGCCTCCGGCCTCCGGCTGCTCGTCCATGAGGATGACCCGGGCCCCTGACTTCGCGGCCTCCCGGGCCGCGGCCAGCCCGGCGGGGCCGGCGCCGACGACGAGGACGTCGGTGTGCACGTGCTTGTGGTCGTAGACGGCCTCGTCCTTGCGGGGGTCGAGCTGTCCGAGACCGCGCAGGTAGGACGCCTGCAGACCGTCGGTCAGCTCGACCGTGGTGGCCGGGAGCATGGACTCGTCGACGTCGGCCTCCGTGCGCGCGGCGACCTTGACCAGCGCGTTGGGCTCCTCCACCCCGGCGGACACGATCCCGCGCGGACGGCCCAGGTACATCGAGTCGCCGCAGTGGATGCGCCCGGCGGCGAGCAGGGCCGAGGCCAGGGTGTCGCCGGCGTACCCGGTGTGCTCCTGCCCGTCGACGGTGAAGCGCACCGGCGTGGTGCGGTCGATGCTGCCGGGCGCACTCTGCTGCGCCGGCAGGCGGTGGGTCTGCGCGCTCACTTGACGCCTCCGATCTCGGGCTTGGGCTCGTCGATCCTGTAGACGGCCTTGATGTCGTAGGTCACGGTGTCGCGGACGACGTTGAACCAGCGGCGGCAGCCGACGGCGTGGGCCCACCGTTCCGCGATCAGACCCTTGGGGTTGTTGCGGTAGAAGAGGTACTCCGCCCACTCCTTGTCGGAGAGCCGGCTGGGGTCCTCGGGGTAGGGCACGTGCGCCTCCCCGCCGTACTGGTACTCGGTCTCGTCGCGCGGCCCGCAGTTGGGGCACTCGATCAGCAGCATGGTGTTCCGGCCTCCTAGTGGGCCACGGCGGCGGCGCCGTGCTCGTCGATGAGGACCCCGGTCTCGAACCGCTCCAGGGCGAAGGGCTCGTTGAGGGGGTGGGGCTCGTCGTGGGCGATGGTGTGGGCGAAGGAGTAGCCGGCGCCGGGGGTTCCCTTGAACCCGCCGGTCCCCCAGCCGCAGTTGACGTACATCTGGTCCACGGGCGACTTGGAGACGATCGGGGAGGCGTCCAGGGTGACGTCGACGATGCCGCCCCACGTGCGCAGGACGTGGGCGCGGGCGAAGATCGGGAAGAGCTCCACCGCTGCCGCCATCTGCTCCTCGATGACGTGGAAGGCGCCGCGCTGGCCGTAGCCGTTGTAGGCGTCCACGCCGGCGCCCATGACCAGCTCGCCCTTGTGGGCCTGGGAGACGTAGACGTGCACGTGGTTGGACATCACCACGGTCGGGTGCACGGGCTCGTGCAGCTCCGAGACCAGGGCCTGCAGCGGGTGGGACTGGATCGGCAGCCGGAACCCGGCGAGCTCCGCCAGGACCGAGGAGTGCCCGGCCCCGCAGAGTCCGACCTTGCCGGCGTTGATCCGCCCGCGGGACGTCTCCACGGCCACCACCCGGTCGCCGTCCTTGACGAAGCCGGTGACCTCGCAGTTCTGGATGATGTCCACGCCCATCTCGTCGCACTTGCGGGCGAAGGCCCAGGCCACGTGGTCGTGCTTGGCGATGCCCGCGCGCGGCTGGTAGGTCGCCCCCATCACCGGGTAGCGGATGTCGTCCCCGATGTTGATGATCGGGCACAGCTCCTTGACCTGCTCCGGGCTGATCCACTCCGCGTCGATGCCGTTGAGCTTGTTCGCGTTGACCCGGCGCATCGACTCGCGGACGTCCCCCAGGGTGTGCGCCAGGTTCATCACGCCGCGCTGGGAGAACAGGAAGTCGTACTCCAGCTCCTCGGGCAGGATCTCCCAGAGCTTCAGGGAGTGCTCGTACATCGCCGCGGACTCGTCCCACAGGTAGTTGGAGCGGATGATCGTGGTGTTGCGGGCCATGTTCCCGCCGGCCAGCCAGCCCCGCTCCAGCACGGCGATGTTGGTCATGCCGTGGTTCTTGGCCAGGTAGTAGGCGGTCGCCAGCCCGTGTCCGCCGCCGCCGACGATCACGGCGTCGTAGGAGGACTTCGGGTCCGGGTTGCGCCACAGGAAGTCCGGGTGCTCCGGCAGCAGGTCGGCCATCAGAAGGCTCCGTTCAGGGCGGGGGCGGACAGGTTCGGGTAGAGCGGGAACCGCTCGGCCAGGGCGGTCACGCGATCGCGCAGCTGCTCGACGAGCTCGTCGGTCAGCTCCTGGATCAGCGCCTGGGCGATGATGTCGGCCACCTCCGTGAACTCCTCGGCCCCGAAGCCGCGGGTGGCCAGGGCCGGGGTGCCGATCCGCAGACCGGAGGAGACCATCGGCGGGCGGGGGTCGAAGGGCACGGCGTTGCGGTTGACCGTGATCCCGATGCGGTGCAGCCGGTCCTCGCCCTGCTGTCCGTCGAGCTCGGAGTTCCGCAGGTCCACCAGCACCAGGTGCACGTCGGTGCCGCCGCTGACCAGGTTGATCCCGGTGGCCATGACGTCCGGGGACAGCAGCCGGGTGGCCAGGATCTTCGCGCCCTCCAGGGTGCGCACCTGGCGGTCGGTGAACTCCTCGGCCGCGGCATGCTTGAAGGCCACGGCCTTGGCGGCGATCACGTGCTCCAGGGGGCCGCCCTGCTGACCGGGGAAGACCGCGGAGTTGATCTTCTTCGCGTGCTCCTGCTTGCACAGGATCACCCCGCCGCGCGGGCCGCCGAGCGTCTTGTGCGTCGTGGAGGTCACCACGTCGGCGTGGGGCACCGGGTTGGGGTGCAGCCCGGCGGCGACGAGCCCGGCGAAGTGCGCCATGTCGACCATCAGGTACGCCCCGACCTCGTCGGCGATCGCGCGGAACGCGGCGAAGTCCAGCTGCCTCGTGTAGGCGGACCAGCCGGCGATGATGAGCTGCGGGCGGTGCTCGCGGGCGAGCCGGGCGACCTCGTCCATGTCGACCCGGTGGTCGTCCTCGGAGACCCCGTAGGCGGCGACCTGGTAGAGCTTGCCGGAGAAGTTGAGCTTCATCCCGTGCGTCAGGTGCCCGCCGTGGGCGAGGTCCAGACCCAGGATGGTGTCGCCGGGCTGGAGCAGCGCGGACATGGCCGCGGCGTTGGCCTGCGCCCCGGAGTGCGGCTGGACGTTGGCGTGCTCGGCGCCGAACAGGGCCTTGAGGCGGTCGATCGCCAGCTGCTCGATCACGTCCACGTGCTCGCAGCCGCCGTAGTAGCGCCGGCCGGGGTAGCCCTCGGCGTACTTGTTCGTGAGCACCGAGCCCTGGGCCTCCATGACCGCCGAGGGCGCGAAGTTCTCGGAGGCGATCATCTCCAGCGTGGACTGCTGGCGCCGCAGCTCGGCGTCGACGGCCGCGGCGACCTCGGGGTCGCTCTCGGCCAGCGGCTGGTACAGGGGGTGGTCCTCGTGCACGGTCATGTGCCCTCCTGGGAAGTCTTCTGTGTGCAACTGATATATCAGTTGTTCAGGCCTAGTATGTGACGAGGGGCACGGCGGGTCAAGCATGACGTCCCGTCCCGTCGTCATCCGGCGCTCGGGCCCCGTCACACACGCCGCAGGAGGGGCCCGCATGCTGCAGCACACCGACGAGACCGCGGCGGGCGGCCGGTCCCTGGCCGACCAGGCCTTCCTCCGGCTGCAGGACCGGTTGATCCTGCTCGACATCCCGCCCGGCAGCCCGCTCAATGAGGCCCGCCTGAGCGAGGACCTGGGCGTGGGTCGCACTCCGCTGCGCGAGGCGCTCAAACGGCTGGAGTCCGAGCATCTCGTGGTGACCTATCCGCGCCGGGGGACGTTCGCGACCACGGTGGACATCACAGCCCTGTCCGAGATCTCCCAGGTGCGCGAGGTGCTGGAGCCGCTGGCGGCCCGTCTGGCCGCCGGGCGGCGCGGGGGTGCCGCCCGCGAACGGCTGGAGCGGCTGCGGGAGCAGCTCGAGGAGCCGGCCGCCGAGGAACGCGAGGACACCCTGCGCTGGGACGTGGCCATCCACCGGGCCGTGTACGCCGCCGCCGGCAACGCGCACCTGGAGACGACCCTGACGCGCTACGGCAACCTGGCCACCCGCATCTGGTGCGTGGCCGCCGACCGGATCCCGCAGCTGCAGGAGCACATCTCCGTGCATGCGGCCCTGCTCACCGCGGTGCTGGAGGGCAGGGGTGACGAGGCCGCCACGATCATGCTCGAGCACATCCGCGACTTCGAGGAGCAGGTGCGGCGGGTCCTCTGAGCGGCCAATTGTTGCGCTGATCACAACTTCGATGCGTCGCCGCCGCACCACGGGCGGCTGAATGTCTCCCTGTGTGACCGGGTTTAACCTCGCAGTAACACGAATTAACGCCACGGCCATTGACGGTGAGCTGGATCACTCCCTACATTGAGGCAACGCTGTTGCAATCAATGCAACACATCATCCTCGGGAGATGCTCATGTCCCACCCCTCCGACGGCAGCGCGACCACGACGGCGCCGACGACCTCCCCGGTCACCGGGGCCCCCGATCCCGCGGTCCGGCGCCGCGTGGTGGCGGCCAGCTTCATCGGCAACTTCGTCGAGTGGTTCGACTACGCGATCTACGGGTACCTGGCCGCCACCATCGCGGTGGTGTTCTTCCCCGAGTCCGATCCGCAGACGGCCCTGCTGGCGACCTTTGCCCTGTTCGCCATCTCGTTCTTCGTCCGCCCGTTCGGCGGCTTCGTCTGGGGGCACCTCGGCGACAAGCTCGGCCGGCGCACGGCGCTCTCCCTGTCCATCCTGATCATGTCGGTCTCCACGTTCTGCATCGCCCTGATCCCGGGCTACGACTCCATCGGGATCTTCGCACCGGTGCTGCTGCTCGTGGTGCGCATCGTGCAGGGGTTCTCCGCGGCCGGGGAGTACGCCGGGGCCTCGGCGTTCCTCGTCGAGTACGCCCCGGACCGCCGGCGCGGGGTCTACGCCGCCGTGGTGCCCGCGAGCACGGCCACCGGCCTGCTCTTCGGCTCACTGTTCGTCGCCGGCCTGACCGCGGTGCTCTCCGACGACCAGCTGACCAGCTGGGGCTGGCGCATCCCCTTCCTGCTCGCAGCGCCCATGGGCCTGATCGGCCGCTACATCCGCACGAAGCTCGAGGACACCCCGGCGTTCCAGGAGCTCGCCGCGGAGGACGAGGTCATCACAGCCCCGGTCCGGGACATGTTCCGCAACCACTGGGGCGCCCTGCTGCGCGCGGTCGGCGCGGTGCTGCTCAACGCCGTGGGCTTCTACATCCTGCTCAGCTACATGCCGACCTACCTCTCCGAGGAGATCGGTCTCGGGAGGACCGAGTCCTTCCTGGCCACCTCGCTGGCGCTGCTCTCCTACGTCGGCTTCATCTTCCTCACCGGTCTGGCCTCCGACCGGTTCGGCCGCAAACGGATGCTCATGGCCGCGTCCGTGAGCTTCATCGTCCTGACGGTGCCGGCGTTCATGGTGCTGGAGTCCGGGTCGTTCGTGGCCGTGCTGGCGGTCCAGGTGCTGCTGGGGGCGATGCTGACCCTCAACGACGGGACGCTGCCCAGCTTCCTGGCCGAGCTGTTCCCCACCCGCATCCGCTACACCGGCTTCGCCGTGAGCTTCAACCTCGCCAATGCCGTCTTCGGCGGCACGGCCCCCTTCATGGCCACGCTGCTGATCTCCGCTTTCGCCACGAACCTCGCACCGGCCTGGTACCTGATGGCCGCCGCGGCGGTGTCCTTCGTCGCCGTCGCCCTCTCCCGCGAGACCTGCGGCAAGCCCCTGGAGCGCTGACGCTCCTCCACGACCACCCTTCCCGGTCGGCGCCACCCCGGCGCAGATCATCCCGCACCAGCACCACCCACGAAAGGACGACCATGACCACCTCGCCCATCACCGCCCCCGCCGCCTCCGTCGCCGAGCTCGAGCGCCTGAAGACCCTGCACAACGGGCAGAAGGAGCAGCTGACCTTCTCCGACGCCGAGTTCGAGCGCCGGCTGGACGGCCTGCGGCGGATCATGGCGGAGCAGCAGCTCGACGCCGTCATCCTCACCAGCTACCACGGCATCAAGTACTACTCGGACTTCCTCTACACCACGTTCGGGCGCAACTACGCCCTCGTCGTCACCGCCGACGACTCCGTCACGGTCACCGCCAACATCGACGCCGGCATGCCGTGGCGCACCAGCTACGGCGACAACATCGTCTACACCGACTGGCGGCGCGACAACTTCTACTACGGCCTCCAGGAGGCCCTGCGCCGGCGCGGTGTGCAGGCCCGGCGGATCGGCGTCGAGGACGACGCCCTGCCGCTTCTGACCCGCCGGCGCATCCAGGCCGCGTTCGAGGGCGCGGAGCTCACCGACGTCTCCCAGGACGCCATGCGCCAGCGCATGATCAAGTCCGCCGAGGAGATCGAGGTCATCAAGCACGGCGCGCGCATCGGCGACCTCGGCGGCGAGGCCATCCGCGCGGCGATCCGCGAGGGCATCACCGAGTACGAGGTCGCGCTCATCGGCACCGAGGCGATGGTCCACGAGATCGCCCGCACCTTCCCGCACCGCGAGGTCCGCGACACCTGGGTGTGGTTCCAGTCCGGGATCAACACCGACGGCGCCCACAACTGGGCCACCACCCGCAAGCTGCAGCGCGGAGACATCCTGTCCCTGAACTGCTTCCCGATGACGTCGGGCTACTACACCGCCCTGGAGCGCACCCTGTTCCTCGGCGAGCCGGACGCCCGCTCGCGCGAGCTGTGGGAGATCAACGTCGAGGTCCACGAGCGCGGCCTCGAGCTGATCAAGCCGGGCGCGGTGTGCAAGGACATCGCCGCGGAGCTCAACGAGATCTTCATCTCCCACGGCCTGCTCGCCAACCGCACCTTCGGCTACGGCCACTCCTTCGGCGTGCTCAGCCACTACTACGGCCGCGAGGCCGGCCTGGAGCTGCGCGAGGACATCGACACCGTGCTGGAGCCGGGCATGGTCGTGTCCATGGAGCCGATGATCACGGTCCCGGAAGGCGAGCCGGGCGCCGGGGGCTACCGCGAGCACGACATCCTCGTCGTCGGCGAGGACGGCGCGGAGAACATCACCAAGTTCCCGTACGGCCCCGAGCACAACATCGTGTCCGCCTAGGCGCGGAACGACGACGACGGCGGCGGCGCCCCGGTGCGCCGCCGCCGTCCTCCCCGGCAGCTCCTCTGCCGCAGCCGCACCCCGCGGCACCGCCACATCCACTGCACGGAAGGACCACGGTGGTCACCACCCGTTCGCTCGAAGACCTCGACGCCCACAGCTACCAGGAGTACGTGGCCACCGGTCAGGGGCTGGTGCTCATCCCCACCGGGGCCACGGAGCAGCACGGTCCGCACATGCCGCTGGGCGTGGACGCCATGCTCTCCCGCGCCATCTGCGCCGCCGCGGCGGAGGACCTCGACGCCCTGGTGGCGCCGGCCTTCTGCTACGGCTACAAGTCCCAGCCCCGCTCCGGGGGCGGCAACCACCGCGCCGGCACCACCAGTCTCTCGGCCCAGGCCCTCATCACGCAGACGAAGGACGTGGTGCTGGAGTTCTTCCGCCACGGCGTCCGCCGGATCGCGGTGGTCAACGGCCACTTCGAGAACTACCAGTTCCTCTACGAAGGACTCGACCTCGCGGTGCGCGAGGCCCGGGCCGGCGGCCTCGACGACAGCCGGGCCCTGCTGCTCTCGTACTGGGACTTCGTCGACGAGCAGACCCTGGCGGCCGTCTTCCCCGACGGCTTCCTCGGCTGGGACATCGAGCACGGAGGCGTCCTCGAGACCTCGCTGATGCTCCACCTGCACCCCGAGAAGGTCGACATGTCCCGGGCCCCCGACCATCCCCCCGCTGACCTGGCCCCCTACGACGTTTTCCCCGAGGACCCCGCTCGCACCCCGAGCTCCGGGTGCCTCTCCTCTCCAGCAGGCGCGACCGCCCAGCGCGGCGAACTGCTGCTCTCCACCGTCCGCACCGGCATCGTCCGGGCGGTCACCAGCGAGTTCGGGAAGTGAGAAACACATGAAGAAGTCACACGCCTCCGCGGCGGCCGCCACCGAGGCCGTGACCGTGCCGCGGTTCCGGGGGCGGCACCTGCCGGCCCTGGACCGGCTCGTCATCACGGTCCTCCCGCCCCTGCTCATCATCGCCGTGCTGGTGGTGGTGACCATGGACCCGGGCGGCGCCGCCGAGGCCATCTCCACGGCGCGCACCTTCGTGACCGGGAACTTCACGTGGCTGTTCATCCTGTACTCGCTCGTGGCGGTCGCCGTGTGCGTGTGGCTGGTCGTCAGCCGCGTCGGCTCGATCCGCCTCGGCGGCCCGGACGCCCGCCCGGAGCACGGCAAGTTCGCCTGGTACTCGATGCTCTTCGCCTGCGGACAGGGCATCGGCCTCATCTTCTGGTCGGTCGCCGAGCCCATCCTGCTCCGGGACGACAACCCCGTCGTGCCCGCGGGACAGGACGGCGCGGCCGAGGGCGCCATGGTGTGGTCCTACTTCCACTGGGGCCTGACGGCCTGGGCCATGTACTGCGTGGTGGCCGTCTGCCTCGCCTACTCCCACCACAACCTCGGCAAGACCCTCACCTTCCGCGAGGCCACGGTCGACATCCTGCCGAAGTGGTCGCAGCGCGGGGCCGGCGTGGTCGTGGAGCTGCTGGCCATCATCGCCACCGTCCTGGGCCTGGCCACGTCCTTCGGCTTCGCCGCCATGCAGTTCAGCTCGGGACTCGCGTCCTTCACGGGGCTCTCGCCGAGCTCGGGCGTCTGGCTGCTGGTGATCCTGGGCCTGGGCGGGCTCACCGCCGTCTCCGCGTTCTTCGGCATCAACAAGGGCATGAAGCGGATCAGCGAGCTCAACTCGGTGCTGAGCATCGTGCTGCTCGTGGCCGTGTTCGTCTTCGGCCCCACGATCTTCCTCATCTCCAACATCACGCAGACCTTCGGCTCCTTCTTCACCAACTTCCTGCCGATGAGCTTCTGGACCGACGCGGGGACCGCGGGTCAGGACATCGGCACCTGGCAGGACAGCTGGAACGGCTGGTGGACCGTGTTCATCTGGTGCTGGGTCATCGCCTTCAGCCCGTTCGTCGCCGGCTTCATCGCCCGCATCTCCCGGGGGCGCACCATCCGTGAGTTCGTCATCGGTGTCACGGTGGTCCCCTCCCTGATCGTGATGGCGTGGATCGGCGTGATCGGCTCGGCGGCGCTGCACTACGACGACCGCAGCGACCGCGGCATCTCCGCGGCGGTCGCGGCGGACACGTCCAGCGGACTGTTCGTCATGCTGGAGTCCGTGCCCGTCGTCGGCTCGCTGCTGCTCGTGGTCGCCACCGTGCTCGTCGCCACCTACTACGTCACCTCCCTGGACTCCGGCGCCCACGCCCTGGCCGAGTTCGTCTCCGCGCCGCGGAGGGCCGGGCCCCTCTTCCGCGTGGTGCTCGTGGCCAGCATCGCCGCCGTGGCGGTCACGCTGCTCACGCTCGGCGGCACCGCGGTGGTGGACACGGTGCAGACCGGCACCATCATCGGGGCCTTCCCGTTCTCCTTCGTCATCCTGTTGATGATCGCGAACCTGGTCCGGCGGCTGCTCACCCGCACCCCGGAGACCGAGCGCCTGGAGCGCGAGGTCAACGACCCCTCGCCGGACGCGCCCGGCGGCGGGGACGCCACGGTGGTGGAGCGGGCGGTCCCGCAGCCCCCGGCCCGGCCGGCCGCGGTGCCCGCCGGACGGGAGCCGGTCCCGGACGCGCTCGCGCGGCCGTGATCCCCGCCCGCGGGACGGTGGCCCTGACCGCGGTCGCGGCGTGCCCACCGTCCCGCGGTGCGAGCGCCGGCGCACGGCCTCCGGGCGGCGGGGCCGCGACACACGGCCCCGCCGCCGGGACGGCCGTGCACGGCGGACCCGCCCCCGTGCAGGAGAATGGAGAGTCCTATGACTGAATCACCGGCCAGCGCCTCCTCGAGCGAAGCCCGCGCGGCGTCCGTCGTCTCCCACGCCCTGCGGGTGCTGCGGTGCTTCTCCGCGGCCGAGCCCACGCTCGGGGTGACCGAGATCGCGGCGCGCGTGGGCCTGCACAAGAGCACCGTCTCCCGGCTCCTGACCACCCTGGAGCGGGAGGACGTGGTGGAGCGGGACCCGCAGACGCGGCGCTACCGCCTGGGGCTCGGCCTGATCTCCGTGGCCGGCCCGCTGCTCGCGGAACTGGACGAGCGGCGGGTGGCGTACCCCGTGCTGCTCGAGCTGACCGAGCAGACCCAGGAGACCAGCGCGCTGCTGGTCTGGAACGGCGACCAGGCCGTGTGCGTGGAGCAGATCCCCAGCCCGCGGCAGATCAAGCACACCACCCCGCTGGGCACCCGGTACGACACGGCCCTGAGCGCCTCGGTGCAGATCTTCCTCGCCGAGCAGCCGCCGGAGCGGGTCCGGGCGCTGCTGCTGTCCGGGATCGTCGAGCTGCCCGATCCCACCGAGGCGGGCATCGAGCTCTACCTGGAGTCCCTGCGGCAGGTCGCCGAGGACGGGGTGGCCCTCAACTACGGCAAGACCTCCGTGGAGGAGGTCGGGGTCGCCGCCGCCGTCCGCGACCACCGGGACCAGCTGGTGGCGGCCGTCATGGTCGCCGCGCCCCGCTACCGGGTCACGCCGGAACAGGCCGAGCTGCTCGCGGCCGCCACCGTGGCGGCGGCCCGGGAGGTGTCCCAGCGGCTCGGCGCGGCACCGGCGGCCCGCCGGGCCGGGCGGGCGTCCCTGGAGGTGCGCTGACCGGGGCGCTCCTCACGCCTCGTCGGCCACGGCCCGCCCGATGGTCTCCCGCAGGATCTCGCTGGTGCCCCCGAAGATCGTCAGCAGCCGGGACGCGAGATAGGCCTGCGCCACCGGGTAGTCGAGGATGTACCCGTAGCCGCCGTGCAGCTGGAGGCACCGGTCGGTGACGGAGCGCGCCCGCTCGCCGGCCCAGTACTTGGCCTTGGACGCCCCCACCACGTCGAGGGTCCCCGCGTTGAACGCGTGCACCGCCCGCTGCACGTAGGCCTCGACGACCTCCACCTCGACCGTCAGCTCCGCGAGCTCGAACCGGGTGTGCTGGAAGTCCAGCACCCGGGAGCCGAAGGCCGTGCGCTCGCCGGTGTACCGGAGGGTGTCCGCCAGGGTCGAGCGGGCGACGGCGCTCGCGGCCACGGCCACCGCCAGCCGCCCCTGCGGCAGCACCTGCTGGATCTGCCGCAGCCCGCCGCCCTCGGCGCCGACGAGGTTCACCGCCGGGACCCGGACGTCCTCGAAGAACAGCTCGGCGGTGTCCGAGGCCCTGACCCCCATCTTGTCGAGCTGCTTGCCCGTCCCGTAGCCGGGGGAGTCCGCCTTGTGCACCAGGAACAGGCTGAGGGCGTCCTCCCCGGCGCGCCCGGTCTCCCCGTCCGTGCGCGCCAGGACGAGGGCGGCGTCCCCGCTGATCCCGTTGCCGATGAACGTCTTCTGACCGGTGAGCACCCACTCCTCGCCGTCGCGCACGGCCCGGGTGCGCACCCCGCGCAGGTCGGAGCCCGCGCCCGGCTCGGTCCAGGCCACGGAGGTGACGAGCTCCCCCGTGAGCATGCGCGGCAGCCACCGCCGCTTCTGCTCGTCGGTGCCGTGGGCGAGCAGGTGGGGCAGCACCCAGTCGTCGTGCAGGTGCAGGGCCAGGGCCACGCCGAGGGCGCCCTGGCGGACCAGCTCCTCGTCGAGCACGGCGCGGAACCGGTAGTCCGTCAGGCCCATGCCGCCGAACTCCTCGGGCACGGCGAGGCCGAGCAGGCCGGCCCCGCCGGCGGCCGTCCACAGGCTGCGGGGCATCATGTGCTGGGCGTCCCACGCGGCGTAGTGCGGGGCCACCTCGCGGGTCGTGAACTCGCGGGCCACCTCGCGGAACTCCTCGTGCTCCTCCTCGTAGAACGCCGGGGTCTCGGTCACGGGGTGCCTCCTGTGCTGGTGGGGGTCGGGGCGAACGCGGTGCGCAGCGCGGCCCAGGTCATCTCCTCGAGGGCGGCCCGGGCCGCGTCGAGCCGCCCCGCGTCCTGCGGGGCGCGCAGCCGGTGGGCCGTCCGCAGGGAGTGGGGGGTCGAGTTGATGAGCCCGAAGGCGGCCTGGGCGCGCAGGGTGAGCTCCGCGACGTCGCGCGCCGGGGCCAGCTCCTGCAGGGCGTCCACCCACAGCGTCACGTAGCCGCGCTGCAGGACGCGGACCGCGCGGCGGTCCTCCTCGGTCAGGTTCGGCAGCTCCCGGTCCTGCACCACGATCACGGCGGGACGGTGCAGCGCGAACTCCACCTGGAAGGAGATCAGCGCCCGCAGCCGCCGGGCCGGATCGGGGGAGCGGGCCACCACCTCGCGGCCCCGGTCGAGCAGGTCGTGGCTGACCTCGAGCAGGATCGCGCCCAGGACCGCCTGCTTGCGCGGGAAGTGCCGGTAGACCGCGGGCCCGCTGACCCCCGCGGCGGCGCCGATGTCGTCGATCGAGACGCCGGCGAAGCCGCGCTCGGCGAAGAGCGTGGCGGAGGCGGCCAGGAGGTCCTGGCGCCGCCGGGCCTTGGCCTGCCCGCGCACGGTGGTGGGCGGGCCGGGGCCGCGCTGGGTCTGGGTCACGGGTCCTGCTCTCGGGGTCGGATTCCTGGACATTCTAGTGAGCCACCACTAACCTGAACCCCAAGTTAGTCGTGATTAACCGAAATGGCATCCCCGGACGGCCGGCCCGGAGCGGAGGGAACCCATGCGCGTGCTGAGCACCCAGGTCGATCCGGGCGGCGCGGAGTTCGCCGCCAACGCGGCCGCCCAGCAGGGGCTCGCCGAGGAGCTGACCCGGCGCCTGGAGCGGGCGGCGCAGGGCGGGCCCGAGGCCTCCCGGCGGCGGCACGTGGCGCGCGGCAAGCTGCTGCCGCGCGAGCGGGTGGATCACCTGCTGGACGAGGGCAGCCCGTTCCTGGAGCTCGGCGCCCTGGCCGCGGAGGGGATGTACGACGACGAGTGCCCGGGGGCCGGCCTGATCGCCGGGATCGGCCTGGTCCACGGCCGGCAGGTGATGGTCGTGTGCAACGACGCCACGGTCAAGGGCGGCACCTACTACCCCGTGACGGTCAAGAAGCACCTGCGCGCCCAGGAGATCGCCCTGGAGAACCGGCTGCCCTGCGTCTACCTCGTCGACTCGGGCGGGGCGTACCTGCCGCTGCAGGACGAGGTCTTCCCGGACCGGGAGCACTTCGGGCGGATCTTCTTCAACCAGGCCCACCTCTCGGCGGCGGGCATCGCGCAGATCGCGGCCGTGCTCGGCTCCTGCACCGCTGGCGGGGCCTACGTCCCGGCGATGAGCGACGAGACCGTCATCGTGCGCGGGCAGGGCACGATCTTCCTGGGCGGCCCGCCGCTGGTGAAGGCCGCCACCGGCGAGGAGGTCACCGCCGAGGAGCTCGGCGGCGGAGAGCTGCACGCCCGGACGTCCGGGGTGGTCGACCACCTCGCCGAGAACGACGCCCACGCCCTGCAGATCGTCCGGGACATCGTGGCGACCCTGCCGCCGCCGGGCCCGCGGGCCTGGCCGGTGAGGGAGCCCGCGCCCCCGGCCGTGGCCGAGGACGAGCTCCCCGGGGCGGTGCCGGTCGACCCCAACTCCGGCTACGACGTGCACGAGGTCATCGCCCGGCTCGTGGACGGCAGCCGCTTCGCCGAGTTCAAGGCCGAGTACGGCACCACGCTGGTCACCGGCTTCGCCCACGTCCACGGCCACCCCGTGGGCATCGTGGCCAACAACGGGGTGCTCTTCGCGGAGTCGGCGCTGAAGGGCGCCCACTTCGTCGAGCTGTGCGACCAGCGCGGGATCCCCCTGCTGTTCCTGCAGAACATCACCGGCTTCATGGTGGGCCGCGACTACGAGGCCGGCGGCATCGCCAAGCACGGCGCCAAGATGGTCACGGCCGTGGCCACCACCCGGGTGCCCAAGCTCACCGTGGTGATCGGCGGCTCCTTCGGGGCCGGCAACTACTCGATGTGCGGGCGGGCCTACTCCCCGCGCTTCCTGTTCCTCTGGCCCCAGGCGCGGATCTCGGTGATGGGCGGGGCCCAGGCCGCCTCGGTGCTGGCCACCGTGAAGGCCGACCAGCTGGCCGCCCGCGGGCAGGAGTGGGACCCGGCCGAGCGCGAGGCGTTCATGGCGCCCATCCGGGCCCGGTACGAGGCCCAGGGCAGCCCCTGGTACTCCACCGCCCGGCTCTGGGACGACGGCGTGATCGCCCCCACCGACACCCGGGAGGTGCTCGGGCTGGCCCTCGAGGTCTGCTCCCGGACCCCGCTGCCCGAGCCGGCCTTCGGCCTCTTCAGGATGTGATCCCCGTGACCGCCGGCACGCCGCCGCGCCGCTTCGACGTCGTCCTCGTGGCCAACCGCGGGGAGATCGCCCGCCGGGTCCTGCGCACGCTCCGGGCGCTGGGGATCCGCTCGGTCGCGGTCTACAGCGAGGCCGACCGGGACGCGGTGCACGTGCGGGAGGCCGACACGGCCGTGTGCGTGGGCCCGGCGGCCCCGGCCGAGAGCTATCTGCGCATCGACGCCGTGCTCGGGGCGGCGCGGGCCACCGGCGCGCAGGCGATCCACCCCGGCTACGGGTTCCTGTCCGAGAACGCCGCCTTCGCCCGGGCGTGCGCGGACGCGGGGATCGTGTTCATCGGCCCCGGCGTGGAGGCCCTCGAGACGATGGGCGACAAGATCCGCGCCAAGCGGCACGTGTCCGCCGCCGGGGTGCCCACGGTCCCCGGGGTCTCCGAGCCCGGTCTCGACGACGACGCCCTGGCGGCCGCGGCCGCCGGGATGACGTACCCGATCCTGATCAAGCCCTCGGCCGGGGGCGGCGGCAAGGGCATGCACGTGGTGGCGGCCCCGGACGAGCTGCCGGAGGCCCTGGCCACGGCCCGCCGGGTGGCCGCGGCCGCCTTCGGCGACGACACCCTGCTCCTCGAGCAGCTCGTCGAGTCCCCCCGGCACATCGAGGTGCAGGTCCTCGCCGACGCCCACGGGGCCGTGGTCCACCTGGGGGAGCGGGAGTGCTCCCTGCAGCGGCGGCACCAGAAGGTCATCGAGGAGGCGCCCTCGCCGCTGCTGGACCCCGCCACCCGGGAGCGGATCGGGCAGGCCGCCTGCCGGGTGGCCCGCTCCGTGGGCTACACCGGTGCGGGCACCGTGGAGTTCCTGGTGCCCGCCGCGCAGCCCGGGACCTTCTACTTCATGGAGATGAACACCCGCCTGCAGGTGGAGCACCCCGTCACCGAGCTGGTCACCGGCACGGACCTCGTGGCGCAGCAGATCCGCGTCGCCGCGGGGGAGCCGCTGGACCTGGCGCAGGAGGACGTGGTGCTCACCGGCCACGCGGTCGAGGCCCGGCTCTACGCCGAGGACCCCGCCCGCGGCTTCCTGCCCACCGCCGGCACCGTGCTCGCCCTGGAGGAGGCCTCCGGCCCGGGGATCCGCGTGGACTCCGCGCTGGCACCGGGGCTGACCGTGGGCTCGGACTACGACCCGCTGCTCGCCAAGGTCGTCGCCTGGGGCGCCGACCGGGTCCAGGCCCTCGACCGGCTCGACCTGGCCCTGGCGGACACCGTGGTGCTCGGGGTGGGCACCAACACCGAGTACCTGCGCGCCCTGCTGGCCGATCCCGGGGTGCGCGCCGGGGTCATGGACACGACCCTCATCGAGCGGCGCCTGCCGGAGCTGGAGTTCACGGCACCCGACGAGAGCCACTTCGCCGCCGCGGCCGCCCACCTCGCCCGGCACCGGCCCGCCGACCCGCGCCCCGCCGGGGACACGGGCCCCTGGTCCCGCCCGGACGGCTGGCGGGCCGCCGGCCGCGCCCGGCCCGCGGTGGTGCTGGCCCACGGGCTCGAGGAGCCCCGGCGGACCGCCGTGGACCCCGCCGTGCGCCTGACCCCGCTGCCGGGTCGCCCGGCCGCGCACCTGCTCGAGAGCGGCGGGACGGCCCGGGTGGTCCACGTGGCCGCGGGCGCGGACAGCGTCTGGGTGGGGGAGGGCGGCTGCGCCTACGAGCTCCGGGTGCTGACCCGCGAGGCCCGGCTCGAGCGGTCGCTGGCCGCCCTCGAGCGCACGGCCGGGCCCGCCGCCCCGGAGCTGCACTCGCCCATGCCCGGCACCGTGGTCGCCGTCCCGGCCGCCACCGGGGACCGGGTCGCCGAGGGGCAGACCGTGGTGGTGGTCGAGGCCATGAAGATGGAGCACCGCCTGACCGCCCCCACCGCCGGCACCGCCGAGCTCTCCGTGCGGGCCGGTGACCGCGTGGCGCTGCACCAGCTGCTCGCCCGCGTGGTCCCCGACGACGTCCCCGAGGGCGTGCCCGCACCGGTCCCCGGGGACGCCCGCGACGACGTGCCGGACGGCGCTCCCGCCGGGACTCCCGGCGGCGCCCCGGAGGACCCCGGCACCCGCCCGCAGACCGACCCCCGTCCGACCGACCAGGAGCGCACCCCATGAACTTCGAGCTCGACGAGGAGTACCAGGACCTCTCCGACACCGTCCGCGACTTCGCCGACGAGGTGATCGCCCCGGTCTCCGCGCGGTACGACGCCGCGCACGAGTTCCCCTACGACATCGTGGCGCAGATGGGGGAGATGGGCCTGTTCGGCCTGCCCTTCCCCGAGGAGTACGGGGGGATGGGCGGGGACTACTTCGCCCTGTGTCTGGCGCTGGAGCAGATCGCCCGCGTCGACCAGTCCGTGGCCATCACCCTCGAGGCCGGGGTGTCGCTGGGCGCCATGCCCATCCACCGCTTCGGCACCGAGGAGCAGAAGCAGCGGTGGCTCCCCGATCTCGCCGCGGGCCGGGCGCTCGCCGGGTTCGGGCTCACCGAGCCGGAGGCCGGCTCGGACGCCGGCGGGACCCGCACCACTGCGAAGCGGGAGGACGGGCAGTGGGTGATCGACGGCGCCAAGGAGTTCATCACCAACTCCGGCACGGCGATCACCCGCCTGGTGAACGTCACCGCGGTCACCGGCACCACGGAGCTGCCGGACGGGCGGGTGCGCAAGGAGATCTCCACGATCATCGTCCCCACGGACACCCCCGGCTTCCGCGCCGAGCAGGCCTACGACAAGGTCGGCTGGAACGCCTCGGACACCCACCCGCTGTCCCTCCAGGACGTCCGCGTCCCCGAGGAGAACCTGCTGGGGGAGGAGGGCCGCGGCTACGCCAACTTCCTGTCCATCCTCGACGAGGGCCGCATCGCCATCGCGGCCCTGGCCACGGGCGCGGCCCAGGGCTGCGTCGAGGAGTCCGTGCGCTACGCGCGCGAGCGGCAGTCCTTCGGCCGCCCCATCGGGGACAACCAGGCCGTCTCCTTCAAGATCGCCCGGATGCAGGCCCGCGCCCACACCGCCCGGCTGGCCTACTACGACGCCGCGTCCCGGATGCTCGCCGGGCGGCCGTTCAAGACGCAGGCCGCGATCGCCAAGCTCGTGGCCGGGGAGGCCGCGATGGACAACGCCCGGGACGCCACCCAGGTCTTCGGCGGCTACGGGTTCATCAACGAGTTCCGGGTGGCCCGCCACTACCGGGACGCCAAGATCCTCGAGGTCGGCGAGGGCACCACCGAGGTGCAGCTCATGCTCATCGCCCGCGAGCTCGGACTCTGAGGGGGCCGCCGTGACCGAGGAGCGCCGGGTGGTCCGCCAGCGCGGGCTGTGGTTCGAGGAGTTCGAGGTCGGCACCGTCTACGAGCACGCCCCGGGCCGGACCGTGACCGAGGCGGACAACGTGCTGTTCACGACCCTCACCATGAACACCCAGTCCCTGCACCTGGACGCCGCGTGGTCCGGGCGCCAGCCCTTCGGCCGGCGGCTCGTGAACTCCATGTTCACCCTCTCGACCATCGTGGGGGCGTCCGTGGCCCAGCTGACCCAGGGCACCATCGTGGCGAACCTGGGCTTCGAGGAGGTCGCCTTCCCGCACCCGCTCTTCCACGGGGACACCCTGTACTCGTCCTCCGAGGTCCTCGGCGCCCGCCCCTCGGCCTCCCGGCCCGGGCAGGGCATCGTCCGCATGAAGCACGTGGGCCGCAACCAGGAGGGGGTCGTGGTGGCCGAGTGCACCCGCTCGGTGCTCGTGTGGTCCCGCGACGCCGCCCCGCAGTGACAGCACACCGTGAAGCCCCACCGCGACACCCCGCCGCGACCCCCGGCCAAGGAGCCCCGATGACCGACCCGTTCACCCTCGGACCCGCCCTGCTGTTCTGCCCGGCCGACCGCCCCGAGCGCTACGCCAAGGCGGCCGAGCGCGCCGACGCCGTGATCCTGGACCTCGAGGACGCCGTGGCGCCCTCCGCCAAGCCCGCCGCCCGGGACGCCCTCGTGGCCACGCCCCTGGACCCCGCCCGCACGGTCGTGCGGATCAACGCCGAGGACACCGAGGACTTCGCCCACGACCTCGTCGCCCTGCGGCACACCGGGTACACCACCGTGATGCTGCCCAAGACCGCCTCCGCGGAGCGGCTCGCCGTCGTCGCCGAGCTGGGCCTGCACCGCGTCGTCGCGCTGTGCGAGACCGCGGAGGGCGTGGTCAACGCGGCCGAGATCGCCCGGTCCCCCAACGTGGTCGCGCTGATGTGGGGCGCCGAGGACCTCGTGGCCTCGCTCGGCGGCAGCTCGTCCCGGCGCCGGGACGGCGCCTACCGGGACGTGGCCCGCCACGCCCGGTCCGCCGTCCTGCTCGCGGCCGGCGCCGCCGGCCGGCCCGCGATCGACGCGGTGCACGTCGACCTCGCCGACCACGACGGGCTGCGCGAGGAGGCCCTCGACGCGGTGGCCTCCGGCTTCGCGGCCACCGCCTGCCTCCACCCCGGGCAGGTCGGGACCGTCCGCGCCGCCTACCGGCCCGGTGCCGAGGAGGTCGCTGCCGCCCGGGAGCTGCTCGCCGCCGCCCGCCGCACCCCCGGCGTCTTCGCGTTCCGCGGGCGGATGGTCGACGCGCCCCTGATCCGCCACGCCGAGCGCCTCGTGCGCCGCGCGGACGCCTGAGACCCCGTCCGTCCGCACGGACCGCCCGTCACCACCCCGTCACCGCCCCGTCCCGTCCATCCCCGTCCCGCCCGGAGGAGACCATGAGCCAGCCCCTGACGATCGTCGTCCCCGTCAAGCACGTCCCCGACGCCGCGGGGGACCGCGTCCTCGCCGGGAGCCCACCCCTGCTCGAGCGCGCGTCCGGGATCCTCTCCGAGCTCGACGAGTACGCCCTCGAGGCCGCCGCGCAGATCGTCGAGACGCACGGGGGCGCGGCGGCCGGGCACCGCGTGCTCGCCCTCACCCTGGGACCCGCGGGTGCGACGGGCGCGCTCAAGCGCGCCCTCCAGCTGGGCGCCGACGCCGGGTTCCACGTGCTCGACGACGCCCTCGCCGGCTCCGACGCCTGGGTCACCGCCCGGGTGCTCGCCGCGGCGGTGCAGCGGATCGCCGCGGCGGAGGACCGGGCCGTGGACCTCGTGCTCACCGGCATGGCCTCCACCGACGGCGAGACGTCCCTGGTCCCCGGTCAGCTCGCCGAGCGGCTCGGCCTCGCCCACGTCGGCTTCGCGAGCTCCCTGGCGCTGGCCGAGGACGGCGCCTCGCTCACCGCCGTCCGGCACACCGAGACCGAGGCCCTCCGGGTCGCCGCGGACCTGCCGGCGCTCGTGGCCGTGACGGACCAGGTCAACACCCCGCGCTACCCCACCTTCAAGGCGATCATGGCGGCCAAGAAGAAGCCCGTGCAGACGTGGTCCGTCGCCGACCTCGGCCTGGACACCGGGGACGTGGGCCTCGCCGGCTCGCTCACCGAGGTGCTCGACGCCGTGCCGCGCCCGCCCCGGACCGCCGGGGAGGTCGTGGCCGACGACGGCGAGGGCGGCATCCGCCTCGCCGAGTTCCTCGTGGCCCGGAGGCTCGTCTGAGCACCCGGCCGCACCCCGCCGGACCCCCATCGCACGCGCCCGCCCGCCGGGCAGGAGGAGGACGACCATGACCACGGACACGACAGGCAAGAGCACGACCGCAGCCCTGGTGGTGCTGGCCACCACGGACCGGCTGCGCCGCGCCGACCGGGAGCTGCTCGTGCTCGCCGGCACGCTGGGCGAGACGCACGTCGTCGTGCCGGACGCGCCCGGCGACGCCCTGCTCGGCGAGCTCGCCGCCCACGGGGTGGGCGCCGTGCACGCCCCGGAGGGCGGGCCCGGCGACCGGCTCACCACGCCGGCGGTCGCGCTCGCGGAGGCCGCCGCCCGGGAGACCGGCGCCACGGCGCTGCTGCTTGCCGCCACCCCCGAGGCCAAGGACGTCGCCGCGCGCCTGGGCGTGCGGCTCGGGGCCGGGGTGGTCACCGACGTGGTCGCCCTCGACGCCGACCTCGTCGCCACCAAGTCCGTCCTCGCCGGCGGGTGGACCACCCGGTGCCGGGCCACGAGCCCGGTGCTGATCGCGACCGTCCGCCCCAACTCGGTCGAGCTCCCCGCCGACGTCGCTGCTGCGGCGCCGGCCGGGGTGCAGCGCCCGCGGGTGCGCACGCACGCGCTCGAGGACACCGTGCCCGCGGCCCGGGTGGTGGGCCGGTCCGCGCTGCCGGCCTCCGGGCGCCCGGCGCTGGGCGAGGCGCGCGTGGTCGTGGCCGGCGGCCGCGGCACGGGCGGGGACTTCGGGCCGCTCGAGGCGCTCGCCGACGTCCTCGGCGGCGCGATCGGGGCCTCCCGCGCGGCGGTGGACGCCGGGTGGATCGGCCCCGAGGCGCAGGTGGGCCAGACCGGGCGCACCGTCTCCCCGCAGCTCTACGTCTCGTGCGGGATCTCCGGGGCCGTCCAGCAGCGCGCCGGGATGCAGACGGCGGGCACGATCGTGGCCGTGAACAAGGACGAGCACGCGCCGGTCTTCGAGATCGCCGACCTCGGCATCGTGGGCGACCTGCAGAAGGTGCTGCCCCAGGCGGTCGAGCACCTCAGGGCGCTGCGCGGATAGGAGCCGGGCGGCGGAGCGGCCGGCAGGGCCGTCCCGGGCCGTGGGCTCAGCGCGCCACGGTCCGGTGGCCGGCGTCCAGCCGCCGGGTCCAGCCGCGGGCGTCGAGGTGCTCGAGCAGCGGGATCGCGACGCGCCGGGAGGTGCCGAGCGCCTGGCGGGCCTGGCTCGTGGTGAAGGGCTGCGGCAGCCGGGCGAGCTCGCGCATCGCCAGGGCGGGGGCGGTGGGGAGCAGCACGACGCCGTCCCCCAGCCGGAGCAGCCGGCCGGTGCGCTCGGCCGCGGCGAGCTCGCGGGCGCCGAGCCGCAGCGCCGTCAGCTCGTCGGCCTCCGGGCTCCGGAAGGGCTCGGCCCCGAGCCGCCGCTCCAGCTCGAGCACCGCGGTCTCGTGGGCGCCGAGGCCGCCGCGGTGGTGCGGGGACCGGATGTGCCCGCCGTCCTGCTCCAGGCCGGCGCCGCGGACCACGGGGTCGACCAGCGCGGCGTCGGGCAGCGCGAGCAGGTCGCGGGCCGCGCCCCGCGAGAGACCCGCGGCCAGGGGATCCCGGGCGTGCAGCTCCTCCACGGCGGTGCGCAGCCGCTGCGTCCAGGACTCGAGCACGGGGGCGTGCACCCACCAGCCGCCGAGCGCGCGCACGTCGCCGGGCGGGGCGGCGTCCGCGGTGGTCACCAGCCCGAGGCGGTGCAGGTGCTGCGCCTGGACCGCGCCGCGGCGGGCCACCTCCGCGCCGACGTCCCCGCGCAGGTCCGTGCCGGCGAGCCGGACGGCGCGGCGCGCCCGGTCGCCGCGCCGCCGCAGCGCGGGCGGGTCGGCGTCGAGGACCTGGGCGCCGCCGAGCACCGAGCGGCTGCCGGGGTCGCGGAGCACCAGGCGGTCCCCGAGGACCAGGGGCAGGGGCCGGTCCAGGACCAGCCGGGCGTGGTCGTCGTCGAACGGGCTCAGCCGGGCGGGCACGGCCGCGGTGCCGGCGTGGACCACGAGGTGCTCGGCCGTGTCCGTGAGGGCGGGGCCGGTGGCCCGGCGGACGTCGAGGACGTCGGTGAGCGGCCACGTGCCGGGGGTGACCAGGGCGTCGCCGCGGTGCACGTCGGAGGCGGAGACCCCCCGCAGGTTGAGCGCCACGCGGGTGCACGGCTCCAGCGCGGTGTGGGCCACGTTCCGGCTGTGCATGCCCCGGACCACGACCGGCACGGCTCCGCCGTGGCCGAGCAGGTGCAGCCGGTCGCCCTGCCGGAGCGATCCCGCGGCCAGCGTGCCGGTCACCACCGTCCCGGAGCCGGTGATCGTGAAGGACCGGTCCACCCACAGCCGCAGCCGCCCCTGGGCGGGGGCGGGCGCCCGCGCCAGGACGTCGTCGAGGACGGCGCGCAGCTCGTCGAGGCCCGTGCCCTCGAGGGCCGAGACGGTGACCGCGGGCGCGTCGTGCAGACCGGTCCCGGCCAGCTCCGCGCGGACCTGGGCGAGGACCTCGCCGGTGCGCCCGGGGGCCCGGTCGGCGCGGGTGAGCACCACCACGCCGTGCTCGATGCCGAGGGCCGCGACGGCGTCGCGGTGGTCGCCGGACTGGGCCTGCCAGCCCTCGTCGACGGCGACCACGAAGCAGACCACGGGAGCCGGGCCGAGACCGGCGAGCATGTTGCCGAGGAAGCGCTCGTGGCCCGGGACGTCCACGAAGGCCACGTCGCGCCCGGACGGCAGCGCGGTCCAGGCGTAGCCCAGGTCGATGGTCAGCCCGCGGCGGCGCTCCTCCTCCCAGCGGTCGGGCTCCATCCCGGTGAGGGCCCGCACCAGGGTGCTCTTGCCGTGGTCGACGTGCCCGGCCGTGGCGACGACGTGCACGCTCACCGGGTCCCTCCCGGGCCGCCGTCCGCCCCGGCCAGGGCGGTCAGGGCCGCCTGCACCGCCGCGCGCAGGCGCTCGTCCTCGGACTCGGGCACGCAGCGCAGATCGACCAGGCACGCGCGGTCGTGGACCCGGGGGAGCACGGCCGGGCGGCCGGTGCGCAGCAGCGGGGCCGCCGCCTCGGGCAGCCGCACCGCCCACCCCGGCAGGGGCATGCCGGGCGCGCCGCCGCCGCCGACACGGCCGTCGTGGGCGACCACGGGTGCGCCGACGGCCGCGCCGAGCCGTTCGGCCCGGTCGCGGAGCCGGTCCGGGTCCGCGTGCAGCGCGGTCGTGACCGGGGCGGGCCCCCCGGTGAGCGTGGCCTCCAGGGCCGCGAGCGCGAGCTTGTCGGCGCGGACCGCCCGGGCGAGGGGGTGGGCGGCCAGCCGGGCGACGGCGTCCGAGCCGCCGAGCAGCAGCCCGGCCTGCGGGCCGCCGAGCAGCTTGTCGCCGCTCGCGATGACGAGGTCGGCGCCGCCCTCGAGGGCCGAGGCGGCGTCGGGCTCGGACGGCAGCTGCGGGTCCGGGACGAGGAGCCCGCTGCCGAGGTCCGCCACGAGGGGCAGGCCGTGGGCCCGGGCCAGCGGCCGCAGCTCGTCGACCTCGACGGCCGAGGTGAACCCCTCCAGCCGGAAGTTGCTCGGGTGCACCTTGAGCAGGCAGCCGGTCTCCGGGCCGATCGCCTCGGCGTAGTCGCGCAGGTGGGTCCGGTTGGTCGTGCCCACCTCGCGCAGCCGGGCGCCGGTCGACTCGATCAGCTCCGGCAGCCGGAAGCCGGCCCCGATCTCGACGAGCTCGCCGCGGCTGATCACCACCTCGCGGCCGGCGGCCAGGGCCGTGGTGGCCAGCACGAGGGCGGCCGCGCCGTTGTTGACGACCAGGGCGTCCTCGGCGGGTGGGCAGGCGGCGAGCAGGGCCGCCCGGGCGGCGGCGCCGCGGCGGGAGCGGGTGCCGCTCACCAGGTCGAGCTCCACGTCGACGTACCCGCCGGCCGTGACCAGCGCGTCGAGCGCCGCCGCGGACAGCGGGGCGCGGCCGAGGTTGGTGTGCACCACCACGCCGGTGGCGTTGAGCACCGGCGTCAGGCTCGAGGCGGAGCGGGCCCCGAGCGCGGCGAGGACCGCCGGCTCGACCTCGCCGGGGGCGATCTCGCCGCGCCGCGCCCGGTCCTGGGTCTCGCGCACCAGCGCGCGGACGACGTCCTCGCTCAGCCGCTCGAGCGCCCGGCGGACGGGCGGCAGGGCCATGAGCTGGTCGGTGCGCGGGATCAGGCGGCGCGGGTCGTCCAGGGCCACAGTCCCTCCTCGTCGGGCGGCACGCGGTGCGGGTGGTCGGTGCGCGGGTGGGCGGCGCAGGGGGTTGGCGGAGGCGGACGGGAATCGAACCCGCCAGGCCGAGGTGCTCGGCCTCACCGGTTTTGAAGACCGGGGGGCCCACCAGGACCCGGACGCCTCCGTCACCCAACCTAGCACCGCCGTCACCAGTAGGCTGACGACATGGAACAGACCCGGACGCCGACCCCGCCCCTGCCAGCGCCCGGGACGGTCCGCCTGACCGGCTTCGCCCACGGCGGCGGATGCGCGTGCAAGATCCCGCCCGGCGAGCTCGAGGACGCGGTCCGGGGCCTCACCGGCCAGGCGGGGGACGGCGTGCTGGTCGGTCTCGACGACGGCGACGACGCCGCGGCCGTCCTGGTGCGCGAGGACCTCGCGGTGCTGTCCACCGCCGACTTCTTCACCCCGGTGGTCGACGACGCCTACGACTGGGGCCGGATCGCCGCCGCGAACGCGCTCTCGGACGTCTATGCCATGGGCGGGCGCCCGGTCATGGCCATCAACCTCGTGGGCTGGCCCCGCGACGTGCTGCCCATGGAGCTGATGACCGAGGTGCTCCGCGGCGGCCTGGCGGTCGCCTCCGAGGCGGGGTGCCCGGTGATCGGGGGGCACTCCATCGACGACCCGGAGCCGAAGTACGGCATGGCCGTGACCGGTGTGGCCCACCCGGACCGGCTGCTGCGCAACGACGCCGCCGCACCGGGGCTGCCCCTGACCCTCACCAAGCCCATCGGCGTGGGACTGCTCAACAACCGGCACAAGGCGACCGGCGAGGTCTTCGCCGAGGCGCTCGCCACGATGACCCGGCTCAACCGGGACGCGGCCGAGGCGGCGCTGGCGGCCGGGGCCCGGGCGGCCACGGACGTCACCGGCTTCGGCCTGCTCGGGCACCTGCACAAGATGTGCCGTGCCTCCGGGGTGGGCGCGGTGCTCGACCGGAGCGCCGTGCCCCTCGTGGAGGGCGCGGCCGAGGCGCTGCGGGACGGCTACGTCTCCGGCGGGACCCGCCGCAACCTGGACTGGGTGCGCCCGCACCTGCGGGCGGGGACCGGTGTCACCGAGGACGACCTGCTCCTGCTGGCCGACGCGCAGACCTCGGGCGGCCTGCTCGTGGTCGGCGAGGTGCCGGGCTACCCCGTGGTGGGCCACACCGTGGCCGGGTCCGGACTCCACGTGCGCTGAACCCCGCCGGGGCACGGCGCCGGGCGCTCAGCCGACGGTCGTGATCGAGTCGTCGGTGATCCCGGCGGCGCGCCGGGCGGCCAGCCGGGCCTTCTGCGGCTCGATCGTGTAGCGGGGGTCCACGGCCGAGTGCAGACCGGCCTCCATCACGCCGAACCGGGTGAGCGCCGAGGACGCCAGCAGCGCCAGCCCCGAGATCGCGGCGACGGCCCGGTGCCGCCCGCCCAGCAGCGTGCCGAGACCGCCGGCGACCGCCAGCCGCTCGCTCCACGCCAGCATGGTCCCGGCCTGGCCGTGGTGCAGCGGCTCGGCCGCCACCGGGTCCATCCGGCGCTCCATCAGCTTCGTGGCGATCAGCTCACCGGCCACGCCCAGCACGGCCAGCCGCCTGGCGGGGCCGGCCTCGCCGACCGAGGTCGTGACCATGGCCAGGCCGCCCGAGGCGAGGCTCGCCGAGCTCACGAAGACGAACGCCAGGTCCTCGCGGGCGGCGTTCCAGGTGGGCGTCGCCGTGTCGGAGAGCAGCGCCGCGGTGTACGCGGCGAGCGGGCCCGCGAAGACCGCGGCCTCGACGCCGGCCGGGCCCTCTACGGCGCGCAGCACCGGGCGCAGCGGGCCCAGCGGAAGGCGGGAGCCGGTCATCCGGTCCACCTCGGACGCGACCGCGGTCCCCATGCCGGCCCCGAACGCGCTGAGGATCCACGTGCCCATGCTCATCGGCGAGGTCGGCTTGAACGTGCGCAGCATGTGCAGGAAGCGCTCCGGGCGGCCGAGGTCCGCGACCAGCGCCGCGCCGCCGAGACCGAGCGCGGTCACCGAGCCCAGCCGGGCGTTGCGGCGCAGCTCGGCCCGGCCCGTGAGCTGACCGCCGAGCGCCAGCAGCGCGGAGCCGCCGGCCACGCCGCCGAGGAACAGGTACGCGGCGACCTCGTGGCCCCAGGGCGCCGGCTTGACCACCGGGCGGCCGTAGTAGGAGCCGAACTCCGGCTCCGGGACCATCGGCATCTCCCGGGAGCCGTCGCCGCCGCCCTGCCCGGCGCCCCGGCGGCGCGGGCCGTCCCGCCGCCGGCGGCGCGGCGGCTCGGGCGGACGGTAGCCGTCGAACTCGGACAGGCTCACGAGCGGCCCCCCGCGAAGGCCAGGGCGGCGGCGGCGAGCATGCCCGCCGCGGCCAGTCCGGCCCGCTGGTACATCCGGGGCAGGTCCGCGGTCGGCACCCGCGGGTCGGGCGGAAGCCCGTAGACCTCCGGCTCGTCGAGCAGCAGGAACACCGAACCGGTGCCGCCCACGCCGTCCAGCTCGTTCGCGCCGTAGAGCCGCGCCTCGGTGCGCCCCTGGGCGTGCAGCTCGGCGACCCGGTGCCGGGCCGTCTCGACCATGTCGTCGTGCTCGCCGTACTTGATGGACGTGGTGGGGCACGTCTGCGCGCACGCGGGCGTCTGGTCGTCCACCATGCGGTCGTAGCACAGGGTGCACTTCTGGGCGACGCCCACGTTCTTCACCGCAGGCTTGTCCGGCTTGCCCGGCTGCCCGTCCCGCTCCGTGCGCGGGGCGGCCGTGCCGTCGGTGCGCCGCTCGATCACGCCGAACGGGCAGCCGGCCACGCAGGTGCCGCACCCGTTGCACACGTCGTCCTGGACCACCACGGTGCCGTGCTCGGTGCGGAACAGCGCCCCGGTGGGGCACACGTCGAGGCACCCGGCGTGCGTGCAGTGCTTGCAGACGTCCGAGGACATCAGCCAGCGGAACTCCTCGGTGTTCGGCGGGGTGGTGTCCCCGGCGGCCGGCTGCGGGCGCGCCTCGGGCGGGCCGACGCGCGGCATGCCCAGGCTCACGAGCTTGCGCCCGGACTCGCGGGCCTCCTCGATCCGCTCGCTGTCCTGTTCGACGAACGCCACGTGCCGCCAGGTGCTGGCACCCAGGGCGCCGGTGTTGTCGTAGGAGGACTCGAGCAGCTCGAGGCCCCCGTCCTGGGGGTTCTGGTTCCACTCCTTGCAGGCCACCTCGCAGGCCTTGCACCCGATGCAGATCGAGGTGTCCGTGAAGAAGCCCTTCCGCGCGTGCGCGTGCTCCCAGTGCGCGTCGGCCGTGGGATCGGTCGGTCCGGCCAGCTGGCCCATCAGTGCTCCCTCATCGGGTCGGTGGTCGGGTCGGTGCCCGGATCGGTGCTCCGGTCGGTGCCGGGGACGTCGATCCGGGTGTTGCCGGTCTCCACGGTGGCGCCCGCGCGCTGCTGGTACTCCAGGACCAGGTCGAGCAGCTCGGGACCCCGCGGCCGGCGGCCCGGGCGGATGTGGCACGAGCCCACCTTGGAGTCCTGGATCTGCACGTTGGGCTCGAGGGTCAGGCCCAGCAGGTCGTTGGCGGAGTCGCCGCTGACCACGGCGTCGTCGCCCACGCCCCAGTGGTACGGGAGGCCGATCTGGTGCACGGTGTGCCCGCGCACCACGAGCGGGGTCATCCGCTCGGTGACGAGCACCCGCACCTCGATCGCCGCCCGGGGCGAGACGATCGTGGCCCAGCCGTACGGCTCCAGCCCGCACTCGGCGGCGAGCTCGGGGGAGACCTCGCAGAACATCTCCGGCTGCAGCTCCGAGAGGTACGGCAGCCACCGGCTCATGCCGCCGGCGGTGTGGTGCTCGGTGAGCCGGTACGTGGTGAACACGTAGGGGTACACGTCCGCCCCCGGCTCCCCGGCGCTCGGGGCGGTGAGGTTGTCCTGGCGGGCGAACAGCACCCGGGAGGGATTGCGCTGCTGGGTGTACAGGGCGTTGGCGACCGGTGACTCCTGCGGCTCGTAGTGCGTGGGCAGCGGCCCGTCCAGCACGCCCTTGGGCGCGTACAGCCAGCCCTTGCCGTCGGCCTGCATGATGAACGGGTCGTCGCCGGCGAGCGCGGCCGCGCCCCCGGAGTCGGGGTCGGGGCGGGTGCCCGGGGCGAGGTGGAGCGGGAAGTCGGGCACGTCGTCCCCGACCCACTGGTCCTGCTCCTCGTCCCACCACACGAGCTTCTTGCGCTCGCTCCAGGGCCGGCCCTCCGGGTCCGCCGAGGCGCGGTTGTAGAGCAGCCGACGGTTGGCCGGCCACGCCCAGCCCCACTCGAGCGCGGCGGGACCCTGTTCCCCGCCGGGTCTGCGGGCGGCGGCACGGTTGACGCCGTCGGCGTAGACCCCGGTGTAGATCCAGCAGCCGCCGGAGGTCGAGCCGTCCGCCCGCATCTCGGTGTACGAGGACAGCGGCTTCCCGGCGTCCGGGCCGGTGAGGTGCCGGCCGTTGATCTCGACGAGCACCGCCTCGGGGTCCGGCTCGCCGTGCTCGTCGACGGGGTAGTCCCAGGTGAGGTCGAGCAGCGGGCGGTCGCGCTCGTCCCCGGACCCGGCCAGCCGCTCCCGGATCCGCCGGCCCAGCTCGAAGAAGAACTGCAGCTCGCTCTGGCACTCGCCCGGCGGGGCCACGGCCTGGTGGCGCCACTGCAGCAGCCGCTGGGTCTGGGTGAAGGTGCCCGACTTCTCCACGTGCGTGGCCGCGGGCAGGAAGAACACCTCGGTCTCGATGTCCTCGGTGCGCAGCTCGCCCGAGGCGATCTCCGGGCCGTCCTTCCACCAGGTCGCCGACTCGATGAGGTTGAGGTCCCGCACCACCAGCCACTTGAGGTGGGACATGGCCATCCGCTGCATCCGGCCGTTGGAGGAGCCCACCGCGGGGTTCTGGCCGAGCAGGAAGTAGCCCTCCACCTCGTCGTCGAGCATCTTCGTCAGCGTCTGGAAGGTGCCGTGCGCGCCGGTGAGGCGCGGGAGGTAGTCGTAGGCCCAGTCGTTGTCCGCGGTGGCGGCGTCCCCCCACCAGGCCTTGAGCAGGCTCGTCGTGTAGGCGTCGGCCTCGGCCCAGTAGCCCTTCTGCTTCTTCGACGCGATCGCGGCCAGGTAGTCGTCGAACGTGTCGTGGGTGCCGGCCACCGGCATGGGCAAGTAGCCGGGCAGCAGGTTGAACAGCGTGGGGATGTCGGTCGAGCCCTGGATGCTGGCGTGCCCGCGCAGGGCCATGATCCCGCCGCCGGGGCGGCCCATGTTGCCCAGCAGCAGCTGCAGGATGGACGCGGTGCGGATGTACTGCGCGCCCAGGCTGTGCTGGGTCCAGCCCACGGCGTAGGCGAAGCACGTGGTCCGCTCCCGCCCGGAGTTCTCCGTGATGGAGCGGGCCAGGTACGCGAAGTCCTCGGGGGAGACGCCGCACACCTCCTGCACCATCTCGGGGGTGTAGCGCGCGTAGTGCCGCTTGAGGATCTGGAACACCGTCCGGGGGTCCTGCAGGGTCTCGTCGCGCTGCATGCGGGCGTGCTCCATCGGGGCGCCGCCGCTGCCGAGCTGCTGGCCGGCGGCCTCGTCCACGGCCTCCGCCCCCTCCTCGGCGCCGTGGTCGGGGTCGCCCGCGGGTGCGTCCACCCGGCCGTCGTGCTCCCCGGCGCCGCCCTCGTTCTCGGCGTAGGCCCAGGTGGACATGTCGTACTGGCCGGTCTCAGGGTCGAACCCGGAGAACAGCCCGTCGAGGTCCTCGGCGTCGCGGTAGTCCTCGTTCACCAGCGTGGCGGCGTTGGTGTAGGCGCGCACGTACTCCTCGAACCACAGGTCGTGGGTGAGCACGTGGTTGACCAGGGCGCCGAGCAGGACGATGTCCGAGCCGGCCCGGATCGGAACGTGCTTGTCAGCGACCGCCGAGGTGCGGGTGAAGCGCGGGTCGACGTGGATGACCCGGGCGCCGCGCGCCTTGGCCTCCGTCACCCACTGGTAGCCCACGGGGTGGCACTCGGCCATGTTGGAGCCCTGGATGACGATGCAGTCGGCGTTGGCCATGTCCTGCAGGGACTGCGTGGCACCGCCACGTCCGAACGAGGCTCCCAGACCGGGAACCGTGGCGGAGTGTCAAATACGGGCCTGGTTCTCGATCTGGATCGCTCCCGCGGCGGTGAAGAGCTTCTTGATGAGGTAGTTCTCCTCGTTGTCCAGCGTGGCGCCGCCCAGGGCGGCGAAGCCCATCGTGCGGCGCAGCGGACGGCCCTGCTCGTCGGCGTCCTGCCAGCCGTTGCGGCGGGCCTCGAGGACGCGGTCGGCCACCATCTCGAGGGCGGTGCCGAGGTCCAGCCGCTGCCACTCGGTGGCCCGGGGCGCACGGTAGAGCACCTCGGTCTGCCGGCCGGGGGCGTTGACCAGCTGCTCGCTGGCCGCGCCCTTGGGGCACAGGCGTCCGCGGGAGATCGGCGAGTCCGGGTCGCCCTCGATCTGGACGACCTTCTCGTCCTTGACGTACACCCGCTGGCCGCAGCCGACCGCGCAGTACGGGCAGACGCTCTGCACGACCCGGTCCGCGGTGGTCGTGCGCGGGCTCGTCGTCCGGGTGCGCTCCGAGGTCACCGCCGGTCCGCGACCGAGCAGGTCGCCCGAACGGATCTGCCGGAGGACCGGCCACTCCAGGGGACTGAATCGTGACATGTCAGGAGCATAGCCCGCCGGTGTGTCAGGAGCCACACCGGCGGGCGGCGCGGACGCAGGCGCCGCCGGCGCGCGGAACCCGCTGGTCCCGTGGGGACTCCGCTAGGCCCGCGGGGACTCCGCCGTCCGGGAAGGGGTGCCCAGGACCAGGCGGCGGGTGCCCCGGACGGCGGCCGCGATCACCCGCTCGAGCGGTCCCTGACCGAACGTCGCCTGCCAGAGCACGGCGAAGCCGGCGGCCACGGCCACGTGCACGGCGAACCAGAGCACGCGGTCCTCGTAGTGGAGCGTCGTGGCCAGGGCGAGCAGGTGGGCCGAGTACAGGGTCAGGGTGCGGGCCCCCATGGCGCCCAGGGTCGTCCACAGCCGGTTCGGGCGCGCGACGAGCAGGAAGAGCCCCAGCACGGCCAGGCCGGTGCCCAGGTCCATGAGCAGCGTCACCGGGGTGTTGCTGTGCGGTCCGGGGGTGAGCAGCCACCACCACGTGGAGGTGGGCAGGTCCGGGCTCGGGCCCCAGACGAGGATCTCGTCGACCTGGTCCTCGCTCAGCCACGGGGTGTGCCGCAGCAGCTGGTCGTAGCCGCCGGCCTGCAGGACCAGTACCCAGTAGACGAACCAGGCCCCGAGCGCCAGGACCACGCCGGCCACGGCGATCCGGACCCGCACCACGATCTCGTGCAGGTCGGTCCGGCCGAGGAGCAGACCGGCGCAGAGGTACGTCAGGTAGGGCGCGGCCGGGTAGGTCCCGGTCAGCAGCACCTGGGCCAGGGTGGCGCCCGGGTCCGCGAGCGCGCTGCCGAGGGTGGGGTTGACGGCCTCGGCCTGGGGCAGGGCGGGGCCGAGGACGTGCACGAGCACGGGGCCCAGGAGCGCGGCGAGCGCCGCGACGGCGGCCAGCGTGCGGCGCCGCAGGCCCAACAGCGGGACGGCGAGCAGGAAGAACGCGCCGTAGTAGACGAGGATGCCCAGCGCGGGCGCCGGGGACGGCATGACCTGGTTGATCGCCAGCCCGGCGGCGGCGATGAGCAGGGCCCGCACCACCAGGCCGGCGCGGGTGGCCGTCAGCGCGCGGCCCCGGTGCGGGGCGCGCCCGCCCGAGGAGAACGCCAGGCTCAGCCCGGCCAGCAGGGCGAACAGCGCCGCGGCGCGCCCGCCGAACAGGGTCCACTGGAGGGTGGGCTCGAAGGTATCGGGGTCGTGGGCGGGCAGGATGTGGACCGCGATCATGCCGATCAGCGCCAGGCCGCGGGCAGCGTCCACGGCGATGAGGCGGGGTCTGCGGGCGGGGGCCGCAACGGTCGTGCTGATGGTGCCGGTCGTGGGGGCTTCGGACGTTCGGCTCATGGGATCTCCGGGGGGCGGGGGCGCGCAGGGGATCGTGACCGCTGCCGGCGGGGACCGGTGCGGCCCGTGCGCGGGGGTGCGCAGGGGTGCGCGCGGACGGGGCGGCTCGCGGGGATCCGGGCGGCCGGCCGGTGGGACGTCCGGCCGGCCCCCGGGGGAGGGGCCGGTGCGGACGTCGGTGCGCCCGGGCGGGGGCCCGGTGCGGCGGCGGTCCCGAATCCCCCTCGGGCCGCCTCCGACCCTAGGAGCCGGATCCTCTCCTGTCCACTTGGCGCGTTTGCATTGTCCCAGGTCACAAGGTGTTTGTGACGTGTTCACCGACGCCCCTCTGGAAGTCCGCCGGGGTCGCTGGTTCCATGGGAGCAGGCCTCTCCGGCCTGCGCCGGGCGCCGGGTGGGGGCGCGGTCGCAGGTCCTGAGGAAGGTTCGATGATGAGCAGTGCACTGTCCCCCCGGCCGGCGTTCCGGTCGGTCGACCCCGTCCACGCCCCGCTGCTCCCGGAGCACCCCGACGACGCTGCCCCCGACCGCCAGGACGACGGCCTCGGTCTGCACCCCGCCGGGCTCCTCCAGCGGGTCTTCACCGCGGCGGGAGAGGTGGAGGCCGCGGAGTGGGCGCTCGACCACGTCCTCGACGCCGTGGCCTCCGGCGAGGAGGTGGGCATCGGTCTCGACGTCGCCCCCCTCGACGGCGCCCTCGAGTCGGCGCGCTGGGCACTGGACAGGGCGGTGGGCGCCCTGCGCGCCGAGATCCGCTGGGCGGCGCGGCACGGCGTCCCGCTCTGCCTCCTCGCCGAGGCCTCCGCGACGGAGCTGGACGAGGTGCGCTCCGTGCTGCGCTCCGCCGCTCTCGGGGCGGGGACAGGGGGACTGGCCGTCGCCGGCTGAGCCGACCTCCGCCCCGCGGGGGCTCGGAGCCCGGCCTTGTTGTTACGAATGGGTAACTGATACCGGCGGTTCCTGTTTCTCCTGGCGTGTCTGCTGTCGTCCCCCGAACGGACCACATAGATTTCTTCTGGGTGCGGCGGACGGTGATCTCCGTCACGTCGGACCCGGAGCCCCGTGCTCCACGACGCGAGCCCCGTGCTCGCCCCGGCGTGGCCCCGTCCCCCTCGGACTGCGAACCCAGCACTCCTGGCGGGCCCGTATCGACCCATGGAGGAAACGATGAGAACGAAGCGGATCGCGGGCACGTCAGTGGCGCTCTCCGGAGCCCTGCTGCTCACCGCGTGCGGCGGGGGAGACGGCGGGGGCACCGCCGCCGAGGGCGGCGGCGACGGCACCTTCAGCGTGTACATCGGGGAGCCCGAGAACCCGCTGCTGCCCGGCAACACCGGCGAGACGGAGGGCGGCCAGGTCGTCGACGCGCTCTGGACCGGCCTGGTCGAGTACGACCGGGAGTCCAACGAGGCCGTCTACACCGGCGTCGCGGAGTCGATCGAGTCCGAGGACCAGACGACGTGGACGGTCAGCCTCAAGGACGGCTGGACGTTCCACGACGGGTCCCCGGTGACCGCACAGAGCTACGTGGACTCGTGGAACTACGTGGCCAACAGCGAGAACGCGCAGGGCAACTCCTACTTCTTCTCCAACGTCGAGGGCTACGACGCCCTCCAGGGCGAGGAGGGCGCGAGCCCCACCGCCACCGAGATGTCCGGCCTGCGCGTCGTCGACGAGCAGACCTTCGAGGTCACCCTCAGCGAGCCCTACGCGCAGTGGCCGACCACCGTCGGCTACACCGCGTTCTTCCCGATGCCGGAGGCGTTCTTCGAGGACCCCGAGGGCTTCGGCGAGCAGCCGATCGGCAACGGCCCGTTCAAGGCGGACGAGGCCTTCCAGGAGGGCCAGGGCATCACGCTCACCCGCTACGACGAGTTCGGCGGCGACGAGCCGGCCAAGGCCGCCGCCGTGGAGTTCCGCGTCTACACCGAGATCAACACCGCCTACAACGACCTCCAGGCCGGCTCGCTCGACGTGGTCGACCAGATCCCGCCGGACGCCATCGCCTCCGCCGAGGACCAGTTCGGCGAGCGGTTCAAGACCACCCCGCGCGGCGACATCACCGCGCTCGGCTTCCCGACCTACGACGAGCGCTTCGCCGACCCGGAGGTCCGCCGCGCCTTCTCCATGGCCATCGACCGGCAGGCGATCACCGACGCGATCTTCCAGGGCTCCCGCACCCCGGCCGCGTCCTTCGTCTCGCCCGTGATCGACGGCCACCGCGAGGACGCCTGCGACGTGTGCGAGCTGAACGTCGAGGAGGCCAACCGGATGCTCGACGAGGCGGGCTTCGACAAGTCCGAGCCCGTGGACCTGTGGTTCAACGCCGGCGCCGGCCACGAGGAGTGGATGCAGGCCGTCGGCAACCAGCTCCGCGAGAACCTGGGCGTCGAGTACCAGCTGCGCGGCGACCTCCAGTTCGCGGAGTACCTGCCCAAGCAGGACGAGAAGGGCATGACCGGCCCGTTCCGCTCCGGCTGGATCATGGACTACCCGGTCATGGAGAACATGCTCGGCCCGACGTACTCCACGGCGGCCCTGCCGCCGGCCGGCTCGAACGTGACGTTCTACTCGAACGAGGAGTTCGACGCCAAGCTGCAGGAGGGCAACGCCGCCGACTCGATCGACACGGCGATCCAGGCATACCAGGAGGCCGAGGACCTGCTCGTGGCCGACATGCCGGCCACGCCGCTGTTCTTCGGGCTCGTGCAGTACGCCCACTCGGAGAACGTGGAGGAGGTCTACGTCAACAGCTTCGGCCGCGTCGAGGTCGAGGACGTCGTCGTCACCTCGGAGTGATCCGACCCTGACCCGGGGCGCCCCGCACGGGGCGCCCCGGGCCCACCTGTCCGCGCAACACCTCCGCACACACAAGGAGACCCATGGGGCGGTACGTCCTCCGCCGTCTGCTGCTGACCGTCCCGGTGCTGCTGGGCGCGTCCCTGCTCATCTTCTCGATGGTCTACGCGCTGCCCGGCGATCCCATCCGGGCGCTGGCCGGCGACCGGCCGCTGTCCGAGGCCGTGCAGGCGCAGCTGCGCGCCGAGTACAACCTCGACGACCCGCTGCTGATCCAGTACGCCAAGTACCTGGGCGGCCTGGTGCAGGGCGACTTCGGCACCGACTTCTCGGGCCGTCCCGTCCTCGACACGATCGTGGACCGGCTGCCGGTGACGGCCCGGCTGGCCCTCGTGGCCGTGGCCTTCGAGATCCTCATCGGCATCCTCGCCGGCGTGCTGGCTGGCCTGCGGCGCGGATCCTTCTTCGACAACCTCGTGCTGGTCTCCACCACGGTGGTCGTGTCCATCCCCGTCTTCGTCCTCGGCTTCCTCGCCCAGTACGTCTTCGGCGTACGGCTCGGCTGGTTCCCCATCGCCGGCATCTCGGACGGCTGGTACAGCTACGTCCTGCCCGGCTTCGTGCTCGCGGCGCTCTCGCTCGCCTACGTGGCCCGGCTGACCCGCACGAGCCTCGCGGAGAACCTGCAGAGCGACTACGTGCGCACGGCGCGCGCCAAGGGCCTCAGCGAGGTGTCGGTGGTCGGCAAGCACACCCTGCGCAACAGCCTCATCCCGGTGGTCACCTTCATCGGCGCCGACCTCGGCGCCCTCATGGGCGGGGCCATCGTCACCGAGTCGGTGTTCAACATCCCCGGTCTCGGCCGGGCGGTCTACGACGCGGTGCTGCGGCAGGAGGGCGCCGTCGTCGTCGGGATCGTCACCCTGTTCGTCTTCTTCTACATCTTCTTCAACCTGGTGGTCGATGTCCTCTACGCCGCCCTCGACCCGAGGATCCGCTATGAATGAGCCGCGTCCGGAGAGCGTCCGCGAGGAGCGGGACGCCCACCACGAGACCTTCTCCGACCGCGTGGACGACCGCGCCGACGAGATCGCCTCGGCGGCGGTCGCGGGGGACATCGAGCAGGTCAGCCTGTGGCGGGACGCCTGGAAGGGCCTGCTCCGCAACCCCTTCTTCCTGGTGGGGGCCCTGCTCTTCGTCGTGTTCGCGGTGATGGCCCTCGCCCCGCAGGTGTTCACCTCGGTGGACCCGCGGGCCTGCAGCCTCGGCCGCTCGGGGGAGGGCCCGCAGCCCGGGGCGCCGTTCGGCTACGACGTCCAGGGCTGCGACTACTACTCGAACGTGGTGCACGGCGCGCGCATCTCCCTGGCCATCGGCTTCCTCGCCGTCCTGGGCACCCTGGCCATCGGCGTGGTGGTGGGCGCGCTCGCCGGCTACTACGGCGGCTGGCTCGACTCGCTGCTCGCCCGGATCACCGACATCTTCTACGGCCTGCCGCTCATCCTGGGCGCCATCATCCTGCTCTCCGTGCTGCCCGAGCGCGGGGTGCTCGAGGTCTCCCTCGCGCTGATCGCGTTCGGCTGGATGACGGCCATGCGCCTGGTCCGCTCCAACGTGATCGGGGTCAAGGAGGCCGACTACGTCCAGGCGGCCCGGGCGCTGGGCGCGCGGACCGGCCGGATCCTCACCAAGCACATCCTGCCCAACGCCGTGGCGCCCGTCCTGGTCTACTCCACCATCGCGGTCGGCACGATCATCGCCTCCGAGGCGACGCTCACCTTCCTGGGCGTGGGCCTGCAGCTGCCCGAGATCTCCTGGGGTCTGCAGATCAACGCGGCGCAGAACAGGCTGCGCGACGCCCCGCACCTGATCCTCTTCCCGTCGCTGTTCCTGTCCCTGACCGTGCTCTCGTTCATCCTCATGGGCGACGCGCTGCGCGACGCCCTCGACCCGAAGTTGCGCCGATGACACCCTCCTCCGTCCCCGCTCCCACCCCCGCCCCCGTGCCCGCGCCGCCGGGCGGCGCGGCGGGCCCCGTGCTCGAGGTCGACGACCTCGCGGTGGAGTTCCGCTCCCGCCGGCGCACCGTCCGGGCCGTCAACGGGATCAGCTACACCGTCCGGGCCGGCGAGACCCTCGCGATCGTCGGGGAGTCCGGCTCCGGCAAGAGCGTCAGCGCCCAGGCCGTCATGGGCATCCTCGACATCCCGCCCGCCCGCATCACGCACGGCGAGATCCGCTTCCACGGCGAGGACCTGCTGGGCATGAGCCGCCGGGACCAGCGGGCGGTGCGGGGGCCGGGCATCGCCATGGTCTTCCAGGACGCCCTCTCCGCGCTGAACCCGGTCTTCTCCGTGGGCCACCAGATCGGCGAGCTGTTCCGCGCCCACCGGGGCGCCTCCCGGCAGGAGGCGAAGGCCCGGGCGATCGAGCTCATGGAGCGCGTGGGGATCCCCGCGGCCCGGGAGCGCGTGGGCGACTTCCCGCACCAGTTCTCCGGCGGCATGCGCCAGCGCGTGATGATCGCGATGGCCATCGCCCTGGACCCGGACATCCTGATCGCCGACGAGCCGACCACCGCGCTCGACGTCACCGTCCAGGCCCAGATCATGGACCTGCTCACCGAGCTCCGCACGCAGACCGGGATGGGCGTCATCCTCATCACCCACGACCTGGGGGTGGTCAACGAGGTCGCCGACCGGGTGGCGGTGATGTACGCGGGCAGCATCGTGGAGAACGGCACGGTCGACGAGGTGCTCTCGGCGCCCCTGCACCCCTACACCCGGGGGCTGATGTCCTCGATGCCCAGCCTCGAGTCCCAGGGCGAGCGGCTCCTGCCCATCGCCGGGACCCCGCCGGACCTCTCCGCCGTCCCCGCCGGCTGCGCGTTCCACCCGCGCTGCCCCATGGCCCGGTTCGGGCGGACGGCGGCACCGGGCAAGGACTGCGCCGCGGACGTCCCGGTGCTGCGCGAGGTCGTGCCGGGCCGGACGGCCGCGTGCCACTACAGCGAGGAGCTCGAGCATGAGTGACACCCTGCCGACGACGACGGCGGACGCGCCCCTCCTGGAGCTGCGCGGGCTCACCAAGCACTTCCCCCTCACCCAGGGGGTGCTGCTGCGGCGGACCGTGGGCCAGGTCCAGGCGGTGGACGGCGTGAGCATGACCCTCGGCCCGGGGGAGACCCTGGGGCTCGTGGGCGAGTCCGGCTCCGGCAAGTCCACCGTGGCGAAGCTCATCATGGCGCTGCAGCAGCCCACCGCGGGCCAGGTCCTGTACAAGGGCCGGGACGTGGCCGCGATGTCCTCGCGGCAGCTGCGGGAGTACCGCCGCAACGTGCAGATCATCTTCCAGGACCCCTACTCGTCCCTCAACCCGCGGATGACGGTGGGGGACATCGTGGCCGAGGCCTGGGACGTGCACCCCAACGCCGTGGCGCGGCAGGACCGCGCGGCCACGGTCCGGGAGCTGCTGGAGCGGGTGGGGCTGCGGCCCGACTACGCCAACCGGTACCCGCACCAGTTCTCCGGGGGCCAGCGGCAGCGCATCGGGATCGCACGGGCTCTGGCCCTGCGCCCCGAGGTGATCATCTGCGACGAGCCGGTCTCGGCCCTGGACGTCTCCGTCCAGGCGCAGGTCATCAATCTGCTGCAGGACCTGCAGAACGAGTTCGGCCTGTCCTTCCTCTTCATCGCCCACGACCTCTCGGTGGTGCGCCACCTCAGCGACCGGGTCGCGGTGATGTACCTGGGCAAGGTGGTGGAGACGGGCGACCGGGACGCGATCTACCACCGGGCCGCCCACCCGTACACGCAGGCCCTGCTCTCCGCGGTGCCGGTCCACGAGCCCGCCCTGCGCGGGGGGCGCGAGCGGATCATGCTCAGCGGCGACCTGCCCAGTCCCGCGAACCCGCCCTCCGGGTGCCGGTTCCGGACGCGGTGCTGGAAGGCGCAGGACGTGTGCGCCGAGCAGGAGCCGGAGCTCGTGGACCGCGGCCAGGGCCACCCGGCGGCCTGCCACTTCGCCGAGAGCCGGGACCTCGTGCCCGGCTCGGCCTAGCAGCCGGCCCGCGCGGCAGACCCGCGCCGCGGGCCGGGTTCAGCGGGCTCCGGACCCTCCGGGGCCCCCGGCGGGACCGGGGCCGCCGGGCGCTGCGCGGTCCCCGCCGGCGGGCAGGGCGGCCGAGTCCGGAAAGGCCGCTCGGGCCCACAGCCGCATCACGGCGTAGCTGCGCCAGGGGCTCCAGGCGGACGCGGTCGCCGCGGCGGCGGCCGCCCCGGCCGCCCCGAGCGCGCGCCGCAGGACCAGGTCCTGGGGCAGGAAGACGTCGGGGTCGCCCAGGACGCGCAGCGAGATCGACCCGGCCGTCCACGGGCCGATGCCGGGCAGGGCCAGCAGGCGCTCGCGCAGCACGGCGGCGTCCTCCCCGGCCGGCACGCCGGCACGTCCCGGCGGGGCGTCGAGGACGAGTCCGTCGCGGACCGCCACGGCGAGCGCGTGCACGGTCGCGGCCCGGCGGGTGGTGACGCCCACGTCCCGCTGCAGCCGGGCCGGGTCCGTCCCGGCGATCCGGCGGGCCGTCGGGAAGGCGGTGGCGCCGCCGGTCACGGGCGTGCCGTGGTGGCGGACCAGGCGCCCGGCGAAGGTGCGGGCCGCGGCGAGGGAGACCTGCTGCCCCAGTACGGTCAGGACCGCCGTCTCGAAGCCGTCCGGTGCACCGGGCAGCCGGATCAGGGGCCAGGCGCGCACGTCCGCGGCGAGCACGGGGTCGGCCGCCAGGGCGCGGTCCGCCGCGGGGGACTCCGTGCCCTCGCCGAGCCAGCGGCGCACCCGCTCCAGCACGGGCTCCAGGGTCTCCGCCGCCCCGGGCCCCACGCGCACCGGCAGACCGGCCGGAGTGAGGCCCCTCCAGTCGACCGTCACCGTGCGGACCGCTCCGTCCGCCACGACGGGGCGCCGGTGGGCGCCGCCCGCGAGGTCGTCGCACCCGGGCACGGCCTGGGAGGCCAGGAAGTCCCGGAGGAACCCGGGGGACGCCGGCGCCGGGAGCAGGACGTCCACGGCACCCGCGGACCCGTCGTCGTGCATGCGCTGCTCCCGGTCGTCGATGGGCGGGGATCCGGACCCAGCCTGTCCCGGGGGCCACTGCGTGTCCAGGCGGAGAAGCGGCGGAGGCCCTGTTCAGATTGTTCAACAATCACTACACTGGCACGAGAGTGACCGCGGCCACGTCCAGGGTGGCCGGCGCCGTGCCCCGGCGCAGGTCGCCCCCGTCCCGAGGAGGCCGCATGTCCAGCTCCGCCCCCGTCCCGCCCGACCCGGAGGGCCGCGGCGCCGTCAGCAGCCCCGCGGCGATGCGGGCCGTGAACCGCTCCGCCCTGCTCGGCGCCCTCTTCCTGATGGCCACCAGTGCCATCGGCCCCGGGTTCATCACCCAGACCGCGAACTTCACCGTGCAGCTGGGCGCCGCCTTCGCGTTCGCCATCGTCATCTCCATCGTCGTCGACATCGCGGTGCAGCTGAACGTGTGGCGGATCATCGGCGTCTCCGGGCTCAAGGCGCACGAGCTCGGCAACCGCGTGCTGCCGGGCCTCGGCTGGTTCATCGCCGCGCTCGTGGCCACCGGCGGGCTCGTCTTCAACATCGGCAACACCGCCGGCGGCGGGCTCGGCCTCGACGCGCTGCTCGGCCTCGACCCCACCTGGGGAGGCATCATCACGGCGCTGATCGCGGTGGGCGTGTTCGTCAGCAAGCGCGCGGGCGTGGCCCTGGACCGGATCGTGGTGGCCCTCGGCGTGCTCATGATCCTCGTGACGAGCTACGTCGCGTTCGTCTCGCGGCCCCCGGTGGGGGAGGCGCTGCGCAACGTGGTGCTGCCCGAGAACGTGGACTTCCTGATCATCACGACCCTCATCGGCGGGACCGTGGGCGGGTACATCACCTACGCGGGCGCCCACCGCATCGTCGACGCCGGGATCACCGGCGTGGAGAGCGTCAAGCAGATCTCCCGCAGCTCCGTGGTGAGCATCGTGCTCACCGGGGTCATGCGCTTCCTGCTGTTCCTGGCGATCCTCGGGGTGGTCGCCGGCGGCGCCCAGCTCACGGGCGAGAACCTCGCCGCCCAGGCGTTCCGCTCCGCCGCCGGGGAGGTCGGCCTGCGCCTGTTCGGGGTCATCCTGTGGGCCGCGTCCATCTCCTCGGTCATCGGCGCCGCCTACACCTCGGTGTCCTTCCTCACCACCTCCCGGACGAAGCCGCGCACCCGGAACCTGATGACCATCGCCTTCATCCTGGTCTCGGCCACCGTGTTCGCCCTGCTCGGCCAGGCGCCGTCCACGCTGCTCATCGTGGCGGGCGCCGTCAACGGGCTCATCCTGCCGCTGGGCTTCGCGGTGCTGCTGTGGGTGGCCTGGCGCCGGCGGGACCTGCTGGGCGGCTACGAGTACCCCAAGTGGCTCGCGCTGATCGGCACCGTGGTGTGGCTGCTCACCATCTTCCTGGGCTACCAGTCCCTCAGCGGCATCGCCGCGCTGTGGGCGTGATCGCCGTGGGACCGGACAGCACGCAGGCCCGGCGGGACCGGGCCGCCCTGGCCCCGGGCGCCGCCCGGGCGATGTTCCGCAGCGGCCTGGTCACGCCCACGTCGGGCTGGTGCGACGGCTTCGCGCAGGCCAACCTGATCGTCGTCCCCGCGGACTGGGCCTTCGACGTCCTGCTCTTCGCCCAGCGCAACCCCAAGCCGTGCCCGGTGCTCGGCGTGCTCGAGGCCGGCGAGGTGACCGGGCCGCTGCTGGGCGGCGGCGACGTCCGCACCGACGTCCCCCTCTACACCGTCTACCGGGACGGAGAGGCGGCGGGCACCCGCACCGACCTGCTCGACGTGTGGCGCGAGGACCTCGTGACCTTCGCCCTCGGCTGCAGCTTCACCTTCGAGGCGGCCCTGCAGGAGGCCGGGATCCCGATCGCCCACATCGACCAGGGCGTCAACGTCCCGATGTACCGCACGAACGTCCCGTGCGCGCCCGCCGGGCGGCTGTCCGGCCCGCTGGTCGTGTCCATGCGGGCGATCCCCGCCTCCCGGGTGGCCGACGCGGTGCGCATCACCTCCCGTTATCCCGCCGTGCACGGCGCCCCGGTGCACGTCGGCGCCCCGCAGGAGCTGGGCATCCGGGACCTCGGGGCCCCCGACTACGGGGACGCGGTGCAGATCCCGGACGGCCACGTCCCCGTGTTCTGGGCCTGCGGGGTGACGCCCCAGGCGGCGGTGCTCGAGTCCGGGGTGCCGTTCGCCCTCGGCCACGCCCCGGGCCACATGCTGGTCACCGACCTGCCCGACTGGCAGTACCAGGTCCCCTGAGCGCGGCCGGCGCGGGGCCCTCCAGGACGTCCAGCAGCTGCTGCCGGGAGGCCTCCAGGTAGTCGTGCATCTGCACGGCGGCCTCCTCGCGCCGGCCCTGCTCGAAGAGCTCGAGGATCCGGGCGTTGCGCTCGATCCAGGGCGCGTGGAAGGACGGGTCCTGGCGCATGGAGTGGAACACCAGTCGCATCTCCGCGAGGGTCCGGGACATCAGCTCGTCCTGGCGCGGCGAGCCGGCCAGCTCCACCACGCCGCGGTGGAACCGCTGGTTCGCGTCGGCCATGCCGGTGACGTCCCGGCGGTCGCGGGCGGCGCGGCCGTCCTCGACGGCGGCGTGCAGGCCCGGCTGCGGGACCGGGTCCGACCAGCGCAGCGCCGAGGTCTCCAGCGCGAGCCGCACCCGGTGGATCTCCCGCACGTCGTCCGCGCCGGGCCGGGCCACCGAGACGCCGCGGTTGGGCACCCGCACCAGCAGGTTCTCCCCGACCAGGATCGTGAACGCCTCGCGCAGGGTGTTGCGGGAGACCCGCAGCGCCTCGCTGACCCGGGCCTCCGAGAGCCGGGTCCCGGGCGGCAGCCGGCCGGCCACGACGCCCTGGCGCAGCACGTCCACCGCCCACGGGATGGCCTCGCCCTGCGGGGCGGGCCCGGCCTGGGCGACGGCCGTCGTCAGGAACTCGTTCTGCACGGTGTTCATCGATCCCCATCCTGACATCCCGGGGGCGCCCGGCCGTGCGGCGGCACCCTGGTGGCGGACCAGGCCGTCCTCTACGCTGTCAGGACGTCCGACCCACTCCCTGGAGGCTTCGATGCAGAAGACCGGTGCAGCACTCGCCACGGCGGCCGTCCTGACGGTGACCGCGTGCGGGGGAGGGGAGTCCGGCGGCGGAGCGGCCGGGGACGGCGAGCTGACCAGGGTCGGCGTGGGCGTCATCGCGAGCACCGACGTGGCACCCCTCTACCTGGGGATCGAGCAGGGCTTCTTCGAGGAGGAGGGCCTGGAGCTCGACATCACCCAGGCCCAGGGCGGTGCGGCCATCGTCCCGTCCGTGGTCAGCGGGGAGATGGACTTCGGCTTCAGCAACGTGACGTCGCTGATCGTCGCCCGGTCCCAGGGGTTGCCGCTGCAGATCATCGCCAACGCCAACAACTCCACCGGGGTCCAGGGCGAGGACTTCGCCGACGTCCTGGTGCGCGAGGACAGCGACATCCAGGACGCCGCGGACCTGCAGGGCAGGACCGTCGGGGTGAACACCCTGAACAACATCAGCGACACCACCATCCGCGCGGCCATCGAGGCGCAGGGCGGGGACCCCGGGGACGTCGAGTTCGTCGAGGTGCCGCTCCCCGACATGCCGGCGGCCCTGGAGCGGGGCGAGGTGGACGCGATCGGCTCGATCGAGCCGTTCCGGACCATCGCCATGCAGGACGGGGCGCGCTCGGCGGTCTCCAACTACGCGTTCCCGATCGAGGACCTGACGGTGGCCGTGTACTTCACCACCGAGGACGTGCTGGCCCAGGAGCCCGAGACCGTCGAGGCGTTCCGGGCCGCCATCGAGAAGTCGCTGCAGTTCGCGCAGGACAACCCCGACGAGGTCCGGGCCGTGCTGCCCAGCTACACGCAGCTCGACGAGGAGCTGATCGACCAGCTCGTCCTGCCCGCCTACCCCACCGAGGTGAACCGGCAGTCCGTGCAGGAGCTCGCGGACCTCGCCGTCCAGCACGGACTCATCGAGGAGGCCCCGCCCCTCGAGGAGCTGCTCCCCGAGTGAGCCCCCGGGGAGGTCCGGGCGCCCCGGGGACGGAGCCCGGTCAGGAGAGGCGGGCCAGCACCTGGTCGGCGGTCACCGCGTCCCCCGGTCCCACCGCGAGCTCCCGGACCGTGCCGGCCCGCGGCGCGGACACCCGGGTCTCGGTCTTCATGGCCTCCAGCACGGCGACGTCCTGGCCCGCCTCGACGTCGTCCTGCTCGGCCACCAGCCACGAGACGAGCGTGCCCGCGAAGGGCGCGGTGACGGTGACGGCGCCGTCGTCGGCGGGCTGCGCCCCCGCGGGGGCGGCCTCCGACGCCGCGGGGGCGGAGCCCAGGGCCGCGGCGAGGGCGTCGGGGATCCCGATGCTCACGCGCCGCCCGTCCACGTCCACCGTGAAGCGGGTGCGGCCCGGCTCGTCCGCGCGGGCGTACTCGGCGTCCGGGGCGAGCCGGCCGGCGAACTCGTCCTCGATCCACGTGGTCCACACCCCGAGCCCCTCGCTCCCGGCGAAGGCGGGGGCGTCCAGCACGGCGCGGTGGAACGGGACCGTGGTGGCCACGCCGTGCACCCGCAGCTCGCGCAGGGCGGTGCGGGCCCGCACGAGGGCCTGCTCGCGGGTGGGCGCGCTGACGACGAGCTTGAGCAGCAGTGAGTCGAAGGTCGTGGCCACCCGGGTGCCGCGGTGCACCCCGGAGTCCACGCGCACACCCGGGCCGGTCGGGGTGTCGACGGCCTCGACCGTGCCCCCGGAGGGCAGGAAGCCGCGGCCGGGGTCCTCGGCGTTGATCCGGAACTCGAACGCGTGCCCGCGCGGGACCGGGGTCTCGAGCACGGGCAGCGGGTCCCCGGCGGCCACGGTCAGCTGGGCGCGGACCAGGTCCACGCCGTAGACCTCCTCGGTGATCGGGTGCTCCACCTGCAGCCGGGTGTTGACCTCCAGGAAGGAGATCAGCCCGTCCGGGGCCACGAGGAACTCGGCGGTGCCCACCCCCACGTACCCGGCCTCCCGGAAGATGCCCTCGGCGGCGGCGGCGATCCGCTCGCGCTGGTCGTCCGAGAGGAACGGCGCGGGGGCCTCCTCGACGAGCTTCTGGTGGCGGCGCTGCAGGGAGCAGTCCCGGGTCCCGAGCACGACGACGTGGCCGTGGGAGTCGGCCACGACCTGCGCCTCCACGTGCCGCGGGCGGTCCAGGAAGCGCTCCACGAAGCACTCGCCGCGGCCGAACGCGCTCTGCGCCTCGCGGGCGGCCGAGCGGAAGGCGTCCTCGACCTCGTCGAGCTCCCGGACCACGCGCATGCCGCGGCCCCCGCCGCCGTGGGCGGCCTTCACGATCACCGGCAGGCCGTGCTCCTGCGCGAAGGCCCGGGCGTCCTCCGGCGACTCGACCGGGCCGTCGCTGCCCGGCACGAGCGGGGCGCCCGCGCGCCGGGCGATCTCGCGGGCGGCGACCTTGTCCCCCAGCAGCACGATCGTCTCCGGGGAGGGGCCGATCCAGGTGAGGCCGGCCTCGATCACCGCCCGGGCGAACCCGGCGTTCTCGGAGAGGAACCCGTAGCCCGGGTGCACGGCGTCGGCGCCGCACCGGCGCGCGATCGCGAGCACCTCGTCCCCGTCCAGGTAGGTCTCGGCGGCCGAGGTGCCCTCCAGGGCGTACGCCTCGTCGGCCAGGAGGACGTGCGGGGCGTCGGCGTCGGGGTCGGCGTAGACGGCCACGGACTCGAGGCCGGCCTCGGCGCAGGCGTGGACGACGCGGACGGCGATCTCCCCGCGGTTGGCGATCAGGATCTTGCGCACGGTGCTACTCCCGGGAGGTGTCGGTGGACATGTCGGTGGACGTGCTGGTGGCGGTGCTGTCGGGTTCGGCCCGCGCGGTGGCGGGCTCGGGGTCCTCCGCGGGCGGCGGGCCGAGATCGGGCGCCGGCAGCCGGGTGAAGCGCAGGCGGCCGCCGGGGCGCAGCTGGGCGAGCACGGCGAGGTCCTCCGGGTGCACCACCCCGATGACGGGGTAGCCGCCGGTGGTGGGCGCGTCCTGCAGCAGGACGACCGGCAGGCCCGCGGGCGGGACCTGGACGCAGCCGGGCACGGTCCCCTCGCTGGGCAGCTCGTCCGTGCGCACCCGCTCCAGCGGCTCGCCGGAGAGCCGGGCGCCCACGCGGTCGGAGGACGCGGTCAGCTCCCACTCCTGCGCGAAGAAGGAGGTCACGGCGGCGGGGGTGAACCAGTCGTCGCGGGGGCCCGGGACCACGCGGACCGTGGGCACCGCGGCCGGGGCGGGCGCCGGCTCGGGGGGCCGGACGGCGGTGCCCGGGTCCGGCCCGACCGGCAGGGCGTCGCCGGCGGCCAGGGGGGCCGGGCCCAGCCCCGCGAGCGTGTCCGCGGAGCGGCTGCCCAGCACCGGCGGGACCGCGATCCCGCCGCGGACGCCCACGTAGACCCGCGCCCCGGCCGTCACGGTGCCGACGGCCAGCCGTTCGCCGTCGCGCAGGGCGAAGGGGGTGCCGGGCGGGGGCCGCCACGGGGCCGGGCCCGTGACCGTCAGCGCCGCTCGCGCACCGGTGACCGCCAGGACGTGCTCCCCGTGGGCGGTCAGCTCGAGCCCGCCGAGCAGGTGCTCCAGCACCGCCGCCCCCGGGCCGTTGCCCACGAGCCGGTTGGCCGACCCGGCGGCGGCGGCGTCGAGCGCGCCCGAGGGGGACACGCCCAGCGCGGCGGAGCCCGCCCGGCCGCCGTCCTGGACGAGGGTCTGCAGCCCGGGGGCGCCGACCGTCAGGTGGGGCCCCCGCACCGGGGCGGTCCCGGCGGGGGCCGCGGCGACCTCCACGAGCTCGCGCACGGGCCGGTAGCGCACCCGGTCCCCGGGGCGCAGCAGGGCGGGGTCCTCGCGGTCGAGGTCGAACATCCGGGCCGCGGAGCGGCCGATGAGCTGCCAGCCGCCGGGGGAGCTGCGGGGATAGACGGCGGAGAACCGGCCGGCCAGGGCCACCGAGCCGGCGGGGACGGCGGTGCGCGGCGTGCCCCGGCGCGGGACGTCGGGACCGTCCTCGCCCACGCAGTAGAAGAAGCCGGGCGCGAAGCCGGCGAAGGCGGCCGTCCACGCCTGCCCGGTGTGGAACCGGACCACCCCGTCCGCGCCGAGGCCCGTGAGCTCGCCGACCGCCGCCAGGTCCTCGCCGTCGTAGACGACGTCGATGGTCACGGTGCGGGCCCCGCCGGCCCCGCCGGCCCCGGCGCTCCCGCGGGGGACGGCGCGGGCGGCGCGGACGACTTCCCGCAGCGCATCGGTGGTGCTCGCGCGCACCACCACGGTCTCCGCGCCGGCCACGCAGTCCACGAGCCCGGGCAGGTCCGCGGCGGCGAGCCGGGCGTGCACCGCCACGGCGTCGTGCAGGTCGGCGCACTCGACCAGCGCCGCCCGCGGGCCGAGCGGCCGGACCCGGCGGGGCCCCGCGGGGGCCGGCCCGCTCACAGGAAGCTCCCGACCCGCAGGCCGGCCTCCTCGAGGGCGCGGCGCACGCGCTCGGCGATGGCCAGCGCCCCGGGGGTGTCCCCGTGCACGCAGATGCTCTGGGCGTCCACCGCCACGAGGGAGCCGTCGACGGCCTCGACCACGCCCTCGACGGCCATCCGCACCACGCGGGCGGCGATCTCGTCGGCGTCGTGCAGGACGGCGCCGGCCTCGGTGCGGGGCACGAGCGTGGCCTGCGGCGTGTAGCCGCGGTCGGCGAAGGCCTCGCGGACCGTGCGCAGCCCGGCCGCCCGCGCCTGGCGCTCGATCTCGGAGCCGGGCAGCACCAGCAGGGGCAGGGCGTCGTCGACGTCGCGCACGGCGTCCACCACCGCTCCTGCGTGCTCCTCGTGGTGGACGATCGCGTTGTACAGGGCGCCGTGCGGCTTGACGTAGCTCACCCCGGTGCCCGAGGCGCGGGCCAGGGCCTGGAGGGCGCCGATCTGGTACACCAGCTGGTCGGTCAGCTCCGCCCGGGGTACGGCGATGAAGCGGCGGCCGAAGCCCTTGAGGTCGTCGTAGGAGACCTGCGCGCCCACGGCCACGCCCTGCTCGGCGGCCACGGTGCAGGTCCGGCGGGCGACCGTCGGGTCCCCCGCGTGGAAGCCGCAGGCCACGTTGGCGCTGGTGACCACGTGCAGGACGGCCTCATCGCCGGCCATGGCCCAGGCGCTGAGCGACTCGCCGCAGTCCGCGTTGAGGTCGATGTCGGAGGGGGGCATGCTGTGCTCCTTGTCACGTCGGTCCCTCCAGCATGCCCTGTCCCCCAGGATTGTTCAACAATATTTGCCGTCGGGATCGGAATCCGCGCGGACCGGTGGACGCCGGGGCCCGGCCGCCGTAGGTTGGCCCGCACGAGGGCGCAGCGGTGCCGCGGGCAGCGCGGTGGGACCGCGCCGCCCGTCCACCTCCACCGATGGGACAGCACATGAGCGACAGGACCTCCCGCGCCGAGGACGACTCCCCGGGGCGCTCCGGCTCCGTCCTGGACCACCTGAGCGAGTCGACCGTGCTCCTGGACGTCCACGGGGCGGACCGGGACGGCGTCATCCGGCAGCTCGCCGAGCTCGGCGCGCACACGGGGCGGGCGTACGACGCCGACAGCACCGTCGCGGCGGCCCTGGCCCGGGAGGAGGAGGGGTCCACCGGGGTGGGCAACGGCGTGGCCCTGCCGCACGCCAAGTCCGCCGGTGCCGAGCGGCCGATGATCGCGTTCGCCCGCAGCCGGGACGGCGTCGAGTGGAACGCGCTGGACGGCGAACCGGTCCACCTGGTCTTCCTGATCTCCCTCCCGGAGGAGCGCTCCGGGGAGGAGCACCTGGAGCTGCTGGCCGAGCTCTCCGAGGCCCTGGCCGGGGAGTCCTGCCGGCGGGCCCTCCTCGACGCCGGGAGCGCGTCCGAGGTGCTGGCCGCGCTGGAGGAGGCGCTGGGCTGACCGGTCCGGCCGGGCGGTGCGGGCCCGGACCGCGGCGCCGAGGTCGAGCGCCCGCAGGCTCAGACCGACCGGGGCGGCCGGGGTGCGGACGGTGGCCTCCCGCCCGTCGGGCGGCGCCCCGCCGGACCGCGGGCCGGTCTCACCGCTGGGGGTGGGCGCCGGCCGGGGGCCGGGACCAGCCGGCGGTCCGGTCGCGCAGCGTGCGGTAGGCCTCCAGGACCCCGGGCGTCGGCTCGGCCTCATACTGCCGGGCGCCGGCGAGCGCCCAGGCCGGGGGCTCGTCCTCGCCCGAGAGGGCCCAGGCGGCCTGCCGGGCGGCGCCGAGGGCCACGTACTCCGCCGGGGCGGGGACGAGCACGGGACGGCCGAGCACGGCCGGGGCGAGCCGGCGCACCGCCTCGGACTGCGCGCCGCCGCCGATCAGGAGGATCCGCTCCGCAGCGGTGCCGGTGGCCCGCTCGAGCGCGGCCACGCCGTCGGCGAGGGAGCAGAGCAGGCCCTCCACGCAGGCCCGGGCGATGTCCTCCCGGCCGGTGCGCGAGGACATCCCGTGCAGGGTGGCGCGGGCCTCGGGCCGGTCGGGCGTGCGCTCCCCGTCGAGGTAGGGGAGCAGGGTGACGCCGCCCGCCCCGGGACGGCCCGCGAGGGCGAGCTCGGCGAGGCCCGCGTGGTCGACGCCCAGCACCCGGGCCCCGAACTCCAGGATCCGGGCGGCGTTGAGGGTCGTGGCCATGGGCAGGTAGCGGCCGGTGGCGTCGGCGAAGCCGGTCACCAGCCCGCTGGGGTCCGCGGTGCGGGTCTCCGAGACCATGGCCGCGACCCCGGAGGTGCCGATCGACAGGGACACGTCGCCGGGGCCGAGCGTGACGCCCAGCGCGGCGGCCATGTTGTCGCCCGTGCCGGCCGCGAGCACCGCCCCCGCGGCCGTGCGGCCCATGACCGCGTTCGGGGCGGCGGCCACCTGCGGGAGCTCGAGGTCGTGGCCGAGCGCCTGCTCCACGAGGGCGTGGTCCCAGGCGCCGGTGCGCGTGGAGAAGTAGCCGGTCCCGGAGGCGTCGCCGCGGTCGGTGAAGAAGGACGACCGGTCGGCGTCGAGGTGGTGGGACAGGTAGTCGTGGGGCAGCAGCACCCGGTGGGTGCGGGCGGCGTGCTCCGGCTCGTGCTCCGCCATCCAGCGCAGCTTGGTGGACGTCATGGACGCGACCAGCACGCTGCCGAGCTCCTCGGCGCAGGCGGCCGCACCGCCCATCTCCTCGACGAGCCGGCGGGCCTGCGGCGCCGAGCGGGTGTCGTTCCACAGCAGGGCGTCGCGCACCACGGCGTCGTGCTCGTCGAGGGCGACCATCCCGTGCTGCTGGCCCCCGACGGAGACCGCGGCGGCCTCCGCGAGGAAGGGCCCGGCGGCGTCGTCGAGCGCGGCGAGCCAGGCCCGGGGGTCCACCTCGGTCCCGTCCGGGTGGGGGGCGCGGCGCTGCGCGAGGACCTCGCCGGTGCCGGCGTCGACGAGGAGCGCCTTGGTGGACTGGGTGGAGGAGTCGATGCCCAGGACGGTGGTGCGTGCCATGAAGAACCTCGGTGCGGGGTCGGGACGGAGCGGCGAGGGCGCCGCGGGACGGGACGCGCAGTGCCCGGCCCGGCGCAGGGGGGGATGTGCGCCGGACCGGGCCGGGACGGGGCCGGCACCCCGGAGGGGGGTGGGTGCCGGCCCCGGGTGTCTCAGCCCCGGGCGCCCATGAGGTGCTCGACGGCGAGCTGGTGCAGGCGCACGAAGCCGTAGTTGCGCTCCGACGGGCCCGTCAGGTCGAGGTCCTCGTAGGCGCTGCGGTCGGCGAGGAACGCCTCGAGGTCCTCGCCCTCGGCGAGGGTCGGCTCGCCGAGCTCGAGGATGCCGGACTGCTCCATGGCCTCCTGGACGTCGGGGTCCTGGCGGAAGGCCACCGCCCGCTCCTTCAGCAGCAGGTACATCCGCATGTTCGCCGCGGCCGAGTCCCAGACGCCGTCGAGGTGCTCGGTGCGGGAGGGCTTGTAGTCGAAGTGCCGGGCCCCCTGGTAGGCGCCCGGCAGGGACGGGAACCCGTTCTCCAGCAGGTCCACCGTGAAGAAGGCGCTGATCAGGTTGCCGTGGCCGAACACCAGGTCCTGGTCGTACATCGGGCCGTTCTGCCCGTTGAGGTCGATGTGGAACAGCTTCTCGCACCACAGCGCCTCGGCGAGGCCGTGCGTGTAGTTCAGCGTGGCCATCTGCTCGTGCCCGGTCTCCGGGTTCACGCCCACGACGTCCCCGTTCTCGAGTCGGTCGATGAACGCGAGGGCGTGCCCGATGGTCGGCAGGAAGATGTTGCCGCGGGGCTCGTTGGGCTTCGGCTCGAGGCCGATGCGCATGTCGTAGCCCTGGGACTTGATGTACCCGGCCACGGTGTCGATGCCCTCGGCGTAGCGGTCCAGGGCGGCGTAGAGGTCCTTGGAGGAGTCGTACTCGGTGCCCTCGCGCCCGCCCCACATCACGAAGGTCGTGGCGCCGAGCTCGGCGGCGAGGTCCACGTTGCGGAGCACCTTGCGCAGGCCGTAGCGCCGGACCCGCCGGTCGTTGGACGTGAACGCGCCGTCCTTGAAGATCGGCTCCGCGAAGGTGTCCGTGGTGACCATCTCGCAGACCATGCCGGTCTCGTCCATGGTCTGCTTCAGCTGCCCGATCAGCTTCTCGCGCTGGGCCTCGGTGGCGTCGAAGGGGATCAGGTCGTTGTCGTGGAAGGTGAAGCCCCAGGCGCCGAGCTCCTTGAGCTTGCGCACGGACTCGAGGGGGTCGAGCTCGGGCCGGGAGGCGGTGCCGAACTGGTCGCGGGCGGCCCAGCCCACGGTCCACAGGCCGAAGGAGAACTTGTCCGCGGGGGACGGGGTGAGTGACGGGGCGAGGGAGGTCGCGGGGGAGGAGGTGGGCATCGGAGGTCCTTTCCCAGTTGGTTAGTTTCCGTTACTTACTATAAGAGCTGGGATACCGTGGGGGAAGACCGCCGGCGGATTTTCTGCCGTCCGGTCGGCCGGGATCCGCGCCGGACCCGGTCCTCTCGGCACCAGAGGAGAGTCGTCCGTGCAGTCGAGCCACCTGCGGGAGCACAACCTCTCCACCGTGCTGCGCGCCGTCGCCGGGGCGGACGCGCCGGTCTCGCGCGCCGCGCTCGCCAAGCTCACCGGGCTCACGAAGCCCACCGTGTCCAAACTGGTGCAGGAGCTGCTCGAGGCGGGTCTGCTCGTCGAGGGCCGGCAGACGGCCGCGCGGGTGTCCGGGCGGCCGACGATCCCCCTGACCGTGGCCCGGGGGACCGTGCTGGGCGTGGGCCTGGAGATCGCCGCCGACCACCTCGCGTGCCTCGTCACGGATCTCGGCGGCCGCGTCCTGCACGAGGAGTCCCGTTTCGGGGCCTTCGCCGGGGCGTCCGTGGACGAGGTCGCCTCCGTGCTGGCCGGTCTGCTGGGCACCGCCCTGGCGCCCCGCCGGGACGTGCCCGTGGCCGGGATCTGCGTCTCGGTCCCCGGCCGGCTCTCCACGGACCGCGCCACCGTGCTCTCCGCCCCCAACCTCGCCTGGCAGGACGTCCCGCTGGTCGAGCGGCTCCGGGAGCACCCGGCGTTCCGGGGCCCGGGGCTCACCGCCGGCAACGACAGCATGCTCGCCGCGCGCACCGAGGTCCTGCGCCGGCCGGGCGCGTCCTTCCTCTTCCTGCACGGCCAGACCGGCATCGGCGGCGCCGTGGTCCTGGAGGGGCGCATCCTCCGCGGTGAGCACGGCTGGGCGGGGGAACTGGGCCACGTCACGATCACCCCCGGCGGGGAGCTGTGCCGGTGCGGGCGGCGCGGCTGCCTCGAGGCCTACGCCAGCTACCACGCGCTGCGGGGCCGGACCGGCCTGCCGGAGGACGTCCGGATCGAGGACCTCGTGGCGGCCACGGCGGAGCGGCTGCAGAGCCGGGAGGCGGTCATGGAGATGATCGGGCGGCCCCTCGGCGTGGTGCTCGCGAACTCGATGAACGTCCTGGACCTGTCGACGGTCGTGCTCTCCGGGTACTTCGCCCCGATCGCCCCGGAGCTGGAGCCCGTGCTGCGCGAGGTCCTGGAGGCGCACGCGCTCACGGCGGAGGTGGGGCCCGTCGAGATCCAGCGCTCCGCCGCGGAGGCCCATCCCGCCCTGACCGGCGCGGCCGCCACGGCCCTCGAGGCCATTTACGACTCGCCGGCCCGCTGGATCGACCGGCGCTGACCCGCCCCCGTCCGGGGACGACGACGGGGCCCGCTCGCACGAGCGGGCCCCGTCGCGCTCCGGCCGGGTCCGGGCGATCGGCTCAGCGGAACGCGGGGTGGTGCTCCCACTTCGCGTCGCCGCCGGGCTGCGAGCGGACCAGGGCCTCCTGGAGGGCGTCGTAGGCCGGCTTGCGCTCGTAGTCGCCCTCCATGGTCAGGGCGTCCCCGTAGCCGGGGAAGGTGTTCGGCACCCAGGAGTGCTCGTCGAGCACGCCCCACACGGTGAAGGAGTTGCAGTCCTCCACGGCCAGGCACGCCTCGAGGGCCGTGCGGTACCAGTCGGCCTGCTTCCGGCGCAGCTCGTCGGTCATCCGGTCGTCGCCGTCGACCGGTCCGCGGACGTCGATCTCGGTGACGGCCGTCTCCAGCCCCAGGTCGTCGAAGCGCTGGAGGTTCTGCTGCATGCGCCCGTCGAAGCCGTACTGGAGGCCGAGGTGGGTCTGCATCCCGAAGCCGTGGACCGGCACGCCCTGCGCGAGCAGGTCCTGGATCAGCGCGTAGTAGGCGTCGGACTTCGCGTTGATGCCCTCCACGTTGTAGTCGTTGAAGAACAGCTGGGCGTTCGGGTCGGCCTCGTGGGCCCAGCGGAAGATGTCGGCGATGATCTCCGGGCCCAGCTCCCGCAGCCAGATGTTCTCCTGCAGGCGCAGGTTCCCGCTGTCGTCGAAGATCTCGTTGGCGACCTCCCACTGCTGGATGCGGCCCTCGTAGTGGCCGACCACCGTGTGGATGTGCTCCTTGAGGATGGCGCGCAGCTCGTCGGGGGTGTAGTCGCCTTCCTCGAGCCAGTCGGGGTTCTGGCTGTGCCAGAACAGGGTGTGGCCGCGCACGACCTGCCCGTTGGCCTCGGCGAAGTCGACGATGTCGTCCGCGGGGCCGAACTCGTAGACCCCCTCCTCGGGGTGGATGAACTCCCACTTCATCTGGTTCTCGGGGGTCAGGGAGCTGAACTCCCGCGCCAGGACGGAGCGGTACTCGGGGTCGGAGGGGAAGGGCTCCGGGTAGTCGGCGCTGGTGTGGTGGCCTCCGCCGGCCACGGCGCTGCCGATGCGGAAGTCCTTCGGGGTGTTCCAGCGCAGGGTGTCCTGCTTCGCCAGGCCGGGGGGCCGGGTCTCCGGGGCGGCGCTCGCGGCCTGGGGGACCGCGGTGAGGCACAGGGCGGCGACGGCGGTGGCCGCTCCGGCGCGGAGGAGGGGGGCTCGTCTGCTCATGTCGGGGGTTCCTTCATCAGGGGGGGTGGGGGATTCGCGGGGACGGGTGGGACGGGGCGCGGGCCGCACGGCGGCCCGCGCCCCGGGCTCAGGAGGCGTCGGCGGACGCGGCGAGGGCGCGGTCGGCGACGCGGACCTCGACGGGGGTCGTGAGGACGCGGTCGGCGTCCTCCACGTCCCGGACCGTGCCGGTGACCGTGAACCGGCCCTCGAGGGGCAGGTCCTCGCTGGAGGTGCCGGCGCGCAGGACGAACTCGCCCGGCTCCACGATCCGGCGCACGGCCCGGCCCGTGAACGAGGTGCGGTCGGCGTGGACGGAGAAGACCACGCGGGCGCTCTGCCCGGCCTCCAGCGCGATCTTGGCGAAGCCGACGAGCATCTTCAGCGGCCGGACGACCTGGGCGACGGGGTCGCTCAGGTACAGCTGGACGACCTCCTGGCCGGCCCGGCCGGAGGTGTTGGTCACGGTGACCGCGGCCTCCACGGTGCCGTCGGTGCCGATCTCGGCCGCGGACAGCTCGAGCGCGTCGTAGGAGAAGCTCGAGTAGCCGATGCCGTGGCCGAACGGGTACAGCGGCCGAGGGTCCAGGTTGGAGACGCCCTCCGAGTATCCGCCCAGGGCGGGGGTCAGGTAGGTGCCGGGCTGCCCGCCCACGTGCCGGGGGATCCCCACGGGCAGCCGCCCGGAGGGGTTCACCCGCCCGGAGAGCACTCCGGCGACGGCGTGCCCGCCCTCCTCGCCGGGCATGAAGGCCTGCACCACGGCCGCGCAGCGGTCGTCGAACGCGCCGAGGCTGTAGGGGCGGCCCGTCACGAGCACGAGGACCACCGGGGTGCCCGTGGCGAGCACGGCCTCGACGAGCTCGGCCTGCCGGCCGGGCAGGGACAGGTCCACGACGTCGCAGCCCTCGCCGGAGGTGCCCGTGCCGAAGAGCCCGGCGAGGTCGCCCACGGTGACGACCGCGAGGTCGGCCTCCTCGGCCGCGGCCACGGCCTCGGCGATGCCGCTGGTGTCGGGGTCGGTGAAGTCGACGCCGCGGGCGTGCCGGAAGGTGGTCCCCCCGTCCGCGAACTCCTCGGCGAGGGCGTCGACGATCGAGGTGATCTCGATGCCGGTGCCGGACTCCCCGAAGCGGGACAGGACGTGGTTGGTGAAGCTGTAGCAGCCGAGGAACGCGCGGGGCTGCCCGGCGCTGGGGCCGATGACCGCGACCTTCCGGGCGGTGTCGCGGGCCAGCGGCAGGACGCCCTCGTTCTTGAGCAGGACGACGGACTCCTCGGCCATGCGCCGGGCGAGCCGGCGGTTCGCCGGGGAGTCGAGGTCGACGGCCCCGCCCGCGGTGCCGGGGTCGAAGCCCGGATCCAGCAGGCCCAGCTCGACCTTCTGCGTCAGCACCCGCCGCACCGCGCGGTCGAGCAGGGACTCGTCGAGCGCGCCGTCGCGCACGGCGCCGGCGAGGTCCGCGAAGCAGCCGGTCTCGGGCAGCTCCACGTCCATCCCGGCCGCGAGCGACTGGACGCCGGCGTCGCGGGGGTCCGCGGCGACGTGGTGCATGGACTCCAGGAAGCTCACGGCCCAGTAGTCGGAGACGACCGTGCCCTCGAAGCCCCAGGTCTCCCGCAGGAGGGTGGTGAGCAGCTCGGGGTCGGCGACGGGCGGGACGCCGTCGACGTCCGCGTAGGAGTTCATCACCGCGCCGGCCTGCCCGAGCTTGACGGCCATCTCGAAGGGCACGAGGACGACGTCGCGGAACTCGCGCGGTCCGATCGAGACGGGGGCGTGGTTGCGCCCGGCGCGGGAGGTGGAGTAGCCCGCGAAGTGCTTCAGGGTGGCGATCACGCCGGCCTCCTGCAGCCCCCGGACGTACTCGGTGGTCAGGGTGCCCACGAGGTAGGGGTCCTCGCCGACGGTCTCCTCGACGCGGCCCCAGCGGTAGTCGCGGACGACGTCGAGCACGGGGGAGAGGCCGAGGTGGACGCCCACGCCCTTCATGTCGGCGCCGATGTGCCGGGCCATGGTGCGGACCAGCTCGGGGTCGAAGGCGGCGCCCCAGGCGATCGCGGCCGGGTAGCAGGTGGCCCCCAGGGTGGTGAACCCGGTGAGGCACTCCTCGTGGGCGATGGCCGGGATCCCGAGCCGGGAGGTCTCCACGACCTGGCGCTGCAGGGTGCGCAGGTGCTCCACCCCGTCCGCGGCCGAGATCGGCGCGCTGCCGAAGGCCCGGGTGATGTGGCCGAGACCGTGCGCGATCGCGGCCTCGAAGGTCGAGCGGTCGTCGGCGAAGGCGGACTCCATGGGGGCCGCGCCGCCCGTGGCCTCCTCCGGGTCGGGGCGCAGCCAGTAGCTGCCGAGCTGACCGGCCTTCTCCTCGAGGCTCAGCTCCTGCAGCAGGGCGTCGACGCGTTCGGCGACGGGGCGGGCGGGGTCGTTCCAGGGTGCTGTCATGGGGGTGTTCTTTCTGCTCGGTGGGCGCGTCACTTGCCGAAGCCGGCGGTGAGCCCGGCGACGAGGTGCCGGCGCCCGAAGACGTAGAGGACGAGGATCGGCAGCGCCGAGAGGACGACGGCGGCCAGGACGGCGGGGATGTCGGCCTGGAACTCCCCCTGGTAGGTCCACAGGGACAGGGGCAGCGTGCGCTTCGCGGAGCTCTGCGTGAGGATCAGCGGGAACAGGAAGTTGTTCCAGCTGTTGAGGGCGTTGTAGACGCCCACGGTGGTGATGGCGGGCAGGCTCAGCGGCAGCACGAGCGTGCGGAAGACCTTCCAGTCGCCGGCGCCGTCGAGGGTCATGGACTCGTAGAGCTCGTTGGGGATGTCCCGCATGAAGTTCGTCAGGATCAGGACCGTGATCGGGATCCCGGACGCGATCCCGGGCAGGATCAGGGCGGCCAGGGTGTCGTAGAGGCCGAGCTGGACGATGATCAGGTAGATCGGGATGATCGTCGCCTGGATCGGGATGGCGATGCCCAGCAGAAACAGCCGGTTCGAGAACACGGCCAGCCCGCTCCGGCTGCGCACGATCACGTAGGACGCGAGCAGGGACAGGAAGACGATCCCGGCCACCGTGAAGACGACCACGACCACGCTGTTGAGGAAGTACTGGACGAACTGGTTCTGCAGGACCGTGGCGTACGGCGCGAACGTCGGGGACGAGGGCAGCAGCGGGTTCGTGGAGTAGTAGTCCTCGCGGGGCTTCAGGCTCGTGATGGCGATGTAGTAGATCGGGATGATGATCGCGCCCAGCCACAGCCAGCCGCCGACGGCCGCCGGGATGTTCGGGAGCCCCCGGCGCCGGCGGGCGGGACGGGCGGCCGCCGGCCGGGCGTCCGGGCGGGGCGCGCCCCCGGGCCGCGTGCGCACGGGACGGGTGTCCGCGGTTCGTGTGCTCATGGGACTACGCACCTTCCGCCTGGCTCTCCATCTTTTCGGCCCCGGTGAGCCGTTGCAGGCCGAGGGCGAGGGTGAGCCCCACGGCGACGAGGATGACCGCCAGGACACTGGCCTCGCCCATCTGGTTGCTGCGGAATCCGGTCAGGTACATGTCCAGGGGCAGGATCCGGGTCGCGGTGCCGGGCCCGCCTCCGGTGAGGGCGAAGACGAGGTCGAAGTAGGTCAGGGAGCCGACCAGCATCAGCGTGGAGGACGTCACGATGGTGTACTTCAGCTGCGGCAGCGTGATCGAGAAGAACTGCCGCACCGTGCCCGCGCCGTCGATGGTGGCGGCCTCGTACATGGTCCGCGGGATCTGCCGCACCCCCGCCTGGTAGAGCAGCGAGTGGAAGGGGATGAAGGACCACGAGATGACGACGACGACGACGTAGAACGCCAGGCTCCCGTCACCCAGCCAGTCCTGCCGCAGCAGCGCCGCGTCGAACGCCCGCGACAGCCCGAAGTTCGGGTCGAGCAGGGCCTTGAAGGCGATGCCGATCGCCGCGGCCGAGAAGAGCATCGGCAGGAAGTACAGGACGGAGAGGAACTCCCGGTACCGCTGGCGGCCGGCCATGAACACGCCGAGCAGCAGGCTCAGCGGGAACTGCACGGCGTAGCTCAGCAGCGTGAGCTGGACCGTCAGCACCATCGCCTGCCGCGAGACCGGGTTCTCGAGCACGGACACCCAGTTCTCGCCCCCGGTCCACTGCGGGGTGCCCAGGCCGTCCCACTCCATGAAGGACAGCACCAGGACGCCCAGCAGAGGACCGATCGCGAAGATGCCGAAGAAGACCAGGGCGGGCGCCAGCATCCAGTTGCTGGGGCCGGCGCCCGCCCGGGCCCTCCGCCGGGTGGAGGAGCGCACGAGCATCAGAGCGTCCCGTTCATCGCGGTCTGGAACTCCTCGGGGCTCATCTCGCCGGCGAAGACCTGGCTGAGGTTGGTCAGCAGGGCCTGTCCCTGGTCGGCCGGGAGCGCCTGGTCCCAGGAGAGCTGGAAGTTCGGCGCGTCCTGGACCATCGAGTAGGCGAAGTCGAGGTACTCCGGGTGCTCGGTCTCGGCGATCCTGTCCTCCACGCCGTCCACGGCGGGGATCAGCCCGGCGTCGAAGAGCGTGTCGACCGCGGCGTCGTCGAGGTTCATGTCGTCGAGGTACTCGAGGGCCGTGGCCTGCTCCTCCTCGGACGCGTCCGCGGACACGGCCCAGAAGTTCGCCGGGTTGCCCACGATGTTCTGCGGGTCGCCCTGTCCGCCCTCGATCTCGGGGAACGTGGTGTAGCCCAGGTTGCCCTCGGCGGTCCACTCGGGGGCGTCGGTGAGGAAGCTGGAGTAGACCCAGCTGCCGTGCAGCATCATGGCCGCCTGGTCGGTGTGCACGAGCGCCACGTCGGCGCCCGCGTCGGCCACCACGGATCCGTAGGCGTCGCCGAAGCCGCCGGCCTCGACGAGCTCCTGGATCTTCTCCAGGGCCTGGGTGATCGCCGGGTGCGACCACGCGTCCTCCTCGCCGTCCACGACGGCCTGGAACACCTCGGGCCCGCCGATCCGGTCGGTGAGGTACTGGATCCACATCAGGTACGGCCACTGGCTGGAGCCGGCCACGGAGATCGGCGTGACGCCCTCGGCCTTGAAGGCCTCCACGGCGTCCAGCATCTCCTCCCACGTGGTGGGGACCTCGACGCCGGCCTCCTCGAAGAGCTTGGTGTTGTAGTACAGGATGACGGGCTGGGTGTTGTTGTTCGGGACGGCGTAGAGCTTCCCGTCCACCTTGCCGGTCTCCAGCACGGAGTCGAGGGCGCGCTCCTCCATCTCGGGGATCTCCCCGGTCAGCTCCACCACGCTGCCGTTCTCGACGTAGCTCTCCAGGGTGTCGCCGCCCCAGTTGTAGATCAGGGTCGGCGCGTTGCCGGAGCCGACGCTGGTGCGGATCTTCTCCTTGAAGGCGTCGTTCGCGAAGTACTCGGCGGTGATGGGGCTGTCGCCGTTGGCGTCGTTCCACGCCTGGAAGGAGCTGCGGAACGTCTCCTCGGCGCCGCCGGTCAGCGTCCAGGCGCTGGCGCCGCCCTCGCCGCCCCCGCCGCCGGGCTGGGCCCCGGCGCTGCACCCGGCCAGGGTCAGGGCCGCGGCGCCCACGAGCGCGATGCGGGACAGCGAGCGGGGGGAGAAGGGGCCCCGGTGCGCGCCGGCGGGCGCGGGGCGGAGGCTGCGGTGGGTGGTCATGGCGTTCTCCTCGTCGTCGAGCAATGCATTGCGCCTACGAAACTTTTCGTATAGCGTTTCGTTGCGAGAAGAGTAAGTGGCCTGTTTCACACCCGTCAACCCCCTGGTGTGACCGGGGCCACTGCGGCGAAGTGCGTCGAAACGTTTCGCCGTCCGCCCGTGACCCGCCCGCGTCCGAGGAGATCGTCCCGCATGAAGAGAACCACGCTGAGCCAGGTGGCCGCCCAGGCCGGCGTCTCCAAGGGCACGGTCTCCAAGGTGCTCAACGGACGCCCCGACGTGGGGGAGGACACGCGGGAGCGGGTCCGGGCCGCGGTCGCCGACCTCGGCTACACGGGCTCGGCCGCCCGCCGGCCCCGGACGGCCATCGTGCTCGTCTTCGACACCCTCGAGAGCAACTACTCCCTCCAGGTGATGGCCGGCGCCGTGGACGCCTGCGGCCGCGCCGAGGCCGACCTCATGCTGAGCACGCTGCCGAGCCTGGAGCAGGGCGACGTCCCCCCGTTCTCCGAGGACTGGTTCGCCCGCTGCGGCCGCACGGGCGAGACCGCGGTCATCGCCGTGACCACCCCGCTGACCGCGGAGCAGGTGGCCGCCGCGGCCCACGCGCAGGTCCCGCTGGTGGCCATCGACCCCGTGAACAGCCTGCCGTCCACGGTCCCCAGCATCGGCTCCACCAACTGGGCCGGCGGGCACGAGGCCACCACCCACCTCCTGGGGCTCGGGCACCGCCGGATCGGCCACCTCAGCGGCGCCGGGGGCTCGGTCCCGGCGCGCGAGCGCCTGGCCGGCTACCGCAGCGCCCTGGAGGACGCCGGGGTGCCGCACGACCCCGGGCTCGTGACGGGCGGCGGGTTCAGCTACGAGGCGGGCTTCGCCGGCGCCCAGGAGCTGCTCGAGCTCGAGGATCCGCCCACGGCCCTGTTCGCGGCCTCCGACGAGGCCGCCCTCGGCGCCTTCGAGGCCGCCCGGCAGGCGGGGCTGCGGGTGCCCGAGGACCTCAGCGTGGTCGGCTTCGACGACACGCTGCTCGCGCGCTGGGCCTCGCCCAAGCTGACCACGGTGCGCCAGCCCCTGCACGCCATGGGCGAGATGGCCGTCGAGCGCGCGATCACCCTGCTGGCCGGCGGGTCCCGCCGGGTCCACCCGCTCCAGCTCCAGACCTCGCTCGTCGAGCGCTCCTCCACCGCCGCGCCCCGGGGCGCGGCGGACGGGGTGGTCACTCCCGGATGAGGCGGGCCCGGCCGGCCTGCCAGCCGAAGACCGCCGCGAGCGTGCCGACCGCCGCGAACATGACGCCCGCCGCGGCGAAGCCCCCGGTCCAGTGCAGCAGCTGCCCCACCAGGAAGGTGCCCGAGGAGCCCACGCCGTAGCCGACGCCCTGCATCATGCCCGAGAGCCGCACCGCCATGTGGCTGCTGCGGGTCCGCAGCGCGATCATCGTCAGGGCCACGGCGGTGAGGCTGCCCTGGCCCAGCCCCAGCAGCCCGGTCCAGACCCAGATCAGCTGGAGGGGCCCGAAGATCGAGAGCACGAAGCCGCCGCCGGCCATGAGGGCCACCGCGGCGTTGAGCACCCGCTGGTCGGCCATCCGCGCGGCCAGGACCGGGGCGAAGAGCGAGCCCGTCATCTGGAGCAGGATGGACACGGCCACGATCAGCCCGGCGGTGGCACCGTCGATCCCGCGGTCCCGCAGGATGGGGGCGAGCCACGCGAAGACGCTGAAGGACATCATCGCCTGGAAGACCATGAACAGGGTGATCTGCCAGGCCACCGGCGAGCGCCAGGGGCCGGGCCCGTCGGTCCCTGGCGGCGGGGGGCCGGGCGCCCGGCGGCGGAGCGCCACCGGCACGAGCAGCGCCACCACCACGGCCGCGGGCACCGCCCACACCGCCAGGGAGCCCCGCCAGGAGCCCGTGGCCTGGAACACCGGGTAGGTGAGGCCCGCGCCGAGGGCGGCGGACGCGCAGATCGCGGTGGTGTAGAGCCCGCTCATCAGGCCGATCCGGTGGGCGAAGTCCCGCTTGACGATGGACGGCAGCAGCACGTTGCCCAGGGCGATCGCGGCGCCGCACGCGACCGTCCCCGCGAGCAGCAGCGGCAGGGCGCTCGCCCCGGGCAGGGGCAGCCCGCGGGCCACCAGGCCCAGGGTCAGGACCACCATCGCGCCCAGCAGCACGTTCTCGGACCCGAACCGGCGGGCCAGGCGCGGCGCGAACGGCGCGAAGACGCCGAGCAGCGTCACCGGGGCGGTGGTCAGCACGGTGACCGCCCACCCGGGGAGGCCGGCGGCCGCGGTGATCTCCGGGAGGATCGCGGAGAAGCTGGAGAAGACCGTGCGCAGGTTCAGGCCCACCAGGACCACGCACACGGCGAGGTAGACGAGCGCCCGGCGGGACGTGGGGGCGCTCGGCGGATCGGCGCTCGGGCTCGGCACGGGGAGGTCTCCTCGGGGCTGGCGGGCAGGCCGGCCCCGCGAGGGGCGGCCCGGACAGGCTCCACGGTACTGCGACAGCGCTCCGACCCCGTGCAGCGCCGGTGCCGTGCACGCGGGGCGCCCCGGGTCAGTGCAGGAGCAGGCCGGCGAGGAGGACGGCCGGGAAGGAGAGGAACGAGCTGAGGAGGATGATGTCGCGGGCGGCGTTGGCCGGCATCCGGAACTGGGACGAGAACAGGAACACGTTCTGGGCCGTGGGCAGGGCCGCCATGACGACCACGCCCAGCAGCTCGGTGCCGCCCAGGCCGAACCCGAACCTGCCGATCGCCCACGCCAGCACGGGCATCGCGACCACCTTGACCAGCGTCCCGCCGAGCACGTCCGGCACGAGCGCGCGGTTCCGGAACGGGCGCTGCCCGTGCAGTCCCATCCCGAACAGCAGGAGCAGCAGGGGGACGGACGCCTGGCCGAGCATCTCGAGGGGGGCCCACAGCACCTCGGGCACCTCCAGGCCGGTCGCGGAGAGCAGCACTCCGGCCGCGGTGCCGACCGTGACGGGGTTCGCCACCGACCGCACGATCGTGCGGCCGGTCGAGGTGCTCGTCCGCCCGGGGGCCGCCGTCCGGATTGCCGCTCCCGGACCGGCACGGCGCGACGGGCGGGTGGCCCAGGAGAACACGAGCAGATAGAGCGGGGCGATCACCAGCAGCTGGGCCAGCAGCACGGAGACCACGGGCGCGGCGCTGCCCACCGCGTAGAGCGCGATGGGCAGCCCGATGTTCCCGGCGTTCACGTAGGAGGAGGCCATGGCGCCGACCGCCGTGCGGGCCGCTCCCCGGCGCAGCACCAGGCCGCTGTACAGGGCGAAGAGCGCACCCGCCACCGCGGCGGTGGCGAGGGCGATCGGGGTGTAGACCCCGAGCACGGCCCCGAGGTCGGTGCCCGCCACGAGCACCACCATCAGCGCCGGATTGGTCAGGTAGTAGATGACGGGGGTGAGGCCCGCACGCATGGTGCGGGCCTCACCGGGCAGCAGCGCGGCGGTGGCGAAACCGACGGCCGTGAGCACGGCCACCACGCCGAAGCCCAGCAGCACCCCCGTCATCCGGCCGCTCCTCTCCGGCTCAGCGGACCAGGCAGGGGCGCTTCGGGTCGAAGCTCCAGCCCTCGATGAGGTACTGCATGGCCGCGGCGTCGTCGCGGGCGCCCAGCCCGTGCTCGAGGTAGAGCTCGTGGGCCTCCGCCAGGCGCTCGCGGTCCAGCTCCACGCCGAGGCCCGGGCTCGCGGGCACCCGGATCTCGCCGTCGCGGATGCGCAGCGGCTCCCGGGTGAGGCCCTGGCCGTCCTGCCAGATCCAGTGCGTGTCCAGCGCGGTGATCTCGCCCGGTGCCGCCGCACCCACGTGGGTGAACATGGCCAGGGAGATGTCGAAGTGGTTGTTGGAGTGGGAGCCCCACGTCAGCCCGAACTCGTGGCACAGCTGGGCCACGCGCACGGAACCGGCCATCGTCCAGAAGTGCGGGTCCGCCAGCGGGATGTCCACGGCGCCGGCACGCACCGCGTGGGACATCTCGCGCCAGTCGGTGGCGATCATGTTCGTCGCCGTCGGCAGGCCGGTGGCCCGCCGGAACTCCGCCATCACCTCGCGGCCGGAGAACCGGCCCTCGGCGCCGCACGGGTCCTCGGCGTAGGCGACCACGCCCTGCATCCGCCGGCCCAGCCGGACGGCCTCCTCGAGCAGCCAGCCGCCGTTGGGGTCGAGGGTGACCCGGGCCTCGGGGAACCGCTCCTTGATCGCCGTGACGGCGTCGACCTCGAGGTCGCCGGCCTGGACGCCGCCCTTGAGCTTGAAGTCCTTGAAGCCGTACCGCTCCCGGGAGGCCTCGGCCAGGCGCACGATGCCCTCGGGGGTCATCGCCTCCTCCCGGCGCACCCGCTCCCACTGGTCCGCGCCGTGGGGCTCGCGCAGATACGGCAGGCCGGTGCTGTCCGGGTCGCCCACGAAGAACAGGTAGCCCAGCATGGGCACCGAGGCGCGCTGCTGCCCGTCGCCGAGCAGCTCGGCCACCGGCACGCCCAGGAACTGCCCGTGCAGGTCCAGGAGGGCGGACTCGATGCCGGTCACGGCGTGCACGGCGGTGCGCAGGTCGAAGGTCTGCAGGCCGCGCCCGCCGGCGTCCCGGTCCGCGAAGGCCGCAGCGACCCGGCGCAGCAGGGTGCGGAACAGCGCCACGGGCTGCCCCGCCAGCAGCCCGGCAGCCTCCTCGATCGTGGCGCGGATCGCCTCCCCGCCCGGGACCTCGCCCAGGCCGGTCCGCCCGTCGGAGTCCGTCACGATCACCACGTTGCGGGTGAAGAACGGCCCGTGGGCGCCGGAGAGGTTGAGCAGCATGGAGTCGTGCCCCGCGACGGGCACGACCTCGAGCCGTGCGACGGTGGGCTGGGCGCTCATGCGCGGTCTCCTTCCTGGGGGCCGGCCAGCTGGATGCGGCCGTCGACCCGGCGGTTGAGGTGCCACGGGTTGTCGTCCTGCACGGGCGCGGGCAGCAGGGCGGCGGGGATGTTCTGGTAGGCCACGGGGCGGAGGAACCTTTCGATCGCGAGCGTGCCCACCGAGGTGGTCCGCGAGTCGGAGGTCGCCGGGAACGGGCCGCCGTGGACCATCGCCTCGCCCACGTCTACGCCGGTCGGCCAGCCGTTGGCGAGGATCCGGCCCACCTTGCGCTCCAGCACCGGAAGCAGCGGGGCCGCGGTGGGGACGTCCTCCTCGGACAGGAACAGGCTCGCCGTCAGCTGGCCCTCCATCCGGGCCGCCGCGGCCACCAGCTCCTCCGCGGAGCCGTAGCGGATCGCCAGGGACGAGGCGCCGAAGATCTCCTCCTGCAGCACCGGGTTGGTGAGGAAGGTGGGGACCTGGGCGCCGAAGACCACGGGGGCGGGGGCGTTCTCGGTGGGGCCCTCCTTGCCGCGGGCCACGATCTCGACGTCCTCCTGGGAGCCCAGGGCGTCGATGCCCTCCCGGCAGGAGCGGGCGATGCCGGGGGTGAGCATGGTCGCGCCCTCGGCGTCGGCCAGCACGAGCCCGACGGCAGCCAGGAACGCGTCGCCGGCCTCTCCCTCGGGCACGAACAGCAGACCCGGGTTGGTGCACAGCTGCCCGGAGGAGCCCGTCAGGGAGGTGACGTAGGCGCGGGCGAACTCCTCGGCGTCACCGCGCAGGGCGGAGTCGAAGAGGAAGACGGGGTTGATGGAGCTCATCTCGGCGTACACCGGAATGGGCTCGGGACGGGCCGCAGCCGTGGCCATCAGCGCCGTGCCGGCGCCGCGGGACCCGGTGAACCCGACGGCCTTGATGGCCGGGTCCCTGACCAGGGCCTGGCCGATGCTCGCGCCGGGACCGTAGATCAGCGAGAACACCCCCGGGTGCAGGCCGCTCTCGCGGACCGCGTCCGTGAGGGCGCGGCCCACGATCTCTCCCGTGCCGGGGTGGGCGTTGTGCGCCTTGAAGACCACCGGGCAGCCGGCTGCCAGCGCGGAGGCGGTGTCGCCGCCGGCGGTGGAGAAGGCGAACGGGAAGTTGCTGGCCCCGAACACGGCCACCGGGCCCAGCGAGACCTTGCGCTGGCGCAGGTCCGGGCGGGGCAGGGGGGTGCGCTCCGGCAGGGGCGGCTCGATGCGCACGCCGCGGTGGTCGCCCTGCCGCACCACACGGGCGAACAGCCGCAGCTGCCCGGTGGTGCGCGCCAGCTCGCCCTGCAGGCGGGGCTTCGGCAGTCCGGTCTCGGTCGAGGCGCGGTCCACCAGCTCGGGGCCGGCGGCCTCGATGTTGGCGGCGACCTTCTCGAGGAAGCCCGCGTGGGTCTCGGGGTCGAGGCTGCTGAAGGACTCGAAGGCCTCTTCGGCGGCCGCGGTGGCCTGGGCGAGCTGGGCCTCGTCGACCAGGGAGTACGCGGGCTCGAGCTCGGCGTTGGTCGCCGGGTCGATGCCGTGGGTGGTGCCGCCGGTGCCGACGACCTGGCGGCCGGCGATGATCGAGTGGCCGGAGAGGGTGGTGGTCTGGGTGCTCACGGACATGGGTTTCCTTCGCTGTCTGTGCGTGCGGTCTCTTGGGGAGAGGCTGGTGTCAGGCCCGCTGCAGGGTGTCCGCCGGGGTGCCGGTGGGGAGGGCGTCGATGAGGGCGGTGAGGTCGGCGAGGTCGGTCTCGGTGAGGTCCTGGAGCGGGGGGCGGACCCCGCCGGCGTTCCGGCCCACGGCCTTGAGCCCGCCCTTGACGATGGAGACCCCGTAGCCCTTCACCCGGTCGCGGATCTCGATGTAGGGCAGCACGAACCGGTTGAGCTTGTCCGTGACGGCGGCCCGGTCCTGGGCGCGGACGTCGGCGTAGAACTCCAGGGCGAACTCGGGGACGAAGTTGTACATCGCCGAGGAGTAGGTGCTCATCCCCAGCTGCAGCAGGGGCAGGGCAAAGGTCTCCGCGGTGGGCAGCCCGCCCAGGTAGAACAGGCGGTCCCCGTTGGTGGCGTAGACCTTGGTGAGGTGCTCGATGTCGCCGACGCCGTCCTTGAAGCCGATGAAGTTCTCGTGCCGCTCGGCCAGCCGGGCGATCGTGGCGGCGGAGTAGATGGCGTTGGCCCGGTTGTAGGCGATGACCCCGAGGTCGGTGGCCGCACAGACGGCCGAGGCGTGGGCGAGCAGGCCCTCCTGGTCGCACTCGGTGAGGTAGGGGGGCAGCAGCAGCAGGCCCTCGGCCCCGGCGGCGGACGCGTCGGCGGCGTTGCGCACGGCCTGGGCGGTGTTGCCGGCCGCCGGGGCCAGCACGGGGACCCGGCCGGCGACCTCGTCAACGGCCGCGGCCACCACGGTGGCGGTCTCCTCGGGGGTGAGGGAGAAGCCCTCCCCGGTGCCGCCGGCGGCGAAGAGTCCGGCCACGGGGTAGGAGGCCTGCCAGGACAGGTGCTGGCGGTAGGCGCTCTCGTCGAAGAGCAGGTCCTGGTCGAACGCGGTGACGGGGAAGGACAGCAGGCCGTCCTTGAGCTTGTCCGCCAGTTCCCGGGGAGTGTGTGTGGCCACGGTCGTCGTCCTTCGCATGGGTCGAGGTGAGGCGTTCTGCCTGTGAATCACGTCTCACCCTAGGGAGGACTTTTGATGCTGTCCAAGGCCGTTTTTGAATGGAGTCATGCACTGAGGGCATCGATGCTGTGCTCAGTGCGGCTGGGTGCGCAGGAGGTCGAGCAGGTGGTGGAGGGCGGGATTCTTCGAGGTGCGGTCCCACAGGGCGTGCAGCTCGACGGAGCCCGAGGAGCTGCTGGCCAGCCGGTGGTAGGACACGCCGTCGATGCCGAGCAGCCGGGCGGACTCCGGGACGAAGGCGATTCCTCGCCCCGCGGCCACGAGCGCCACCATGGTGAGGACCTGGCTGACGGTGTGGACGACGTTGCGGTGCTCCACCTCCACGAGCCGCACCACGTGGTCGTAGAAGTACCGCGCCTTGGTGGGGGAGTGCATGATCAGCGGGAGGTCCTTGAGGTCGGCCGACGTGACGGGCCGCCTGAGGATGCTCAGCGGGTGGTCGGCCGGGGCGGCGACGTACAGGTCCTCGGCGAGCAGCAGCTGCGACTCGAAGAGCTCCGTGTCGAAGGGCGGGCGGGCGAGCCCGAGGTCGAGGTCGCCGTTCTCGAGCGCCTGCAGCTGCTCGCCGGTCACCAGTTCCTGCAGGTCGACGTCGACGTCCGGCAGCACCCGCTCGATCTCGCTGAGCAGCGGTCCCAGCAGGCTGAACCCGGAGGCCGCCGTGAAGCCGATCCGCAGCACCCCCGAGCGCCCGGCGGCGATCCGGCGCGCCAGCAGCGGCGCCCGGTCGGCGGCGACCACCAGCTTGCGGGCCTCGACCAGGAACGCCCGCCCGGCGGCCGTGAGCGCCACCCGGCGGTTGTCCCGCTCCAGGAGCTCGACCCCCACCGTCTTCTCGAGCTTCTGGATCTGGCGGCTCAGGGGAGGCTGCGTCATGTTGAGCCGCACGGCGGCGCGGCCGAAGTGCAGCTCCTCCGCGACGGCGATGAAGCTCCGTGCCTGATCGAGTGTGAACATCATGTCCTCCGGGTATTACTCAATGCACGAATTGGCTTGGACAGGCATCATCATCCCTCTTTAGGCTCGGGAACCGATCCGCTTGTGATGCCACTCACAGGGGTGCGAGTCCTCTCGCGCCCCGGTCGGGCGGTTCCGATCCCTCACCCCTTCAGGAGAACCCATGAAGAACACCTCGTTCCGCACGGCGCTCGTCGGCGTCACCGCAGCGACCTCGCTCCTCGCGCTCAGCGCGTGCGGCGGCAACGTCGGCGGGGGCAGCAGCGCCTCCGGGGCGGACTTCCCGACGGATCCCATCACCCTGACCGTCGGCCAGGCCGCCGGCGGATCCACCGACCTCATCGCCCGCGCCGTGTCCGACGCCGCAGCGGAGGACCTCGGGGTCCCGATGCCGGTCGTGAACAAGCCCGGCGCCAACGGCGCCCTCGCCACCCAGGAGGTCGCCGGCGCGTCCCCCGACGGCCAGAATCTGGTGCTGCTCAACGCCTCGCTGATCACCATCACGCCGCTGGCCGTGGGCGAGGAGGAGGCCGTGTCCCTGGACGACGTCGAGGTGCTCAAGGGCCTGTCCCAGGACGACTACGTGATGGTCGCGAGCAAGGAGTCCGGCTTGGAGTCCCTCGAGGACGTGCAGGGCGCCTCGGGCTCGTTCAGCTACGGCACCACCGGCGTGGGCACCGGCTCCCAGCTGGCCCAGACCGTGCTGTTCGCGCAGGCCGACATCACCGGCACCGAGGTGCCCTTCGACTCCGGCTCCCCGGCGCTGACCGCCGTGCTCGGCGACCAGGTGCAGGTCGCCACCGTCCAGCTGGGCGAGGCCAAGCCGCAGATCGACGCCGGCGAGGTGACGCCGATCGTGGTGTTCTCCGAGGAGCGCAACGAGTTCCTGCCCGACGTGCCCACCGCCGTCGAGTCCGGCTACGACGTCCCCGTCTCCCAGTACCGGGCGGTGGCCGCTCCCGAAGGGCTCCCGGACGACGTCAAGGCGCGGCTGGTCGAGGCCTTCGACGCCGCCGTGCAGTCGGAGGCCTACCAGGACTTCAACGAGCAGAACCTGCTCACCCCGTGGGAGGTCTCCGGCGAGGAGGTCGAGGCGGAGTGGACCGAGCTCGCCGAGCGCTACGAGCAGCTCGTCGAGGAGCACGACATCTCCCTCGCCGAGTAGGGACCGGCGCCGCCATGACCACCACCACGGCCCTGCCGACCACTACAGCCAGGAGCGACTCCATGAAGCAGTCCCGCCCGGACGGCACGGCCTCCGTCGCCGACGTCCTCCACGACCCGGAGACGGCGGTCGAGGAGCTCACCCCGGAGCAGCTCGCCGCCCGGTGGGAGGCCGAGGGCCCGCCGCCCGGCGGCCGCGCGGCGGCCCTCGGCTCGACCCTGGCGGTCACGGTGCTGGCGGCTGCCGCGGCCGTGCTGTCCCTGCGCATGGGACTGGGCACACCGCAGCAGCCGGCCCCCGGCATGTGGCCGTTCGTGGTGAGCGTCGTGGCCGTCGTGATCGGCCTGTCCCACCTGGTCCTGGGCCGGCGCGGAGGAGAGGGGGAGAAGTTCACCCGGGAGTCGCTGCTGGCCGCCTGCGGGCTCGTGACCCTCGTGGGGCTGGTGCTGCTCATGCCCGTGATCGGCTTCGAGATCCCCGCCCTGCTCCTGTCCTTCGTCTGGATGAAGTTCCTGGGTGGCGAGACGTGGCGGGCCGCGGCCCTGTACTCCGCGCTCGTCGTCGTCGCCTTCTACCTGATCTTCATCACCGCCCTCGGCACGTCGATCCCGCACCTGTTCTGACGGCCGCCGCCACGGCGGCCACCGACCAAAGGCTCCCGCATGGACTTCCTGCAACCCGCCCTGGACGGCTTCGGCGTCGTCCTCCAACCGACCAACCTGCTGTACTGCCTCCTGGGCGTGACCATCGGCATGCTGATCGGCGTGCTGCCCGGCCTGGGCCCCGCCGCGACCATCGCCATCCTGCTGCCGCTGACCTACGGCATCGAACCGGTGACGGCGATCATCATGCTGGCCGGCATCTTCTACGGGGCCCAGTACGGCGGGACCATCACCTCCGTGCTGCTCCGGCTGCCCGGCGAGGCCAGCTCCGTGGTCACGGTCTTCGACGGCTACATGCTGGCCAAGCAGGGCCGTGCCGGCACCGCGCTGGGCATCGCCGCGATCGGCTCCTTCATCGGGGGCACCGTCGCGATCGTCGGCCTCACCTTCCTGGCCCCGCTCGTCGCCGGCTTCGCCCTCGACTTCGGTCCGCCCGAGTACACCGCGCTCGCCCTGCTCGGCATCCTGCTGGTGGCCACCATCAGCAACGGCAACAAGTCCAAGGCGCTGATCGCCGCGTGCTTCGGGCTGCTGCTGGCCACGGTCGGCCGCGACGTCTTCACCGGAGCCGAACGGCTCACGTTCGGCAACCTCAACCTGGCCGACGGCATCGACTTCGTGCCCGTGGCCATGGGGCTGTTCGGCCTCGGCGAGATCCTGCACAACCTGGAGGAGCGCCACCGTGCGGCCAAGGCGCCCGACAAGGTCTCCAACGTCTGGCCCTCCCGGGCGGACCTCAAGCAGTCGTCCGGGGCCATCGGCCGCGGCTCGGTCCTGGGCTTCTTCCTCGGCATCCTGCCCGGCGGCGGCGCCACGATCTCCTCGATGGCCGCCTACGCCATGGAGAAGAAGCGGGCCAAGCAGCCCGAGCGCTTCGGCAGGGGCGCCATCGAGGGCGTCGCCGGCCCGGAGACCGCCAACAACGCGGCGGCCACCAGCTCCTTCATCCCCCTGCTCACCCTGGGCATCCCGGCCAACGCCACAATGGCCCTGATGTTCGGCGCCCTGCTCATCCAGGGCGTCACGCCGGGCCCGCAGCTCGTCCAGCAGGACCCCGAGCTGTTCTGGGGCGTGGTCAACTCCATGTACGTCGGCAACATCCTGCTGCTGATCATGTCGATCCCCCTCATCGGGGTCTTCGTGCGCATCCTCCGGGTGCGGGGCGCCATCCTCGCCCCCATCACCGTGCTGATCACGATGCTGGGCGCCTACACGATCAACAACTCGATGTTCGACGTCATGCTCGTCGTGGTCTTCGGCGCCGTCGGCTACCTCATGAAGAAGTTCGGCTTCGAGCCCGGCCCCCTGGTGCTGGCCTTCGTCCTCGGCTCCCTGCTGGAGTCCAACCTGCGCCGCTCCCTGCTCGTCTTCGAGGGAGACGTCACCGGGTTCTTCACCCGCCCCATCTCGGCGACCCTGCTGCTGCTGTTCGTGCTCGTCGCCGTGCTGCCCGTCATCCAGTCCGCCCTCCGCCGTCGCAGCGCCTCCGGGACGTCCCCCGCGGGACCGTCCGTCGAGGACTCCGACCGCACCCCTGTCAAGGAGAACGCATGAGCATCCTCGTCGGTTACGTCCCCACCCCCGTCGGCGAGGCCGCCGTCCGCGCCGCCATCGAGGAGGCCCGGCTGCGGGGGGAGCGGCTGCTGATCGTCAACTCCGTGCGCGAGGGCGCCCTGGCGGACAAGTCGGTCGCCTCCGACGACGACCTGCGCCGCGTCACCTCCGCCGCCGAGTCCGCCGGCGTCCCGCACACCGTGCTCCAGCCGTCCCACCGGGACGACCTCGCCCAGGAGATCCTCGATCTCGCCCGGGAGCACGACGTGTCCCGGATCGTCATCGGCCTGCGCCAGCGCTCCCAGGTGGGGAAGTTCATCATGGGCTCGCACGCCCAGCGGATCCTCCTGCAGTCCGACCGGCCGGTCCTGGCCGTGAAGGCGGGGGAGGCGCACCTCTGAGCCCCTGCCCCGCACGACGGAGGGCGCCGCCGTCGGACAGGAGTCCGGCGGCGGCGCCCTCGGCCGTGCGGGGGTCAGGCGCTCTCGCGCCGCACGATCTCGCCCACCACGTGCTCGATCCGGACCTGGTCGTGGCTCAGGGCGATGTCCGCGGCGGTCTCCCCGATCTGCTCCAGGGGGAAGCGCACGGTGGTCAGGCCCGGGGAGAAGTCCCGCAGGTTGGGGATGTCGTCGAAGCCGGCCACCCGCAGGTCGTCCGGCACCACGAGCCCGGCGTGCCGGAAGCCCGCGATCGCGCCGAGCGCCATGACGTCGTTGCCGACCACGACCGTGAGCCCGCGCACGGCGTCGGCCCCGAGCCGGTCCACCAGCGCCCGTGCGGCCTCGTAGCCGCCCTGGCTGTTGAAGTCCTCCGTGACCTCGGCCTCCGGCTCCACGCCCGCCCGCTCGAGGGCCGCGCGGAAGCCCGCCCGGCGCTCCGCCGCGCTGGCGAGCTCGTCCGGCCCGCCGAGGAAGGCGAAGCGGGTCCGGCCCGTCCCGATCAGCATGTCCGTCAGGTCGTCGCCGGCGCTGCGGTTGTCGATGGTGACGGCGCCGGCGCCCTCGAGCCAGGCCTGGCCGATGGTCACCACCCGGCCGCCGTTCTTCTGGTAGCGGGTGAGCTCGGCGAGCAGCCGGGGGTCGATCTCCCGCCGCCGCGAGCCCGCCATGATGATCGCGTCGGTGCGGTGGGACGCGAAGGCCGCGACGGCGTCGAGCTGGTCGGTGCCGTCGGTCGCGGCCAGCAGCAGCTGGTGCCGGTCCGTGCGGGCCCGGCGCTGCACGCCCTTGGCGATCGAGGAGAAGTAGGGGTCGGCGATGTCGTGGACCACGAGCCCCACCAGCCCGGTGGTGGACCGCGCCAGCGCCTGCGCCTGGGCGTTGGCCACGTAGCCGAGGGACTCCGCGGCGTCCCGGACGCGCTCCGCGATGTGCTCGGCCGGCCGGCGGTCCGACCCGTTGAGCACCCGGGAGGCCGTGGCCAGGGACACCCCGGCCTCCCGGGCCACCTGGGAGAGGGTCACTGCGCTCATCGTCCGGTCCTGCTTCCTCCTCACCGCATCCGGTGGGCGTCTCGCCCCCGCGCCGGGGAGTCCGGGACCGGGAACGTGTTGACAGTCACACTGAGCCAACCCTAGAGTGGAAAGCGCTTTCCTACAAATTTCCCGAATTCTCTGGAGTTGATGATGTCCGAGCCCCGAGTTCTCCGCATCGCCATGAACGGCATCACCGGCCGCATGGGCTACCGCCAGCACCTGCTGCGCTCGATCCTGCCCATCCGGGACCAGGGAGGAGTGACCCTGCCGGACGGCACCCGCGTGACCGTCGAGCCGATCCTCGTGGGCCGCAACGAGGCCAAGGTCGCCGAGCTGGCGCGCCGGCACGGCGTGGAGCACTGGACCACCGATCTCGACGCGGTCATCGAGGACCCCACCGTGGACGTGGTCTTCGACGCCTCCATGACCAGCCTCCGGGCCGAGACCCTCAAGAAGGCCATGCGCGCCGGCAAGCACGTCTACACCGAGAAGCCGACCGCCGAGACCCTGGACGAGGCGGTCGAGCTGGCGCAGATCGCCCAGGAGCGCGGCGTCACCGCCGGCGTGGTCCACGACAAGCTCTACCTGCCCGGTCTCGTGAAGCTGCGGCGGCTCGTGGACGAGGGCTTCTTCGGCCGGATCCTGTCCCTGCGCGGCGAGTTCGGCTACTGGGTCTTCGAGGGCGAGCACCAGGAGGCCCAGCGCCCGTCCTGGAACTACCGGCGCGAGGACGGCGGGTCCATGACCGTCGACATGTACTGCCACTGGAACTACGTCCTCGAGGGCATCGTGGGCCCGGTCCGGTCCGTCACCTCGACCGCCGTGACGCACATCCCCGCGCGGTGGGACGAGCAGGGCCACGAGTACCCGGCCACCGCGGACGACGCCGCCTACGGCGTCTTCGAGCTCGAGACCCCGGACGGCGACCCCGTGGTCGCCCAGATCAACTCCTCCTGGGCCGTGCGCGTGTACCGCGACGAGCTGGTGGAGTTCCAGGTGGACGGCACCCACGGCTCGGCGGTCGCCGGGCTGAACAAGTGCGTGGCCCAGCAGCGGGCCCACACGCCCAAGCCGGTCTGGAACCCGGACCTGCCCGTCACCGAGTCCTTCCGCGACCAGTGGCTGGAGGTGCCGGCCAACGCGGAGCTGGACAACGGCTTCAAGGCGCAGTGGGAGGAGTTCCTGGCCGACGTCGCAGCGGGCCGCGAGCACCGGTTCGGGCTGCTCTCCGCCGCGCGCGGGGTGCAGCTGGCCGAGCTTGGCCTGCGCTCCTCGGCCGAGCGCCGCACCATCGACATCCCGGCGATCGAGCTCTCCCCGGCCGAGCGGCGCACCGCCGAGGCCGTCCGGTGAGCGCCGTGCTCCTGCCCGACGGCAGCGGATCCCGCACCGAGCACGTGCTCTCCGGGCCGGGGAGCTGGACCCGGCCGCAGGCGCCCCTCACCGCGCGCAAGGCCTACGCCGCCGCGCACGTGGTGCCCCTGGTGCTCGCGGACAACACCCCCGGGGCGCCGGCGCAGCTGGACTGGGACGCGACCCTGGGCTTCCGCCACGACGTCTGGTCCTACGGGCTGGGCGTGGCCGACGCCATGGACACCGCCCAGCGGGGGATGGGCCTGGACTGGCCGGCCACCCAGCAGCTGATCCGGCGCTCGACCGCCGAGGCCTCGGCGGCGCTGGCCACCGGCAGCCCGGCCCTGGCGGGCAGGACCGTCCGCGACCTCATCGCGTGCGGGGCGGGCACGGACCAGCTGGACCCGGCGGGCGTCACGCCCGGCGAGAACGGGCTGCGCGCCGTGCTCGAGGCCTACCGGGAGCAGGTCGAGGTGGTCGAGGGCGCCGGGGCGAAGGTCATCCTGATGGCGTCCCGCGCACTGGTGCGTGCCGCCCGGGACGCCGACGACTACCTGCGGGTCTACTCCCAGCTCCTGGGCGAGGCCCGGCACCCGGTGGTCCTGCACTGGCTCGGGACGATGTTCGACCCGGCGCTGGCCGGCTACTGGGGCAGCGACGCGGTGGACACGGCCACGGAGACCTTCCTCGAGCTCATCCGGTCCCACCCGGGGCAGGTCGACGGCGTCAAGGTCTCCCTCCTGGACGCCGCGCACGAGACCCGGCTGCGGGCGGCGCTGCCGGAGGGGGTCCGCCTCTACACCGGCGACGACTTCAACTACCCCGAGCTCATCGACGGCGACGGCACCCGGCACTCCGACGCGCTGCTGGGGATCTTCGCCGGCATCTACCCGGCGGCGTCCACCGCGCTGCAGGCCTACGACGCCGGGGAGCCCGGCCGGGCGCGGGCGATCCTCGACGCCACGGAGGAGCTCGGGCGCCACGTCTTCAGCGCCCCGACCTTCTACTACAAGTGCGGCATCGCGTTCCTGTCCTGGCTCAACGGCAGCCAGCCGGGGTTCCAGATGGTCGGCGGACTGCACTCGGGCCGCTCCGTGCCGCACCTGGTCGAGGTGTTCAGGCTGGCCGACCGGGCCGGGCTGCTGCTCGACCCGGAGCTCGCCGCGCGGCGGATGAGCACCTTCCTCGACGCGGCGGGCCTCGGCGCGCCGGTCCTCGCACCGGCTCTCGTGCCGGCCGGCAGCACCGGAGGTGCGGCATGAGCGCGGACTTCCAGCTGTCGCTGAACACGGGCACCACCCGCGGCCTGACCCTGCAGCAGGCGGTGGACGCCACCGCCCGCGCCGGGCTGGGGCACATCGGCGTGTGGCGCGACCGCGTGGCCGAGGCAGGGCTCGAGAACGCGGCCCGGATCATCGAGCAGGCCGGGCTGCAGGTCTCCAGCCTGTGCCGCGGCGGCTTCCTCACGGCGGCCGACGAGGCCGGGCAGCGGGCCGCGCTCGAGAGCAACCGGGCCGCCATCCGGGAGGCCCAGGTCCTGGGCACGAGCGAGCTGATCATGGTCGTGGGCGGCCTGCCCGCCGCCGCCCACGTCCTGGGCGGCGAGGGCGACCGGGGCGACAAGGACGTCGTGGCCGCCCGCGAGCGCGTGGCCGAACGGCTCGCCGAGCTCGTCCCCTACGCCCTCGAGCACGGGGTGCGCCTCGTGCTCGAGGCGCTCCACCCCATGTACGCGGCCGACCGGGCCGTGCTCTCCACGCTCGGACAGGCCCTGGACCTCGCCGCCCCGCACCCGGTGGACGCCGTGGGCGTGGTGGTGGACACCTTCCACGTCTGGTGGGACCCCGGGCTGGAGACCCAGATCGCCCGGGCCGGCGCGGAGGGCCGGCTGGCGTCCTACCAGGTCTGCGACTTCAACCTGCCGATCGCCTCCGACGCCCTGCTCTCCCGCGGGATGATGGGGGACGGGGTGATCGACTTCGGCACGATCGGGCGCTGGGTCGCCGCCGCCGGCTACAGGGGCCCGGTCGAGGTCGAGATCTTCAACCAGGAGATCTTCGACCAGGACCCGGACGTCGTGCTCGCCGTGATGAAGGAGCGCTGGGAGTCCCTGGTGCTGCCGTCCCTGACCGGCGCACCCGCCCGCGCCACCGCCTGACGTGGGGCCGCACGTGCTCGGCGAGCGGCCCCGGGTGGTCGTGGCCCCGGACAAGTTCAAGGGGTCGCTGACGGCGGCCGAGGCCGCCGCCGTGCTCGCGGCCGGGGTGCGTGAGCACCGGCCCGGGGCCCGGATCCGGGCGGTGCCCCTGGCCGACGGGGGCGAGGGCACCGTCGACGCCGCGGTGGCGGCCGGGGCGCGGCTGCGCCGCACCCTCGTCCGGGGCGCCGTGGAGGGCAGGGTGCGGGCGCGCTGGGCGCTGCTCACGGCGCCCTCCGGCGCCACCACCGCGGTCATCGAGTCCGCCCAGGCGAGCGGGCTGGACCAGGTACGTCCGAGTCCGGCGACGGCCCGGGCGGCGCACAGCTACGGCTGTGGCCAGCTGATCCGGGCGGCGCTGGACGCCGGGGCGACCGACGTCGTCGTCGGGCTCGGCGGCTCGGCGATGACGGACGGGGGCTCGGGCGCCCTGCGGGCGCTCGGCCTGGACGTCCTCGACGACGACGGCGCGCCCGTCCCCCTGGGCGGGGAGGGGCTGCTGTCCGCCGCCCGCCTGGACGTCTCCGCCCTGGACCCGAGGCTGCGCACGGTGCGGCTGCGGCTGGCCGTGGACGTGCAGAACCCGCTGCACGGCCCCGACGGGGCCGCGCACGTCTTCGCCCCGCAGAAGGGCGCGAACCGCGCCGCCCGGTGCGAGCTGGACGCCGCGCTCCGGCGCTGGGCCGGGCTGCTGGCCGGTCTCGAGGGCGCCCGTCCGTTCCTGCTCCCGGGGGCCGGCGCCGCCGGCGGCTTCCCGTCCGGCTTCCTGGCCCTGACCCCGGCGACGCTCGAGCGCGGCTTCGACCTCGTGTCCTCCCTCGTAGGGCTCGAGGAGCAGCTCGAGGACGCGGACCTGCTCGTCGTCGGCGAGGGGTCGCTGGACGCCCAGTCGCTGCAGGGCAAGGCGCCGCTCGCCGCGGCCGCGCTGGCCGCGGCCCGGGGGGTGCCCGTCGTGGCCGTGGCCGGGCGGCTGGGCCTGTCCGCGGAGCAGCTGCGCGGCGCGGGGGTCCTGGCGGCGGCCTCGCTCGTGGGCGTCGCGCCGTCCGTCCGGGCCGCGCAGGACGAGGCGGAGCGCTACGGCCCGCCGGCGACGGTCGAGGCGCTGCGGCTCCTGGCCGGGCTCCCGTCCGACGGCGGGTCGGCCCCGCGACGGGCGCCGACACAACCGTAGATTGTGGTTGACGTCACAGGAACCGGCCACTAGCCTGGACGCAACGCAGCTCTGGAAAACGCTTTCCCACACGCTTCGAGGAGATACCGATGACAACGACGCACATCGACACCGAACCGCTCCGGGTCTCCCGGGCGCGGCTGCGCCGAGGGGCGGTCCCGGCATGAGCGTCGTCGAGGAGCTGACCCGGGAGGGCCTGCCCGGGAAGCGGGCCAAGCGTGCGGCCGGCCGGCGGAAGCCCCGCGCCGACAGGCGGGACAACAAGGCCGCGGCGGTCTTCCTGGCACCGTGGATCGTGGGACTGGTGGTCATCACCCTGGGCCCCATGCTGATGTCCCTCTACCTCTCCTTCACCGACTACAACCTCATGCGGGCGCCCGACTGGATCGGGACGGAGAACTTCTCCCGGATGCTCGCGGACGAGCGGCTGCACAACTCGCTGCAGGTGACCTTCACGTACGTGCTCGTCGGGGTGCCGCTGCAGCTCATGCTGGCCCTGGCGATCGCCATGGTCCTCGACCGGGGCCTGCGCGGCCTCGCGTTCTACCGCTCCGTCTTCTACCTGCCCTCGCTGCTCGGCTCCTCGGTGGCCATCGCCATCCTCTGGAAGCAGCTCTTCGGCACCACCGGACTGGTCAACCAGCTCCTGGCCCTCGTGGGCATCGAGGGCATCGGCTGGATCGCCGACCCCCGGACCGCGCTCGGCAGCATCATCCTGCTGCACGTGTGGACCTTCGGGGCGCCGATGATCATCTTCCTCGCGGGCCTGCGCCAGATCCCCACCATGTACTACGAGGCGGCCTCCATCGACGGCGCCGGGAAGATCACAAAGTTCTTCCGGATCACGCTGCCGCTGCTGAGCCCGATCATCTTCTTCAACCTGGTGCTGCAGATCATCCAGGCGTTCCAGTCCTTCACGCAGGCGTTCATCGTCTCCGGCGGCCGAGGAGGTCCGTCCGACTCCACGATGTTCTTCACGCTGTACCTGTACCAGACGGGCTTCGGCCGCTTCGACATGGGCTACGCCGCGGCCATGGCCTGGCTGCTGCTCCTCATCATCGGGGCGTTCACCGCCCTCAACTTCATCGCGTCTAAGTATTGGGTGTTCTACGATGACTAATTCGACAATCGCCGACAGCGCCGTCCGGACGGCCGACCAGGACCTCGTCCCGGCGCAGACCGAGGGCTCGCAGAGCGCCCCGGCGCCGAAGCCCCGCGGTCCGGGGACCCGGGCACGGATCCGCTCCCTGCTCAAGCACCTGGCGCTGATCCTCACCGGCGGCGTGATGATCTACCCGCTGCTGTGGATGGTGGCCAGCTCCCTGCGCCCCGACGACATCATCTTCCGCGAGCCCGGGATCCTGCTGCAGACGCTCGAGACCGCGAACTACTCGGACGGGTGGGGCGCCCTGTCCAGCCCGTTCAGCGTGTACCTGTTCAACTCCGCGGTGGTGGTGCTCGGGTGCATCGTCGGCAACCTGGTCTCCTGCTCCATGGCGGCCTACGCGTTCGCCCGGCTGGAGTTCCGCTTCAAGAAGCCGGCCTTCGCCCTCATGCTCCTCACGATCATGCTGCCGTTCCACGTGGTGATCGTGCCGCAGTACATCATGTTCTCCCAGATCGGGTGGGTGAACACCTTCTGGCCCCTGATCGTGCCGAAGCTGCTCGCCACCGACGCGTTCTTCGTGTTCCTCATGGTGCAGTTCATCCGCGGCATCCCGAAGGACATGGACGAGGCGGCGCGGATCGACGGCGCCGGGCACGCCCGGATCTTCGGGCAGATCATCCTGCCGATGATGGTCCCGGCCCTGGCCACCACCACGATCTTCACGTTCATCTGGACCTGGAACGACTTCTTCAGCGCCCTGATCTACCTGACCGACCCGAACATGTTCACCGTCCCCGTGGCGCTGCGGGCCTTCGTGGACGCCTCCGGGGAGTCCTCGTGGGGATCCCTGTTCGCGATGTCGATCGTGTCCCTGCTGCCGGTGTTCATCGCCTTCCTCGTGGGACAGAAGTTCCTCGTGAAGGGCATCGCCACCACGGGCATCAAGTAGCCGGCGACGGGCCCCGCGCAGGGGCCCCGGTGTCCCCGGCCCGCCCGGGCCGGGGACACCCGGCCGCCGGCCCCCACCCCCGCACACCCCTCCAGAACCAGGAGCAACCGATGGACAGCGCAGAGCACAGCGGCACGGACGGCACGGCACGGCAGGGGAGGCGGACCCGGTACGTCCTGGTCGGCACCGGCAACCGGTGCGAGATGTACCTCCGCTCCCTGCTGGACGACCACGCCGACGTCGCCGAGCTGGTGGCGGTGGGCGACACCAACCCCGGGCGGGCCGAGCACTACCGCCGGCTCGCCGAGGAGACCTCGGGCGTCCGGATCGGCGTCCTGGACCCCGCGGAGCTCACCCGGACGATCCGCGAGCAGGGGATCGACCGGGTCATCATCACCACCCCCGACCTCACCCACGCCGACTACATCTGTCAGACGCTGCGCGCCGGGGCGGACGCCGTCGTCGAGAAGCCCCTGACCGTGGACGCCGAGGGCTGCCGCCGGATCACCGCGGCCGTCGAGGAGACCGGCCGCCACGTGGTGGTCACCTTCAACTACCGGTACTCCCCGCGCAACACCGCCCTCAAGGACGTCGTGCAGTCCGGGGCGATCGGCACGGTCACCTCCGTGGACTTCAGCTGGATGCTCGACACCGTGCACGGCGCCGACTACTTCCGCCGCTGGCACCGGCAGAAGGAGAACTCCGGCGGGCTGCTGGTGCACAAGTCCTCCCACCACTTCGACCTGGTCAACTGGTGGCTGGCCGACACCCCGGAGCGGGTCTTCGCCTCGGGCGGGCTGCGGTTCTACGGCCGGGACAACGCCGAGGCCCGGGCGCGCGCGGGCGCCCCCGCACGGGATGTCGACGGGGGCGACCCCTTCGCCCTGGACCTGCGCACCGACGAGCGGCTGAGCCGGCTCTACCTCGACCACCAGCACCACGACGGGTACCGCCGGGACCAGGACGTGTTCTCCGACGGGATCAGCATCGAGGACAACCTGGCCCTCGTGGTCGACTACGCCCGCGGCGCCACCCTCTCCTACTCCCTCAACGCCCACTCCCCGTGGGAGGGGTACCGGGTCGCCGTCAACGGCACCGAGGGCCGGGCCGAGCTGGAGGTCGTCGAACGGGCGGCGGTCCTGCCGGCGAGCGGTGGCTCCCCGGTGGACCCCTCGGTCACGGTGGGCCCCCGCCGGGGCGGTGCCCGCAGCCGCGGCGAGCGTCTGACCGTCCAGCGCCACTGGGGCGCCGCCGAGGAGGTCGTCATCAGCAACGGGGCGGGCAGCCACGGCGGCGGGGACCGGCTGCTGCTGGCCGACGTCTTCCGCGGCCCCGGCGAGGACCCGTACGGGCGGCCCTCCGGCTACCGGGACGGCGTGGCGGCGGTGGCCGTGGGCATCGCCGGCAACCGCTCCCTCGAGTCCGGGCTGCCCGTCCGGATCGCCGAGCTGGACCTGGGGGCGACCTCCGGGGCGAGCCGGAGCGAGGTCCCGGCATGAGCCGCGTCCTCGTCACCGGCGGCGCGGGCCGGCTCGGCCGCAGCGTGGTCGCCGGGCTGGCGGAGGCCGGCTACGACGTCCTCAGCGTCGACCGGTCCCTGCCCGCGGACCCCGCCGGCTCCCACCCCGCCGTGGAGCACCGCGGCGTGGAGCTCACCGACCCGGACGCCGTGCACGCGCTGATGCGCGCGGTCCGCCCGGACGCCGTGATCAACCTGGCGGCCATCGCCGTCCCGTTCAGCGCCCCCGAGCACGTCATCCTGCAGACCAACGCGGTGATCGCGCACAACGTGGCCGGCGCGGCGACCGAGGCCGGGGTGCGGCGGATCGTCATGGCCAGCAGCCCCACGGTGCTGGGCTACGGCTCCCCGGCGGGCTGGCTGCCGCCCGCGCTCCCGCTCACGGAGGAGACCCCTCCCCGGCCGTGGCACGCCTACGGGCTGTCCAAGCACGTGGCGGAGCAGGTGGCACAGATGTTCGCCGCCGCCCGGGGCGAGGCCGTGCGCTACGCGTCCTTCCGCCCCTGCTACGTGATCGCCCCCGAGGAGTGGGAGGGCGCCCCCACGCAGCAGGGCCACACCGTGCGGGAGCGGCTCGACGACCCCGCGCTCGCCGCGCCGGCGCTGTTCAACTACGTGGACGCCCGGGACGTCACGGCCTTCCTGGAGGCGCTGCTGGAACGGATGGGCGCGATCCGCAACGGCGACACCTTCCTGGTGGGCGCCGCCGACGCCCTGGCCCGGCGCCCGCTCGCGGAGCTGCTGCCCGAGTTCGTCCCGGGCAGCGAGCAGCTCGCCGCGGGGCTGACCGGGACGGCCCCCGCCTTCAGCATCGACAAGGCCCGCCGGGTCCTGGACTGGGAGCCGGCGCGCAGCTGGCGCACCGAGCTCCGGGAGGAGCCCGTGGCCGCCGCGGCCGGGGAGCCCGCGGGCGCCGGCCGGCACGGGAAGGACACCGCATGAGCATCGCCGCCCTGCACACGGAGCTCATCACGGCCCGGCTGCCGCGCAGCTGGGGGCCGGAGGCCCCGCAGAACCACGTCGTGGCCGTCACGGTCGTGGCCGACGACGGCGCCACCGGCACCGGCTTCTCCTGGACCCCGACGATCGGGGCGACGGCCGTCAAGGCGCTCCTCGACGACGACCTCGCGGGCTTCGTGCGCGGGCGCACCGAGAACCCCGAGGCCCTCTGGGACGACGCCTGGAAGCACCTGCACGAGGGCGGCACCGGGCTGACCGGGGTGGCGTTCGCGGGCGTGGACCTCGCGCTGTGGGACCTGCGGGCGCGCCGGGCCGGGGTCTCGATCACCGCGCTGCTGGGCCGGCGGCAGGAGAGCGTGGCCGTCTACGGCTCCGGCGTGAACCTGCACTACACCCTGGAGGAGCTGCAGGAGCAGGTGCGCCGGTGGGTCGCCGCCGGCTTCGGCGCGGTCAAGATCAAGGTGGGCAGGGCCGACCTGCGCGAGGACGTGGAACGCGTGGCGGCCGTCCGCGAGCTGCTCGGCCCGCACCGCGGGCTCATGGTCGACGCCAACCAGCGGTGGGACCTGCCCACGGCGCGCCGGGCCCTGGACGCCCTCGCCGAGTTCGGGCCGTCGTGGCTGGAGGAGCCGCTGCGCGCCGACGACCTCGAGGGCTACCGGCAGCTGCGCCGGTTCAGCCGGGTCCCCATCGCCCTGGGGGAGAACCTGCACAACGTCTACCGCTTCCGGGACTTCATCACGGCCGGCGCCGTGGACGTCGTCCAGCCGAACATCGTCCGGGTGGGCGGCATCACGCCGTTCCGGCGGATCGTGGAGCTCGCGCGCACGCACAGCGTGGGGATCGCCCCGCACCTGCTGCCGGACCTCTCCGGGCAGCTGGCCCTGACCCTCGCCGAGCCCACCACGGTCGAGGTCGTGGAGGACGCCGGGTTCGCGGACCTCGGGATCCTGGACGGGCCGTCCCCGGTCCTGGTGACCGGCTCGCGGCTGGAGACCCGGGACCTGCCCGGTCTCGGGCTGGCGCTGCGGCAGCAGGTGCTGCCCGCCCTGGACGGTGCGCGTCCCTGAGCACCGGAGCCCGGACCGCCGGAAGGCCCGCACCCCCGGGGGTGCGGGCCTTCCGGCTCGGTGCGGGCGGACGGGGGCGGTCAGCGCTCCAGCACGGCCGGGCGGTCCCGGCCCCGGACCCGGACCACGGGCCAGCGCGGGTCCACGGACAGGGGCACGACGCCGCCGGGACCCAGCAGCACCGTGTCCTCGATCTTCGTGCCCGGCGCGGACGGGTTCCACGTGAAGGCCTGGTGCTCGTGCACGAGGTCCGGCACCCCGGGGGCGAGCCGCGGGTCCCGCCCGGCGTACCCGGCGGGCCCACCCTGGTGGTGGCGGGTCCACTCCTCGGCGTCGAAGCCGTGGCGCGGATAGGCGTGCCGGAGCACCGGCAGCAGGTCGGCGAGGGGCAGCCCGGGGCGCAGCGCGTCGAGGACGTCGGCCTCGACCTCCGCGATCCTCGCCTCCGCGTCCGTCTCGGCGGGCTCGGCCGGGCCGAAGCGCACCCAGCGGGTCGCATTGGCGATGAGTCCGCCGCGGCGGGCGCAGACGACCGCCATCGCGCGCCGGCCCAGGGGCCCGGCGGTCGGCAGGGGGTGGCGGTGGGGCAGGCGGTCGGCGCCCCCGCACAGCACCACGACGGGTTCCGCGCCCGCGCGCACCAGGCCGGCGGTCAGCTCGGCGGCGAGCTCCCGCTCGGTGGTGCGCGGCGTCGCCCGGGTCAGCGCCCCGGTCAGCACCGCCGCGGCGTCCCGGCACAGCTGCGCGTAGCGCTGCGCCTCGCCGGGGAGCAGCGAGGCCCGCGCCGCCCGCAGCGGTGCGGCGACGCACTCCTCGGCGGCCACGGCCATCGCGCGCGCCCCGGGGAACCAGTCCTCCGGCGCCGTGAGGGACCCGTGCCAGGGCACCTCGTGCAGCCGGAGGCCCGCGGGCAGCTCCTCGGCCACCAGGCGGGCGGCCTCGTTGGCGGAGGTCACGACCTCGTCACCGTCCCGGTGCACCAGGACCGCGGCCACCGGCGGACCGGCGAGCGAGACGTGCACGCGCGCGCCGTCGAGGTACCAGGACACGGCGGAGTGGCTCTGCAGCAGCACGGCGTCCACCCCGTGCGCGTCCAGCACCCGCAGGACCCGCCGGCGCTTCTCCGCCCGCTCCGGGGCGCTCACGCGGTCCGGCCCCGGGCCGCGTCCCCGAGCAGGGCCTCCACCCGGGGGGTGTCGAGACGGCCGTCGACGACGAGCACGCGCACCTCCCGCTCGACCGGCCGGTCCGTCGTCGTCGTGACGGGCGCGTCCCAGGCCAGGGCGAGACCCACCCCCGGGTACCCGGCGTGCCGGACGAACCAGGGGTCGGCCGAGTCGTCGCCGCGCCGCAGGACGAGGGTCGCGGGGCGCCCCGCGAACTCGGCGGAGAAGGCGAGCCACGGGGAGGTGCTGCCGTGCACGGCCTGCTCGCCCGCCGCGTCCGCGGTGAACACGTCCGCGTCGGTGCAGGCGGGGAGTCGCCAGAAGAATCCTCCGTAGCCGCCGCCGGCCCGCCCGTTGGAGCCGGGGCTGCCGAGCCGCACCGGGTGGTCGCCGGCGGGGGAGAGGCGGAAGCGCAGGCCGAGCTCCCAGGCGCGCTCGTGCACGGGCCGGAACGTCCAGCGGCGCTCCTCGGTCAGCACCGCGGCGCCGTCCGGGCCCGTCCAGGCGAGCTCCTCGTCGAGGCGGTCGTCGGCGTGGTGCGCCGCGACCCGGAGCACGCGGCCGTGGTCCTCCCGCCACACGTAGCGCTGCGCCTCCCGGGTGTAGGTGCGCCCGCCCCAGAAGTTGAGGCCGTCCACGTCCTGGAGCGCCGTGCCGACCCCCAGGTGCCAGACGTGGTCCAGGGGCTGCTGGTCCGTGAGGACGACGCCGCCGAGGGTCCGCACGGGGTGCAGGAACGGGCGGGGGGAGGAGGTCGGGGCGACGTCCTCGCCCGTGCGGACCTGCGCCACCTCGCGCTCGCCGAGGAGCACGCTCCCGCTCGTGGCGGCGGGTTGCGCCCAGGGGGCGCCCAGGCCGGCGAAGTCCGACTGCGCCCTGACCGCCCGCACCGCCCAGTCCTCGATCCCGTCGAGGACGGCGCGCGGCGCCGTCCCGTCCTCCTGGTGCCAGCGGACGTGCTCGGGGGCGATCGGGACGGGGTCCGGGGCGGTGCGGACGGCGTCCAGCACCCGCACGAAGGCCCCCGTGGCGACCAGCGGGCACAGCAGCGCGGTGCCCCGGGCCCGGGCGTCGATCAGGTTCTCGAGCAGGTTCGTGCGCCCGGACTCGACAACCCGCGTCCCCTCCGGGCCCGTGACGGTCAGCCGGTCCTGGGTGTAGTGCAGGACGGCCTGCCCCTCCGTGCCCTCCACGGTGATGAACGGGTCCTGCTGCTCGGCGGCGCACAGGGTCAGGGCACACGTGACCGGGATCCCGGCCGCGGTGCGCACCCGGACCACCGAGGTGTCGTCGGACTCGATGGCGTTGGCGCGGTAGAGCTCGGTGCTCAGCTCGGCGACGTCCTCGCGGGTGCGGGCGCCGGCGAGGTGCAGGGCGGTCATCACCGCGTGGGCCAGCGGGTTGGTGACCACGCCGTCCACCACGTCCACCCCGCCGATGCGGCGCCGCCCTGCCCACGGGGACCGGGTGAAGTAGTCGGTGTCCCGGGACCACAGCCCCGTGGCGCCCACCGCGCGCAGCCGCCCGATCTCCCCGCTGGCGAGCAGTCGCTCGACGACCTCCAGGGAGTGGGAGCCCAGGCTCTGGAAGCCCACCTGGACGAGCCGGTCCGCCGCCCCGGCGGCCTCGAGGAGGCGGTCGAACTGGTCGAGGCTGGCCACGGGGGGCTTCTCGAGCAGGACGTCGGCCCCCATCCGGAGGGCGGCCAGGGCGAGGTCGAAGTGGGTGTCGATGGGGGTGGAGACCACCACGACGTCCACGTCCGGGCCGGCGTCCTCCAGCTGCGCCAGGTCGCCGAACATGGGCACGTCCGGTCCGAGCACCCCGTCGTCGTCGACCCGCCGGTCGACGGCCGCCACCAGGCGGACACGGCCCTCCTCCTCGAGCCGGCGGATGTTCGCGAGGTGGCGTCCGCCGAAGCCGCCGATCCCCACCAGGCAGACGCGCACGGGTCCCTCCGGCGCGGTGCGGGCGGCGGGGGCGGACACGGTCTGGGTCTGCACAGGTTCTCCTGGATTCGGCGGGCGGGTTCGGCGGGCGGGTTCGGCTGTCGGAGGCAGGTGGAGCCGCGGGCGCCGGACGGTGCCGTCCGGCGCCCGCGGAGTGTGCGGGGGGTCAGCTGATCGCCGACTCCATCTCGGACATCATGCGCTCGGCGGCCTCCTCGGGGGTCGAGCGCTCGAAGAGCACGTCGAGCTCGTAGCGGTAGATGATCTCCTGCAGGGTGCTGAAGCCCAGCGGCGGGACCGGCAGCGCCTCGCCCAGCTCGGGCTGGATCTCCTCGACGAACTCCGCGGCCGCGGTGTCCGCCTCGCTGAGCTCGGGCAGCACGGCCTCGCGCACCGTCTCGTTGGCGGGCAGGCCGCGGTCCGCGAGGTTGATCTTGCCGGCCTCCTCGCTGTTGACCATGAAGTCGATGAACGCCTTGACCTCCTCGGGGTGCTCGGTGCGGGCGGAGGCGGACATGAACATGGCCGACTTCTGGAAGAGCTGCGCGCCGCCCTCGGTGCCGTCGGTGCTCGGGAAGCGGAGCGGGACGAGCTGGTTGCCGGACGCGGCGTTGAGGGCGCTCAGCTGGTTGGTCCACCACATGCCCATGGCCGCGCCGTTGGTGCCGGTGAGCGACTGGTCGGGGCCCGGCTCCTGGTCCTCCGTGACCACCGAGGCCGGGGGCAGGGCGCCGTCCTCCATCATCTGGTGCCACATGCCCAGGTAGCCGGCGGCGTCGCTCGCCTCGAAGCCGAGCTGCCCCTCGGGCGTGGTGAGCTCCTTGCCCTGCTGGCGCAGCCAGATCTGGAAGCCGGCCGGCTCGTTCGGGCCGCTGGTGCCGTGGACGTCCGTGTTCTCGGCGATCTGCTGGGAGACCTCGGAGAAGTCGTCCCAGGTCCACGTGGAGTCGTCCGGCAGCTCGACCCCGGCCTCCTCGTAGATGGTGGGGTTCGCCATCATCGCCATCACGTTGACGCCCGTGGCCACGCCGAAGAGGCCCTCCTCGGTCCGGCCGCTGTCCACGACGCCCTCGTCGAGCTCGGCGACGTCCACGTCGGAGAGGTCCAGCAGCGCGCCGTTGTCCGCGTACTCGCGCAGGTACTTCTCGTCCATCTGGATGATGTCCGGGGCGTCGCTGGAGGCCGTCTGCGTGGCCAGCTTGTCCCAGTAGCCGCCGAAGTCGCCGTACTCGCCCACGATGGTGACCCCCGGGTTCTGCTCCTCGAAGGCGTCGATGATCTCCTGCGTCTGCTGGTGGCGGGTGTCCGAACCCCACCAGGCGAAGCGCAGCTCGACGTTGCCGTCGGCGTTCGCATCGTCGGCGCCGCCGCAGCCGGTCAGGGCCAGCGCCGACACGCTGAGGACGGTGGCGGCCTTCGCGAGGGTTCCCGTTCGCTTCATGCTGATCATGTCTCCTATGGGTCGAGGCAACGCCTTCTGGAAAGCGTTTTCCCGAGCGTAGCTGTGACCTGCCTCACGGGTCAAGGGCTCGCTCGGATTTCGTCGGCCGTGTCGCGCCGGCGCCCGCCGGGGGCGCCGGCCGCGGTGCCTACGACCGGCCGAAGGCCACGCTGTCCGTGGTCCAGGCGCGGGCCTGGCCGGTGAGCGTGACGCCCAGCCCGGGGCGGTCGGGGACGAGCATGCGCCCGTCCCGGGTCTCCAGGCGCTCCTCGAAGAGGGGGTCGAGCCAGTCGAAGTGCTCCACCCACGGCTCGCGCGGATAGGCCGCCGCCAGGTGCAGGTGGATCTCCATGGCGAAGTGGGGGGCCAGGCCCAGTCCGCGCTGGTCGGCCAGGGCGGCCAGGCGCAGGAACTGGGTGATGCCCCCCACGCGCGGGGCGTCGGGCTGGATGATGTCGCAGGCCCGGGCGTCGATGAGCCGGACGTGCTCCGCGACGGAGGCGAGCATCTCGCCGGTGGCGATCGGCGTGTCCAGGGCCGCGGCCAGCTGGGCGTGGCCCTCGGCGTCGTAGGCGTCCAGGGGCTCCTCGATCCAGACGAGGTCGAACTCCTCCAGCCGGCGGCCCATGCGCAGGGCCGTGGCGCGGTCCCACTGCTGGTTGGCGTCGACCATCAGGGGCACGTCCGCGCCGATGTGCTCGCGGACGCCCGCCACGCGGCGCAGGTCCTCGGCGGAGTCGGGCAGGCCCACCTTGATCTTGATCCCGCCGATGCCCTCCTCGAGGGAGCGGGTGGCGCGGTCCCGGACCTCCTCCAGGGAGGCGTTGAGGAACCCGCCGGAGGTGTTGTAGGTCCGCACGGAGTCCCGGTGGGCGCCCAGCAGCTTGGCCAGCGGCAGCCCGGCGCGCTTGGCCTTGAGGTCCCAGAGGGCCACGTCGATCGCGGCCAGCGCCTGGGTGGCCACTCCGGAGCGGCCCACGGAGGCGCCCGCCCAGAGCAGCTTGTCGTACACCCTGGCGATGTCGTTGGGGTCCTCGCCGATCAGGCCCTCCGCCACCTCCTTCGCGTGGGCGTACTGGGCGGGGCCCCCGGCGCGCTTGGAGTAGCTGAAGCCCATCCCGGTGTGCCCCTGCGCCGTGCTGATCTCGGCGAAGAGGAACACGACCTCGGTCATCGGCCGCTGCCGGCCGGTGAAGACCTTGGCGTCGGAGATCGGGGTGCTCAGCGGCAGGGTGGCGGTGGAGAGCTGGACGTGGCGGACGGTGTCCGGGGTGTACGGCATGGCGGGATCCTCGAGGGTCTCGGCGTCGGCGGTCAGAATGAATAATACAAATAAATAACTTGTATGACTAGTATCTCGGGAGCCACCCCGGGGTGCCCGGCCCCGAAACACTCTGTACATAGTTATTGTGACCTGCAACACTGGCGGCGAGACCGTGTGAACCCCGTGCCCGCGCCGCGCCCCCCGGGCACGCGCCGCGGAAAGGATGTGGACCGATGCCGATCGACCCGCCCCACGCCGGACCGGCCGCCGCGCTGCTCCGGGACTTCTCCCTCGAGATGACGGGCAAGGACGTGCCGGCCCTGGAGGAGGCCGCCGCCGTGGTGCCTGCGGGGACCCGGATCAACGTGACCTTTCTCGGCAACGAGGACCTGGGCATGCGCGTGGCCGCGGCCCGCGCGGTGCGCGAGCACGGCTTCGTCCCCGTGCCCCACTTCTCGGCGCGGAGGCTGCGCTCCCAGGGCGAGCTCGAGGAGTTCCTCGCGGCGCTCGCGGAGGTCGGCGCCGCCGAGCACGTGTTCGTGGTGGGCGGGGACCCCGAGACCCCCGAGGGCCCCTACCCGGACTCCCTCTCCGTCATCCGCACCGGAGTGCTCCCGCGGCACGGCGTGCGCGGGGTGGGCGTCAGCGGCTACCCGGAGGGCCACCCCGGCATCGACGACGCCGCCCTCTGGTCCGCCCTGACCGACAAGACGGCCGCGATCCGCGAGCAGGGCCTCGAGCCCGAGATCATCACCCAGTTCGGCTTCGACAAGGACCCGGTCCTGGAGTGGCTGGCCGAGGTGCGCCGCCGCGGCGTCGACACCCCGGTGCGGATCGGGGTGCCGGGCCCGGCGGGCGTCCGGCGGCTGCTCGGCTACGCGCGCCGCTTCGGCGTGGGCACCTCGGCGGGCATCGTCCAGAAGTACGGCTTCTCCCTGACGAACCTGCTGGGCACCGCGGGCCCGGACCGCTTCCTGCGCGACCTCGCCGCCGGCCTCGACCCCGCCGTCCACGGGCAGGTGCTGCTGCACTTCTACACCTTCGGCGGGCTGCGGGCCACGGCCGAGTGGGTCCGCGAGTTCGGGACGGACGGGGGGACCCCGTGAGCGCGGCCCGCCCGTCGATGCTCCGCCCGGACCACGCCAGCCTCGTGGTGCACGGCCGGGACCAGCCGGGGATCGTCGCCGTCGTCACCGAGGTCCTCGCCCGGCACGGGGCGAACATCGTGGCCCTCGACCAGCACTCGGACGACCCCGAGGGCGGGGCGTTCTTCCAGCGCACCGTCTTCCACCTGCCCGGCTACCCGGCCCTGCGGCCGGCGCTCGAGCAGGACCTCGGCGCGGCCCTCGCGGACGGGTTCGAGCTGGAGTGGCGGTTCACGGACCTCTCGGTGCCGCGGCGCGTGGCGATCTTCGCCTCGAAGTCCGACCACTGCCTGCTCGACCTCGTCTGGCGCCAGCGCCGGGGCGAGCTGCCCATGACGATCTCCATGGTCGTCTCCAACCACCCCGACATGGCCGAGGACGTCCGCGGCTTCGGCATCCCCTTCTTCCACGTCCCCACCCAGGACAAGGCCGCGGCCGAGGCGGAGCACCTGCGCCTGCTGCAGGGCAACGTCGACCTCGTGGTCCTCGCCCGCTACATGCAGATCCTGTCCTCCACGTTCCTGACCGAGGTCGGGGTGCCGGTGATCAACATCCACCACTCGTTCCTGCCGGCCTTCATCGGGGCCGAGCCGTACCGCAAGGCCAAGGAGCGGGGCGTGAAGATCATCGGCGCCACCGCGCACTACGTCACCGAGGACCTCGACGAGGGCCCGATCATCGAGCAGGACGTGGTCCGGGCCTCGCACCGGGACTCCGCGCAGGAGCTCGCCCGCCGCGGCGCGGACGTGGAGCGCCAGGTGCTCTCCCGCGCCGTGCTGTGGCACTGCCAGGACCGGATCATCCGGCACGACCGCCAGACCATCGTGTTCTGACCCCCGCCCCGGCCGCGCCGTCGTGGCCGGGACACCACCGCAGAGAAGGAGTCAACCGTGGCACCCCGCACTCTCCAGGACGTCCTCGACGCCTCGAACGGCACCGTCGAGCTGCTCCGCAACTCGCAGATCGGCGCGTACGTCTACCCCGTGGTCGCGCCCGAGTTCCACAACTGGCGCAGCGAGCAGAAGGCGTGGCGGGAGACCGCCGTGCTCTACGACCAGTCCCACCACATGGACAACCTGTTCATCCGCGGCAAGGACGCCCTGCGACTGATCTCGGACACCGCGATCAACAGCACGAGGACGTTCCCCGTGAACAAGGCGAAGCAGTACGTGCCCACCACCCCGGCCGGCCACGTGATCGGCGACGGCATCCTGTTCCACCAGGAGGAGGACGAGTACGTCTACGTGGGCCGCGCCCCGGCCGCCAACTGGCTGCTCTACCACGGCGAGACCGGCGGCTACGACGTCGACATCGAGGTCGACCGCCGCTCCCCGTCCCGCCCGATGGGCAAGCCCGTGGTCCGGAAGTACTGGCGCTTCCAGATCCAGGGCCCCAGCGCGTGGCAGATCATCGAGAAGCTCAACGGCGGGCCCCTCGAGCAGCTGAAGTTCTTCACGATGGACCGCATGAGCGTGGGCGGCGCCCGGGTGCGCACCCTGCGCCACGGCATGGCCGGCGCCCCCGGCCTGGAGATCTGGGGCCCCTACGAGTCCTACGACCAGGTGCGGGCCACGATCCTGGAGGCCGGCGCCGAGTTCGGCATCGTGCCCGTCGGCGCCCGGGCGTACCCCTCCAACACCCTCGAGTCGGGCTGGATCCCGTCCCCGCTGCCGGCGATCTACACCGGGGAGGGCACGGCGGACTACCGGAGGTGGCTCGGGGCGGACAGCTACGAGGCCACCAACGCGCTCGCCGGCAGCTTCGTCTCCGAGAACATCGAGGACTACTACCTCACGCCGTGGGAGCTGGGCTACGGGTCCTTCGTGAAGTTCGACCACGACTTCATCGGCCGCGACGCCCTGGAGCAGGTCGACCCCTCGACCCAGCGCCGGAAGGCGACCCTGGCCTGGAACGCCGAGGACATGCAGAAGATCTTCGCCTCCCTCTTCGACACCGAGGGCCCGGACTACAAGTACTTCGACCTGCCCCTGGCCAACTACGGCTCGTCCAACTACGACGCGGTGGTCGACGCCGACGGCCGCACGGTGGGCCTGTCCATGTTCACCGGCTACAGCTACAACGAGCGCAAGGGCCTGTCCCTGGCGACCGTCGACCCGAACGTGCCCGAGGGCACCGAGCTGAAGGTCGTCTGGGGCGAGCCGGACGGCGGCAGCCGCAAGACGACCGTGGAACCGCACGAGCAGCTCGAGGTCCGGGCCGTGGTCAGCCCCGTGCCCTACTCCGAGGTGGTGCGCAAGGACTACCACGGCGGGTGGCGGACCGCCTCCGCCCAGCGCTAGCCGAGGAGCGGTCCGAGGGCGCGCAGCACGGGCCCGGGCTCCCACCGCCCGAGGCCGTCGACCGCCCCGACGGGGTGCACGCCCGCCACCGAGTTGGTCACGAACACCTCGGTGGCGCGGGCGAGCTCCGCCCACGCCACCGGGCGCTCGCGGACGTCCGTGCCGGCGGCGCGCAGCGCCGCCAGCACGCGGGCGCGCACCACCCCGGGCAGGATCCGGCCGTCCGCGGGCGGGGTGAGCACGGCGCCGTCGACGACGACGAAGACGTTCGCCCGGCCCGTCTCCAGGAGCATGCCGTCCGCGTCCACGAGCAGCGGGTCGCAGCTGCGCGACCACAGCCCGGGGACCGGCTCGTGGGCGAGCACCCGGCGGTCCGCCCACTTGTGCCCCCCGAGGCCGCCGGGCAGCCGGACGGGGACGAGCCGCCACGGCGGCACCGGCTCCGGGGGGAGGGCCGTGGCCGTGACCGTCACGGTCACGGCGCCCCCCGGGGCGGGCACGGCCGTGATCCGCAGCCGGTGCGGACCGGGCAGCGCGGCGGCCCGGTCCAGCACCTCGCCGCGGACGCCTGCGGGCAGGGCCGCACCGCAGCAGGCGAGGCAGCTGGCGCCGAGCCGGGCGAGGTGGGCCTCGAGGTCCACGGGCGCGCCCTCGCGCACGAGCAGCGTGGTGAACACCCCCTCCTCCCGGGCCGGCGGGAGGACCGGCAGGGCCGGGAGGAGCTCGAGCACGGTCGCGGGCCGGTGCCCGTCCCAGTCCCGCCGGAGGTCCTCGTCCAGCACGGCCCCGACGGCGTCGAGCAGGGGCACCGCCTTCACGAGCGTCTCGTGCGCCTCGTCCGCGGGGTCGGAGTCGGCCACGATCCCGCCGCCCACCCCGAGCCGGACCCGGTCGCCGGTGAACTCGAAGGTGCGGATCGCCACGTTGAGCACCAGACCGGCCGGGCCCGCGCGGCCGATCGCCCCCGTGTAGACCTCGCGGGCCGCGGGCTCGAGCGCGTTGACGATCTCCATGGCCCGGATCTTGGGCGCACCCGTGCAGGACCCCGGGGGGAACGTGGCCCGCAGCAGCGCCCCGTCCCCCAGCTCCGCGGGCAGCCGCCCGTGCACGTCCGCCACCAGGTGGTGGACCCCGGTGTGCGGCTCGACCCGGGGCGTGGCCGGGGCGCGCACCGACCCGGGCACGCACGCCCGGGAGAGGTCGTTGCGCATCAGGTCCACGATCATGACGTTCTCCGCCCGGTTCTTCGCCGAGCCGTGCAGCGCCGCGGGGTCGCTCGCGGCCGGTGCGGTGCCCTTGATCGGGGACGTCAGGACCGTGCGCCCGGTGCGGCGCAGGAACAGCTCCGGGGACAGGCTCGCCACCGCGGCCCCCTCCGGGAGGCGCAGGAACGCGGCGAAGCGCGGGGCCAGGGCCTCCTGGCCGGCGCAGAACAGGTCCAGCGGGTCGCCCCGGAAACCGGCCTCGAGACCGCGGCAGACGTTGGTCTGGAAGACGTCGCCGTCGCGGATGTGGCCCAGCACCGCGGTCACGGCGGCGGCGTGCGCGGCGGCAGAGGCGTCGGCCGTGAAGGGCCCGCACCGGTAGGGCGCCGGTGCGTGCGGGGCGTCCGGCGCCGTGCGGGCGAGCTCCCGCGCGGCCGCCACCCGGGCCGGGTCCGTGCCCGGCAGCCACTCGAGCACCCAGGCGCCGTCCGCGGCGCGGTGGCGCAGGACGTGGTCGTAGTACCCGAGGTGGTGGTCCGGCAGCCGCGCGGGGCGCGGCGGGGCGGCGGGGAGCCGCTCGAGGCGCCGGGCCAGCTGGTAGCCGAGGTAGCCGATCCAGCCGCCGCCGAAGGCCGCCTCCTGGGGGTCGTCCGGCGGGGGATCCCCCTCCGGGGCGGCACCCGGCAACGGGGCGTCCGGCAGCGGGACCCGGGCGTCCAGGGCCGCGAAGGGGTCCTCGCCGGCGCCCAGCACCCGGAGCGGCCGCACACCGATCACGGTGTCGCCGCCGGACCAGTCGCCGAACAGCCCCACCAGCCCGGGCTGGTCCCGCAGGGCCCGCAGCATCTGCACCGGGGACAGGCGGACCCCGGTGAGGACCTCCTGCGTCGTCACGGCCGCCTCAGCCGTTCCCCGGGGCGGTCGCGGACGGCCCGTCGCCCGCCTCCGCCTCGAGCCGCCACCGGGAGTTCGCCAGGTGCGCGCGCATCGCCGCCGACGCGGCGAGCGGGTCGCGGGCCCGGATCGCGTCCAGGACCGACCGGTGCTCGGCGGCGACCCGGGCCGCGCGCCCGCCGCCGGGGGCGCCGTCCAGCCGGCGCGGCGGCATGGTGATCATGGCGGGCCCGAGGCCGGTCAGGGCGTCCACGTAGTACGGGTTCCCGCTGGCCTCCGCCACGGTCCGGTGGAACTCGAAGTCGTTCTCCAGGGACGCGGCCGGGTTGTCGACCTCCTCCTCGGACCGTGCCAGGGCGTCCTCCATCCGGGCGAGCTGGTGCTCCTCCCGCGCCGTGGCCGCCAGCGCCGCGGCCTCGGACTCGACCCCGGTGCGGAAGGCCAGCAGGCGGCGCCGGTCCTGCAGGGTCCGCACCGGCCGGCTCGTCCCGCCGGGCGCGGCCGGAGGGGTCAGCACGAAGCTGCCGCTGCCCCGCCGGGTGTGCACGAGCCCCTCCGCCTGCAGCCGGGCGACGGCCTCGCGCACCACCGTGCGGCTGACCCCGTGCTCCGCGATCAGGGTGCTCTCGCTGGGCAGGCGCTCGCCGGGGGAGATGCGCCCGTCCACGATGCGCGCCCGGAGGTCGTCCACGAGGGCGGAGGTGAGGTTGCGGCTCATGGGGACATGATCCCACCCCGGGAGCGGCCCCCGCAGCCCGGGGCGTCAGGGCCGGCGGCCGACCTCCTCGACCACGCTGCGCCCCGTGCCCGCCCGGGACTCCCAGGCCCAGGTCTCGTGCAGGCGCACCCTGCCGTCCCCGAGCACCTCGATGCGGGACGTGCACGCCCCGCCGGCGGTCTCCCCGGCACGGTCCAGGTGCGAGTAGCGGAAGCTCAGCCCGTCCCCGGCGCGCGTGCCGACGAGGAAGCCCCGGCGCACCGAGCCGCCCGCGTACTCGGCCCACACGAGGTCGTCCTCCTGGTGGTAGTCGAAGACCGTGTCGGAGCCGACGTCCCCGTCGGCGGCGTTGGACACGCCCACGAACGTCCTCCCGTCGAGGTCCACGGCGTCCGGCGCGGTCGGCGGGGTGCGGTGCAGATCGGTCATGGGTCCACCGTACGGTGCGCCGGGCGCCGTCGTTATCGGTCCGCGATAACCTCCCTTGGCGGGCCCTTCCACGGGCCGCGACACTGGCACCGAGAGTCCCGGGGTGAACCGGGACGTCCGCGAGAGGGGAGCAGGGATGATCTTCATCGTCGTCAAGTTCAAGGTGAAGCCGGAGTGGGCCGACCGCTGGGTCGAGTTCTCGAAGGAGTTCACCGAGGCCACCCGCGCGGAGCCGGGCAACCTGTGGTTCGACTGGTCCCGCAGCGTGGAGGACCCGCACGAGTTCGTGCTCGTCGAGGCCTTCGCGGACGACGGCGCGGGCCCGCACGTGAACAGCGACCACTTCAGGAAGTTCACGGCGGAGGCGCCCCAGGCGCTCGTGGAGACCCCGCAGATCATCAGCGAGCAGATCTCCGCCTCGGGCTGGAACCGGATGGGGGAGATCACGGTCGGCTGACCGTCCGACGGCGCGCCGCCGGCCCGGGAGCGAGGCTCCCGGGCTGTTGGCATGTGCAACCCGGCACGCCACAATGTGAGGCATGACCGCACGCGACACCGGCATGGCCTCCGTCCAGAAAGCCTTCGCCCTCCTGGACGTGGTCGCGCGGGATCCCCGGGGCGCCACGGCCAAGGACATCAGCACCGAGCTGGGGATGCCGCTGCCCTCGGTCTACCGGCTGCTGCAGACGCTCGTGGCCTCCGAGCACGTGGTGCACCTCCGGGACCAGCGCCGCTACGGTCTGGGCTACAAGCTGCACGCGCTCGACGCCTCGCTGCGCCAGCAGGTCGCGACCCCCGCCACCGTGCAGCGCGCGGTGCGGGAGCTGCACGGGAGCGCCGACGCCGCCGCGTACTTCGCGGTCTACCGCGGCGACGCCGTGGTGGTGGCGCACGTGGTCGACTCCCCGCGCCGGCCGCGCATCGACCCCATGGACTTCGGCTTCACGGGCGGCGCGCACGCCACGGCCTTCGGCAAGATCCTGCTCTCCCGCATGGACGACGACGAGGTGGCGGACTACCTCGGCCGCCACGGGATGCGCCCCCTGACGGACCGCACGCTCACCACGCCGGACGAGCTGGGGCGCGAGCTCGGGCGGGTGCGCGCGGAGGGCGTCGCCGTGGAGCGCGAGGAGTTCGTGCCCGGCGCCTCGTGCCTGGCCGCGCCGGTGGTCGACTCCGCCGGGCGCACCCTGGGCTCCGTGGCCGTGTCCCTGCGGCCCACCGACTTCGAGCGGCGGCACCGGGCGATCGCGCCGGTCCTGCGGGACGCCGCGGACCGGGTGGGACGGGCCCTGCGCGCCGCGGAGGGCTGCCCGGTCCGGTCCGCGACCGGCTGAGCAGCCCTCCACGTCCGGCGGCTACAGGTGGCGTCCCGCCAGCTGCTCGGCGATGTAGTCCGCCTGCCGGGCGGCCAGGGCCACGATCGTCAGCGTCGGGTTCGCCGCCGCGCCGGTCGTGAACAGGGAGCCGTCCGCGACGAACAGGTTCGGCACGTCGTGGGTCTGGCCGAACGCGTTGGTCACCCCGTCCTCGGGGCGCTCGCTCATCCGGGCCGTGCCCATGTTGTGCGTCGACGGGTAGGGCGGCGTGTGGTGCACGGAGGTCGCGCCCACGGACTCGTAGAGCAGGGACGCCTGCTGATAGCCGTGGTTGCGCATCGCCACGTCGTTCGGGTGGTCGTCGAAGTGCACGTTGGGCACGGGCAGCCCCAGGTGGTCCGTCACGGAGGAGTTGAGGGTCACCCGGTTGCTCTCCTGCGGCATGTCCTCGCCCACCACCCACATCCCGGCGGTGTTCTCGTAGCCGTCCAGCAGGGCCGTGAACTCCGGCCCCCAGGAGCCGGGGTCCACGAAGCTGGCGAGGAAGGCGGGGCCCAGGGAGATCGTCTCCATGTAGTAGCCCCCGGCGAAGCCGCGGTCGACGTCGTGCCGGGACTCGTCCGCCACGAGCCCGGCCATCGTCTCGCCCCGGTACATGTGCACCGGCCGGTCGAACTGCGCGTAGATCGAGCCCGTGGTGTGCCGCATGTAGTTGCGGCCCAGCTGCCCGGAGGAGTTCGCGAGCCCGTCCGGGAACAGCGGGGAGCCGGAGAGCATGAGCAGCCGGGGCGTCTCGATCGCGTTGCACGCCACCGCCACCAGCCGTGCCCGCTGCCGCTGGACCCGGCCCTCGCCGTCGACGTAGAGCACGCTGTCGACCAGGCCCTTCTCCGTGTGGGTGATCTGCACGGCGTGGCAGTCCGGACGCAGGTCGAGGTTCCCGGTGCGCAGGGCCTTGGGGATCTCCGAGACGAGCGTGGACCACTTCGAGCGGTTCTTGTCGCCCTGGAAGTTGAACCCGTCCTGGACGGACGCCGGCCGCCCGTCGTAGGGCTCCGCGTTGGTCCCGTAGGGGCCGGTCGCGTAGTGCCGGTAGCCGAGCTTCTGCGCGCCCGCGGCGAGCACCTTGTAGTTGTTGTTCGCGGGCAGCGGCGGCCGGCCGTGGCGGTGGGTGCTGCCGATCTTCTGCTCGGCCCGGTCGTAGTACGGGGCGAGGTCCTCCAGGCCGATCGGCCAGTCCAGGAGGTTGGCGCCGTCGACGCGCCCGTAGACGCTGCGCGTGCGGAACTCGTGGGCCTTGAACCGGGGCGTGGCCCCGGACCAGTGGGTGGTGGTCCCGCCGACGGCCTTGACGATCCACGCCGGGAGGTTGGGGAAGTCCCGGGCGATCCGCCACGACCCCGTGGTGGTGCGCGGGTCCAGCCAGGCCATCTGGTGGAAGGCCTCCCACTCGTCGTTGACCCAGTCCTCGCTGGTCAGGTGCGGCCCGGCCTCGAGGAGCACCACCTTGACGCCCTTCTCCGTGAGCTCGTGGGCGAGGGTGCCTCCGCCGGCTCCGGAGCCGATGACGACGACGGCGGAGTCGTCGTCGAGCTCGATCCGTGCGGCGCGCTGCTGGTCCTGGGGCGTGGTGGTCATGCGGTCTCCCCGTGCTCGATGACGTCCGACCCCTTGAAGAGGTCGCTGAAGGGCTGCTCGGTGGTCTCGGAGGCGCCCTGCCGGTCCAGGTTCCACCCCTCCTTGGGGGCCGCGGTCGCCACCGGGTAGCCGAGGGGCCCGCACTCGGCCAGCTCCTCCTCGGACTCCTCGACGCGCGGGTCCGGCAGCCAGTCGAGGTCGTCGAAGCCGCGGTGCAGGTAGCCGCCCTTCGAGAAGGACTCGCCCTCGTAGCCCAGGGCCTCCCACACCTCGTGGTCGTCGTAGAGGTGCAGCACGGTGGTGCGGCGGATGAAGCCGAAGAACTCGAGGTCGGCGATCCGCTTGAGCACCTTCAGCGCGGCGTCGTCGGACAGCTCCACGAACGGTGCGTCGCTGAGCGAGTTCAGGGTCAGCAGCCCCTGGGTCAGGGCCATCCGGAACCACGTGGAGTCCTCGGCCTCGGCGGCGATCTTCTCCGCCATCCGTTCGTACGGGCCGTCGGGGATCCGGGGGTGGGGGAACGCCACCCGGATGACGCGGGTGAGGGTGCGCTTCGCCTCGTCCGTCAGGGCGAGGGCGTTGAGAGCGGAGTACTTCGCGGGATAGACCATGGGTCTCCTCCTCGTCGGCGGTGACGGGTGTGTCTCAGAGTGTGAGCCAGCGCACGTCCGCGGGCCAGGTCCGTTATCGCAGGACGAGAATCGGCGCCCGTGAGAGCATGGGCCGACCGAAGGAGGCCGTGTGATCGTCGAACGACTGCCGGAGCACCTGCACGAGGACGCCGTGTCCCTGTGGGAGGAGGCGGGGCTGACCCGCCCCTGGAACGACCCGCGGGCGGACCTGGACCGGGCGCTCGCCGGCCCGACCTCCACCGTCCTGGCCGCCGTCGAGGAGGGGCGTCTCGCCGGCACCGCCATGGTGGGCCACGACGGCCACCGGGGGTGGGTGTACTACGTGGCCGTGCACCCGTCCCGCCGGGGCCAGGGGCTCGGCCGCGAGCTGATGGTCGCCGCCGAGGGGTGGGTGGCCGGGCGCGGCATCCCGAAGATGCAGCTCATGGTCCGCAGCACGAACACGGGGACCCGGGAGTTCTACGAGCGGATGGGCTACGCCGTCCAGGACACCGTGGTGCTCGGGAAGTTCTTCGACCCCGAGCGGCAGGCCCGGCAGAGCGGCTGAGCCCGGCTCAGCGCAGGGGGTCGGTGACGCCCTGCGGGCAGTCGTAGCGGGCGAAGTCCCAGGCGCTGCGGCGCGCCCCCGCCCGGTAGGCGCTGTCCCAGAACTCCAGGACGGCGCCGTGCGGATCGGGCAGCGCCCGCACGTCGTCGTAGCGCAGGACCGCGAGGTGGCTGCCGCCGCGCTCGCGCCAGGACGCGGCGGCCGGCCGCAGGGGCTCACCGGCCAGCCCGTCGGGCTCCGGGGCGGTGTAGGAGTAGAAGGCCGGTTCCGGGAACGAGGGGTCCCCGAACCAGAACCCGGAGCTGATGACCTCCCGGGAGTAGGCCTCCCGGGTGACCGGGTCCGTGCCGGGCGGGGGATCCACGAAGCGGTCCGCGAAGCGGGTCACGGCGATGTCGAACGTGTGCCAGAAGTGGTGCACGGGGCTGGTCTTCCCGGACCAGCCGGCCGCGAACTCCTCCAGCAGCAGGTTCACCTGGCCGAGGACCTGCCAGTAGCGGGTGACGGCGGCGGTGTCGTAGGCGGCGTGCTCGGTGTCGGCGCCGAACGGGCGCCCGGAGTCGGGCAGGTCGAACGGGTGGGGACGGGCGATCGTCACCTCCACCCCCACCGCCTCCAGGGCGTGCAGGACCCGGGCGTGGAACTCGGCGACGGACAGCCCCGGCAGGGCGAAGGAGTGCCGGGCCCCGGCGGCGGTGCTCACGTCGAGGCGGTGGTCCAGGAGGTCGAGGTCGACGGCGAAGACCGGGTCCCGTCCCATCGGCCGGGTGGTGATGCCGCGGCCGGTCAGGTGGAACGGCACGTTCCACCAGTGGTTGCGCCGCGGCGCGGACGCCAGCCGCACCTTGCCGACCACCTGCGCGAACCGGTGGAGGGTGTCCAGGGTGTCCCGCCAGGACTCGTAGGGCATCTCGGGGAACGCGACGTGGGTCATGGTGGCCTCCTGCGACCCAGTGTGCTGCCCCACCGGGCGGTCCGTCCAGGGCGCCCGGGGCCGCGGGCACGGGACCGCGGGGGTCCTCCCGGTGGGACACTGGGCGGGAACGATCCGGTGACGGCGCGGGGTGCTCCGGCGGGGCCCCGTGCCCGACCCCGTGCCGGACCCCGGGACCGACCCCGGTACCGACCCCCGTACCGAGGAGGAACGAGCTGCCCATGGTGCGATCCTCCGGCGACGGCCCTCCGTCCGAGCCGCTGGCCTGGGGTGAGCGGCGGGCTCGCTGGGTGCTGGCCGCCACCGTGCTCGGCTCGGCCCTGACGTTCATCGACACGACGGTGGTGAGCATCGCCCTGCCGTCCGTCGCCGCCGACCTGGGCGCGGGGAGCACCGGTCTGACCTGGGTGGTCAACGGGTACACGCTGACCCTGGCCGCCCTGGTCCTGCTCGGCGGCTCACTGGGGGACCGGTACGGCCGGCGCCGGATCTTCCTGATCGGCGTCGGCTGCTTCGCCGGGGCCTCCGCGCTGTGCGGCCTGGCCCCGGACGTCACCGTCCTCGTCGCCGCGCGGGCCGTCCAGGGGATCGGCGGCGCCCTCCTGGTGCCGACCGCGCTCGCGATCCTGCAGGCCTCCTTCGCCCCGGAGCACCGCGCCCGCGCCATCGGCGCCTGGTCGGGGCTCACAGGGGTCGCCTCGGCCGTGGGGCCGTTCGCGGGCGGCTGGCTCGTCCAGACCACCTCGTGGCGGTGGGTGTTCCTGGTCAACCTCCCGGTGGCGCTCGCCGTGGCGCTGATCGCCCGCCGGCACGTCCCCGAGTCGAGGAACCCGGCGGCGTGCCCGCAGCTGGACGTGCCCGGCGCGGCGCTGCTGGTGGCCGGTCTCGGGGCGCTGACGCTCGGGCTGACCACCGCGTCCGGCGACGACCCGTCGGTGCCGGCGGCGGGCGGGGCGCTCGCGGCCGGGGCCGTCCTGCTGGCGGCGTTCCTGCTCCGGGAGCGGCGTGCGAGGTCCCCGCTGCTGCCGCCCGCCCTGTTCCGCCGGCGCCTGTTCGTGGCGGCGAACGTCATCACCTTCGTGGTCTACGCCGGCCTGGGCGCGGTCTTCTTCGTCCTCGTCGTCGCCCTCCAGGTGGGAGCCGGGTTCTCGCCCGTGGCCGCCGGACTGGCCCTGCTGCCCGTCACCGTCCTGATGCTGCTGCTCTCGCCGTCCGCGGGCGCCCTGGTGCACCGGGTGGGTCCGCGGGCGCCCATGACCGCCGGGCCGCTGATCGCCGCGCTCGGGGTGCTCCTGCTGGGCCGGGCCGGGCCCGGGGCGCACTACCTCCTGGAGGTGCTGGTGCCGGCCGCGGTGTTCGGCGCCGGGCTGACCCTGCTGGTCACGCCGCTGACCGCCACGGTCCTCGGCGCGCTGCCCACGGAGCAGGCCGGGCTGGCCAGCGGGGTCAACAACGCCGTGGCGCGCACGGCGGGCCTGCTCGCGGTCGCGGCGATCCCGCTGGTGGGCGGGCTCGGGGAGACCGGTCTCACCGACCCGGCCCGGCTCCGTGCGGGGTTCCCCGTGGTCATGGGGCTGTGCGCGGGCCTGCTCGCGGCGGGCGGGCTGCTGTCCGCCGTGGTCCTCCAACCGCCCGCGGCGCGGGGCGGGCCGGGAGGCCTTCGCGCCACGACACATCCTTGACCGCCCGATCGGCGCGCTCCTAGCCTGAAGCCCCTGGTGGGACCCCGGTGGGGTGTGGAGGCCGGGGCCGAGGGGCGCGGGGGCGCCCGGTGCCCGGGCGGGCCGCGAGGCCGGTGGCAGGATCCTGACGTGCGCGTCCGCGCTCGTGCTCGCGCACCGGCGTCCGGCCGGTCCGACCGAAAGCAGTGGTGAGCCATGCGTGCTCCCGAGAACGACCACCGCCCCGCCTCCGGCCCCGGTCCCCGCGACCGGAGGCGCCGGCGCACGCGCCGGGCGGGCTCCGCACTGGCTCTGGCCGTGCTGCTGGCGACCGCTCCGGCGGCCGGGACGGCCACGGTCGCCGCGCCGCCGCCCGGCGTCCTCGTCACCGCCCAGGTGCCGCCCGGGCTCGAGGACTTCTACGCCCAGCAGCTCGTCTGGACCCCGTGCGGGGCGGCGGCGGAGTGCGCCCTGGTGCAGGTGCCGCTCGACCACGAGAACCCGGCCGCAGGGCAGATCCAGCTGGCGGTCACCCGGGTGCCGAGCACCGACCCCGCCGCCCGGCAGGGTTCCCTGCTCGTGAACTTCGGCGGCCCGGGCGGTTCCGGGACGGCTTCGATCGAGGCGTGGGCGGCGGGTCTGGACCCGCGAGTCCGGGCCGCGTACGACATCGTGGGCTTCGACCCGCGGGGCGTGGGCAGCTCCACCGCGGTGGAGTGCCTCGATGACGCTGCAATGGACGCGAGCCGGGCCACCACGGTCGACCCCGACACCCCGGAGGGCCTGGCCCAGGCCGTCGCGGCGGCCGAACGGTTCGCCGCGGCGTGCGCGGCGAACACCGGCCCGCTGCTCGGCGAGGTCGACACGGTCAGCGCCGCCCGGGACCTGGACATCCTGCGGGCGGTGCTCGGCGACGAGGAGCTCGACTACCTCGGCTACTCCTACGGCACCCGGCTCGGCGCCACGTACGCCGACCTCTTCCCCGAGCGGACGGGACGGTTCGTGCTGGACGCGGCGGTGGATCCGTCCCTCGACGGCTCCGAGATGATCCTCGACCAGGCCGCCGGCTTCGAACGTGCCCTCCGGGTGTACGTCGAGTCCTGCCTGCCCCTGGACGGGTGCCCGTTCGAGGGGACCGTCCAGGAGGGGATGGCCGAGATCGAGGCCCTGCTCCGGCAGACCGAGGTGCAGCCGCTGCCGACCGCCGACGGTCGGCCGCTCACCGTGGACAATGCGGTCAGCGGGCTCATCAAACCGCTCTACGATCCGCGCATCTGGTGGTTCCTGACCCAGTCCCTCACGCTGGCCACGGAGCACGGGGACGGGACGGGACTGATGCTCCTCGCGGATCTGGCGTACGGCCGGGGACCCGACGGCACCTACGCCAACTCCAGCGCGGCGAACATCGCGATCAACTGCCTCGACCGTCCCGAGGACGACGATCCCGCCGCGATGGCGGCGCTGGACGCGCAGCTGCAGGAGGCGTCCCCGACCCTCGGCGACTGGTTCAGCCACGGGGAGGTCACCTGCGGGGCCTGGCCGCACGAGCCCGTCGGCGTGCCCGCCCCGATCGACGCCGCCGGTGCCGGGCCCATCCTGGTGGTCGGCGGCACGGGGGACCCGGCCACGCCCTACGCGTGGTCGCAGGCGCTGGCCGAGCAGCTCGAGGGCGGGCACCTGCTGACCCGGGTGGGCGAGGGGCACGGATCCTACGCGAGCGGCAACCGGTGCATCGACGAGACGGTCACCGCTCATCTCCTCGAGGGCGTGCTGCCCGCGGAGGAGCGGATCTGCTGAGCCGGAGGGCCCGCGGCGGAGCGGGCAGAAAGCGGCCGGTACGAGATCGCCCCCGCACCGGCCCAGCCACCAGGGAAATCAGGAAGATCCGGCGGCCTCGCCCCATCCTACTGAGACGCCGGTCACGGATCACCCCTTGATTTTCCGGACCGCGTGCGAACCGGCGCGGACCGCCGCCGCCGATCGACCGGCAGGACGTCCGGCGGCAGCTCATGAAGAACCGTGACGGGCTCCGCGGCCGCTGCGGTGTGGTCCGTCTCCGCCCGGGCGGGACCGGCCGGCGTCCCCGCGGCGGAGCCCGGCGCGGGGCAGCCCCGGCAGCTGTCCCGCCAGGGACGCGACGAGGGCCAGGCCGAAGCCCGCGGCCTGGAGGCCCGTGAGCGTCTCGTCCAGCAGCAGGAGACCCAGGACCGCGGCCGTCACCGGCGTCAGCGGGATCAGCAGGGTCAGGCTCGTGGCCGGCACGCGCCGGCCGGCGTGGAACCACGCGGCGTAGGCAATGGCGCCGCCGGGCAGCGCCAGCCAGGCGTAGCCGAGCACGGCCGGCAGGTCCAGGAAGAAGGCACCGGTGTCCAGCAGGGGCACGAGCGGGGCGATCATCAGACCGCCCAGGGTCAGCTGCCAGCCGGTCGCCGCGAGCCCGCTCATGCCGTCGGGCAGACCCCACCTGCGGGTCAGGACCACCCCGGCGGCCATGACCGCGGTCCCGGCGAAGGCCGCGGCGAGCCCGAGTGCGTCCAGGGTGACGGTCCCGGCGAACACGGCCACGGACACGCCCGCCACTGCGGCGAGGGCCCACAGCATCCGGGGCAGCGGCGTGCGCTGCCGGAAGGCCAGCAGCAGCAGGAGCGCGGCGACCAGGGGCTGGGCGGAGCCCACGACCGCGGCGAGACCGCCCGGCAGGCGGTAGGCGCCGAGGAACAGCAGGGGGAAGAACGCCCCGAAGTTGAGCAGCGCGAGCACCGCGAACCGTCCCCACCAGTCCCGCGGCGGCCGCTGCCGGGTCAGGGCGAGCAGCAGCAGCCCGGCGGGGAGGGCCCGCAGGAGGGAGGCGGTCATGGGCCGGTCCGGCGGCAGCAGCTCGGTGGTGACCACGTAGGTGGTCCCCCACACGACCGGCGCCACGGCGCCCAGGAGGATCAGCCGGGCACGACCGGCCGGGGCGTGGTCCACCGGCGCACCTCCGATCCGCTCCGCGCCCCGTCCGGGGCAGGATGCCCCGATCCTACGGGTCCGGCCCGGCGGCGACCGGAGTAGATTGCCACCATGGACATCCGCGGGGGGATCGTGAGCACGCTGTCCGTGCTCGTGCTGCTGCTGAGCGCCTGCGCCCCGGAGGGTGGCGGGACCGTGGCCACCGGCGAGCGTCTGGGCGCCCCGGCGGACGCCCCCGCCCTCGACGTCGAGGTCGTCGTGGACGAGCTCGAGCTCGCGTGGGACGTGGCCCGCACCCCGGAGGGGACCGTACTGGTCACCGAGCGGGGCGGCCGGCTGCTGGCCCACGACGAGCAGGGCACGCGGGAGGTCGCGGCCGACCTGGACGACCTGTTCGTGGGCAGCGAGGCCGGGCTGATGGGCCTGGAGGTCTCCCCGGACTTCGGGCGGACCCGGGAGATCTTCCTGTGCCACGCGACGCGCACCGGGGACGGCCGGCCGCAGGACGTGCGGGTCACCCGCTGGCGGCTCGACGAGGGCGCCGCGGCGGCCGAGCGCACCGGGACGGTCGTCGACGGCCTGCCCATCAGCTCCGGCCGGCACAGCGGCTGCCGGCTGCGCTTCGTCCCGGACGGCACGCTCCTCGTGGGCACCGGGGACGCCGCGCAGGGCGCGAACCCGCAGGACCCCGACTCGCTCGGGGGCAAGACGCTGCGGCTGCACCCCGACGGCACGGTCCCGGAGGACAACCCGTTCGCCGACCGGGACGGGCCCGGGGCCGCCGTCCACACCCTGGGCCACCGCAACGTCCAGGGCCTGGCGGTGCAGCCCGGGACGGGCACGGTGTGGTCGGCGGAGCACGGCCCCGGCACCGACGACGAGATCAACGTCCTGGAGCCCGGCGCCAACTACGGGTGGGACCCGGCGCCCGGCTACGACGAGTCCGTGCCCATGACCGATCTCGAGGAGTTCCCGGACGCGCTTCCGGCCGCGTGGTCCTCCGGGCGCCCGACGGTCGCCCTCAGCGGGGCCGCCTTCCTCGAGGGGGACCAGTGGGGGGCGTGGGAGGGCGCGCTGGCGGTCGCGGAGCTAAAGAACACCGGCGTGGGGGTCTACCGGGTCGAGGACACCGCGGTCACCGGGCTGACCCGCATGGCGGAGCTGGAGAACGACTACGGCCGGCTGCGCTCGCTGACCCTCGACGACGAGGGCGCGCTGTGGGTCACCACCTCCAACGGCGACGACGACGCCGTCCTGCGCGTCACGGCGAGCGCCGGCGACTCCTGAGCGGGGCGCACGACACGCCGGAGGGCGCCGGTGCCGCCCGCCCGCCGGGCGGCTCCGGTTGACTGGCGCCTGACACCGTCCCCCGAACGGCCCCCGCGGAACGGTCCCCCCGGTGACGCGGCCCCCGACCTCGTCACGATCCCCCTCCCGCACCCCCACCCCACCCCCCCCTCTCGGGCCCAGGGAGTTCCCCCATGCACCGCCGCACCCTTCTCGCGCTGGGCGCCGCCCTCGCGACCGTCCCCGTCGGCGCCCCGACGACCCCCGCACAGGCAGGAACCACGCTCAGCCCGAGCAGCACGACGCAGCGGCAGCTGGACGCCGCGATCCGCACGCTGTGGGCCGACTGGACGTCGCTGCTGCGGCACGACGCGGCCCGCGGCTGGTGGGCCGTCCGTGCCGATGCCCAGAACGGGGCCAACCCCTACGTGGCGGAGGGGCAGGGGTACGGGCTGATGCTCAGCGCCCAGCTGGCGCCCCTCGACCCCCGGGCCCGCGGCTACGTCGACGGGATCACCCGCTACGTCCTGGACCACCCCTCCCGGATCGACCCGGGCCTGCACGCCGCCGAGCAGGACGACCGCATGGTCTCCCACCACGGCCGGGACAGCGCCACCGACGGCGACCTGGACCTCGCCATGGGGTGGCTGATGGCGCACCAGCGGTGGGGCTCCGGGGGGACGTACGACTACCGACGGCTGGCCCTGACCCGCATCGCCGCGATCAAGCGCTCCCTGATCTCCCCCACCACCGGGCTCCTCGAGCTCGGGGACTGGTCCAACGGGGCCTGGCAGAACGTCTCGCGCCCGAGCGACTGGATGATCGGGCACTTCGGGGCGTTCCACCGCGCCACGGGGGACGTGAGCTGGGCGGCCGTCTGGGGGCGGCACCTGGCCGCGGTCCGGCGCCTGCAGTCGGTCCACGCTCCGCGCACCGGCCTGCTCCCGGACTTCACCGTGGGCTCCGCCTCGACCATCGCCCCCGCCCCGGCCCACACCCTGGAATCCGGCCACGACCGGCACTACTACTACAACTCGTGCCGCGTCCCGCTGCGGCTGGGGGCGTCCCGGCACCCGGAGGCCCGGGCCGCCGCGGCCCGCATCTCCGGCTGGGCGCGGTCGAAGTGCGGCGGTGATCCTGCCCGGCTGCCCTCCGGCTTCACCCTGGACGGAGCGACCCTGCCGGGCGGGGGCTACCAGGACCTCGCGTTCATCGCGCCCCTGCTCGTGGGCGCCCGCTGGGGCGGCGACCAGGCCTGGCTCGACGCCCTGGGCCGCTGTCTGGCGGCCCGCACGGAGTTCACGTCCTACTACTCCAGCTCGATCCAACTGCTGTCCATGGTGAGCGTCTCCCGCGCCTACGCCCTCCACCCCTGAGCCGGCGCGGCCCGCCGTGCGGCGCGTCGCCCCCGCCCGGTCGACGGCGGACCGTCGCCCCGCCGGGCTCCGCCCCGGGGCGGATCCGCCGCGTGCCGGGGCCGGGCAGAGTGGACCCATGCCCGCTCCCGCCCCCTCCCGCATCGCGGCCCTCGACGTGGCCCGCGGTCTCGCGATCCTCGGCACGCTCGCCACCAACATCTGGATCTTCAGCCACCAGGGCGGTTTCCTCGGCTACCTGACCGATCCGCTGGCCGGCACCGCCGGCGGAGCGGCGCGCGCTGCCCAGGCGCTGCTGATGGCCGCGGCCAACGGCAAGTTCCTGGGCCTGCTGATGCTCCTCTTCGGGATCGGCCTCGCCGTCCAGTACGCCTCCGCCCGGCGGCGCGGACTCGCGTGGCCCCGGTCCTACCGGGTGCGGGCGGGGATCCTGTTCCTGGACGGGCTGCTCAACTACCTGCTGATCATCGAGTTCGACGTCCTGATGGGCTACGCGCTCACGGGGATGGTCGTGGCGTGGCTGGTGACCACCTCGGAGCGGGTGCAGCGCGGCGTCGTCCTGGCGTGCGCCGCCGCGCACGTCGCGGTGATCGGCGCGCTGACGGCCGTCCTCGCCGTCGTTCCCGCCGGGGACCCGGCCGAGGCCCTGGCCCGGCCGAACCCCTACGCCGACGGCACGTGGTGGGAGCTCGTGCTGCTGCGGCTGGACGCCGTCGTCCTGTTCCGCGCCGAACCCGTCCTGATCCTCGGACTGGGGGTGGTCATGTTCCTGGCCGGGCGGTTCCTGTGGCGGGCCGGTCTCCTCGTCCCGGACGGGGGCCGGTGGCGGCGGCGGCTCATGGTCCTGGGCCTGGGGGCCGCCCTGCCCGTGGACCTCGGCCTGAACGTCCTGGGCGGTCAGGCCGGTGCCTTCTTCGCCCGCTACACCACCGCCCCGGTCGTGGCGCTGGGTCTGCTGGCCCTCGTGGCCCACCTCGGTGTGCGTCGCCCCGGACAGCCGCCGTCCTGGGCCGCACGGAGGCTGGCAGAGGTCGGCCGGACCGCCCTGAGCTGCTACCTGCTGCAGAACCTCCTGGCCTCGGCGCTGTTCTACGGCTGGGGCGCGGGCCTGGCCGTGGCCGCGGCCCAGCACCGGCTGCCCGCCACGGTGCTCGGCTGGCTGCTGGTGTGCACCGCCGTGCTGGTCTTCGCGCACCTGTGGCTGCGGCGCTTCCCGCGCGGCCCGCTGGAGGAGCTCACAGCGCGCGCCGCCGGCGCGCGCCGGGCCCCTGCGGCCGTGGCCCGCCAGAGCTGAGACCTCGGACCCCGGCGTCGGCTCCGGCGGCCGGGCGGCCCGGCGCGCGGCCGCTCAGGACTCCGCCTGCCCCTGCCGCCAGTAGCCCATGAAGGAGACGTGCTCCTTGGGGATGCCCGCGGCGTCGACGCACAGCCGGCGCAGCGCCTTGACGGTGCCGGACTCGCCGGCGAGGAACACGTAGGGGGCGTCGGCGCGCGCGGGGGCGGCCACCGACCAGGCCCGGGGCTCCGCGGCGTTCTCCGCGACCGCCAGGGCGGGCGTCCCGCGGCCGCGCTGCGGGCGGCGGCCGGCCAGGACGTCGTCCACGGCTCCGCCGGGCAGCTCGAGCAGGCGCGCGAGGCGCACCGCGGCCCGGTGCCCGTGCCCGGCCGGCTCGGCGCCCCCGGCGCGCGGCAGGACGTGCAGCCGAACGTCCGGAAGGTCCGCGGGCAGGCGGTGGGCGGCGACGTCCTCGGGGTGCGGGACCTCGAGCACCACGTCGAGGCGGGGGCGGGTCCCGCCGGCGGGCAGCCCGTGGTGGGCGTCCGTGAACTCCTCCGCGACGGACATCAGGGCCGGGGCGGCGGTCTCGTCCCCTACGGCGAGCACGCGCTGGGCGCCGCCGTGGTCCCACGCCGCCCAGGGCCGCTCCTGGGGACCGGGTCCGAGCAGGTACACGCGCTCGCCGGGGGACACGGCGGCCGCCCACCGGCTGCCCGGGCCGTCCTGGGCATGCCCGCCGTGCACCACCACGTCGATCACGAGCTCCGGGACCACCATCCCGCAGAACGTGGTGCGCCGGACGCCGCGCACGGTGTAGGTGCGCATCCACCCGCGCTCCTCGGCGGGCCGGGCGAACCAGCCCTCCCGCAGCCCCAGGGACAGGTCCGCCCGCTCGGGCTCGCGGCCGGGGGGCGGGACCAACAGCTTGATGTAGGCGTCCCGGCACCGGGTCCGGTCCCCGGCCCCGATGAGCGCGGGGGACAGGCCGGCGAGCTCCGGGCCCGCCAGGGTGATCCGGCGGAAGGACGGGCACAGCTGGGTCACGGACGTCACGGCGGCCTCGACGCACAGCACGGAGTCCGCGCGGGCACCGGTGGCCTCGGGGGTGGGGATGACGGTCACGGCAGGGTCCTTCCGATCTCGGCGGCGGCCCGGGGCGCGGGCTCCAGGGCCACGGGTGCGGCGGGCGGTACGGGGTGGGAGCCCTCGCGGGCCCGCCCGCGGGGCAGGACGACGGGCCGGCCGCCCACGGGGTCCCGCGCGACGTCCGCCCGGAGCCCGAAGACCTCGGCCAGCAGCTCGGGGGTGAGCACCTCGGCGGGCGTGCCCACGGCCACGATCCGTCCCGCGGCCATCGCCACGAGCCGGTCGGCCACGCGCGCGGCCAGGTTCAGCTCGTGCAGGACGGCGACGACGGTGGCCCGGCCGGCACCCGGCCCGTCCGGGTGCTCCAGCCCCCGGAGCATGTCCAGCAGGTCCACCTGGTGCGCCAGATCGAGGTAGGAGGTGGGCTCGTCGAGGAGCATCGTGCGGGCGCGCTGGGCCAGGGTCAGGGCGATCCAGACCCGCTGGCGCTGCCCGCCGGAGAGCTCCTCCACGGGGCGCGCGGCCAGGGCCGTGAGCTCGGTGAGCTCCATCGCCCGAGCCACGGCCGCGTCGTCGTCGGGGGAGGGGGCGCCCCACCACCGGCGGTGCGGGTGCCGTCCGCGCTCCACGAGCTCGGCGACGGTCAGGCCCTCCGGGACCACGGGCGACTGCGGCAGGAGGCTGACCGAGCGGGCGTACTGGCGGGCGTGCCACTCGCGCACGCCGCGGCCGTCCGCCTCGAGCGTGCCGGCGAGCGGGCGCAGCTGCCGGGACAGGCCCTTGAGCAGCGTGGTCTTGCCGCAGCCGTTGGCGCCGATGAGCACGGTGGTGGCCCCGTGCGGGATGTCGAGGTCCACCTCCCGCACCACGGTGCGGTCCTGGTAGCCCAGGGACAGGCCGCGCATCCGGAACGCGGGGACGCCGGCCCCGGGGTCCGCCACGGGCTCCTCCACGGGGCGCACGTCGTCGCGCAGCTCGGGGCTCATGCCAGGGCTCCTCTCCGCTGCCGCACGAGCAGCCACAGCATCACGGGGGCGCCCACGGCGCCCGTGACCACACCGGCCGGCAGCTGCACCTGCGCCACCAGGCCTGCGCCGACGGCGTCGGCAACCACCACGACCACGGCGCCCACGAGGGCGCACGCCACGATCGAGGTCCGCCCGCGGGTCAGGGCGGTGGCCACCGGGGTGGACATGAGTGCCACGAAGGCGAGCGGGCCGGTCGAGGCCGTGGCCACGGCGGCCAGCAGCACGCCCAGGCCCAGGGCGAGGGCCCGGCTGCGCGCCGGGCGCGCCCCGAGCCCGGCCGCCAGCTCCGGGCCGAGCTCGGCGGGCTCGAGCGCGCGGTGCACGGCCACGGCCGCGGGCACGGCCAGCAGCAGGCACGCCCCGAGGACCGTGATCCGGTCCCACGTGGCGGCGTTGAGGGAGCCCGCGGTCCAGAGGGCGGCGTCCTGGGCGGAGTTCAGGGACAGCCGTGCCAGCAGGGCCGCGGTGAGGGCCTGGGCGAGCGCGGCCACGCCGATGCCGGCGAGCAGGAAGCGCTCGCCCACGATCCCCCCGGTGCGCAGCCGCACCGAGGCGGTGGCGATGAGGGCCGCGGCGAGCAGCGCCCCGGCCAGGGCGGTCCAGGACACGGCCGTGCCCCGCAGACCCCACAGCGCGGTGCCGGCCACGGCTCCCGCCGCGGCGCCGTAGGTGATGCCCAGGATGTCGGGGCTGGCCAGGGGATTTCGGAGCACCCGGCGGAACAGGGCGCCCGAGCAGCCGAGGGCGGTCCCGGCGAGCGCGCCCAGCACGGCGCGCGGCAGCTTCTCCTGCAGCACGATGAAGCTCGCCCCGGGGATCTGCTCCCCGGCGAGGATCGCGAAGAAGTCGGGGACCGTCACGGTGTAGCGCCCGAGCAGCACGCGCACGGCCAGGGCCGCGAGCAGCGCCAGGACCAGCAGGGCGACCGCCCGGCGGGTGCGGCGGGTCCGGTCGCGGCGGACGCCCCGGACGAGCTCGGCGGCGCCGGGCTCCGCGGGGGCGGCGGGCGCGGGGGTGAGCACGGCGCCGGTCACAGCGTCACGCTCCGGCCCCGGCGCAGCAGCGCCAGCAGCACGGGCACGCCCAGCACCACGGTGGTGACGCCCACGTGGATCTCCTGGGGCGGGGTCAGCACCCGGCCCAGGACGTCGGCCGAGAGGAGCAGCACGGGGCCCAGGACCACGCTGAACAGGACGATCCAGCGGTAGTCGCCGCCGAGGAGGCGGCGCACGGCGTGGGGCACGAGCAGGCCCACGAAGGCGATGGGGCCCGCGAGCGCCGTGGCCGAGCCGGAGAGCAGGACCACGCCCACGAAGACGAGGACGCGCTGCACGCCCAGGTCCACGCCCAGTCCGTGGGCGAGCTCGTCGCCCAGGGCCATGGCGTTGAGCCCCGAGGAGCCGCCGAGCACGAGGAGCACGCCGAGCAGCACGAGCGGCGCCACGGCGGCGAGGTCGGTGGTCTCGGCGCGGGCGACCGAACCGATGCTCCAGAACCGGAAGCGGTCCAGGACCGCGGGCAGCATCAGCACCACGGAGGAGGTCAGCGCGGTGAAGCCGGCGTTCACGGCCGCGCCGGAGAGGACCAGGCCCGCGGGGGTCGGGGCGCCGCCGCCGAGCCGGGAGGAGCCGAAGACGAGCACCGCGGCCACGGCCGAGCCGGCGAGGGCCAGGGCGGTGAGCTGCCACGTGGCCACGAGGCCGAGCCAGCCGATCCCGAGGACCACGGCGCACGCCGCGCCGGCGGTCAGCCCGAGCAGCCCGGGGTCGCCCAGCGGGTTGCGGCTGACCCCCTGCATGCCGGCGCCGGCCACGGCCAGGGCCGCCCCCGCGAGCACCGCGGTCAGGGTCCGGGGGATCCTGCTCTGCACCACGGCGGCGTCGATGCCCAGGCCGGCGGAGACCTGCGCCCAGCCGCCCTCCAGGAGGTCGGCGGGCAGCCCGGTGAGCACGGCGACCACGGTGGCCGGGTCCACCGAGCGGGCTCCCCAGAACAGGGAGGCCGCGGCGGCGAGGACCAGCAGCAGCACGGCCGCGGACAGGGCGAGGCCCCGGCGCCGCTGCGCGGTGCCGGGGGCCTGCCGGGTGGCCCGGGCGGGGGAGACCGTGCTCGTGCTGCTCACCGGGACCGGGGTCTCACCGACCGCCGGCGGACGCGGCGGCCTCGGCGATGTCCGGCAGCACGTTCTCGAGCGCCCACGGGATGCTCAGCGGGGAGGCCGCCGAGACCGAGAGCACCTCCTGCTGGTCGCTCTGGAGCACCAGGGCGTCGTTCTCGACCGCGGGGACGCGGCTGAGCAGGGGGTCCTTCTCGATGGCCTCGCGCACGCTGTCGTCCTCGGCCCAGCTGACGAAGACGTCGGAGGTCAGCTCGTCGGCGCGCTCCGGGGACCAGGTGACGAAGAACTCGTCCTCATTGCCCTCGGCGGCCTCCGCGACCGCCTCGGACTGGACCATGCCGAGGGACTCGAGGAACTTGGGGCGGTTGTCCACCGCGGTGTAGGCGAAGATCTGGTCGGCCGCGGACGGGTCGAGCGTGCCGTACACGAAGGACGTGCCCTCGAGCTCCGGGTGCTCGGCGGCGGCGTCCTCGATCTGCTGCTCGACGTCCGCCACGACCTCGGCGGCCCGCTCCTCCCGGCCCAGGGCCTGGCCGATGAGCTCGGTGGAGTCCTGCCAGGACGTCCCGTAGGCCACGGCGTCCTCGGGGAAGCCGACCACGGGCGCGATCTCGGAGAGCTTGTCGTAGTCCTCCTGCGTCAGCCCGGAGTAGGCGCCCAGGATGACGTCCGGCTGGAGCGCGGCGATCGCCTCGAAGTTGATGCCGTCCGTCTCGGCGTAGGTCTCCGGGGCCTCGGCGCCGGACTCCTCGAGCGCGGCGTCGAACCAGTCCGTGGAGCCGTTCTCGTTGGCGCCGAAGTCCAGGGCGGGCACCCCGACCGGGACCACGCCGAGGGCGGTGGCGACGTCGTGGTTGACCCAGGACACCGTGGCCACGCGCTCGGGGGCCTCCTCGATCGTGGTCTCGCCGAAGGCGTGCTCCACGGTGCGCGGGAACTCGCCCGTGGCACCCTCCGCGGACGCGGACCCGCTCCCGGACTCCCCGCCCGCCGGTCCGGTGGAGCACCCGGTCAGGACCAGGGCCCCCGCGGCCAGCACGGCGGCCGGGGGGAGGACGCGGCGGCGCACGGCGGACGGAGCAGGGGACAGCGGGCGCGGAGCGCGGGGGAGCAGAGAGGCCACGGCCACCCTTTCGGACGTCGACGGCGGAACCGTCGGTAGGACGCGAGGTGAGGCAAGGGTTGCCTAACCCGGAAGACAGGGATCACCCTAGGGCGTGATCCGGCGAATACGCAACACGAGCATGATGTAATCGCTCCGCCGATGTGGTTAGGTATGCCTTGCCTAACTCCACGAGGGGCCCGAGCGGCCCCGTCCACCCCCTGCGAGGAGCCCATGCACGACTTCCTGCTGACCCACGACACCCCGGCGCAGTACGCCCGCGCCCTGCACGAGACCGTCGACGTGCTCGCCGTCCACCTCGCCGGCGCCCGGAGCCCCCGCTCCGCCGCCACGCCCGAGGAGCTCGAGGAGCTGGTCGCCGCGGTGGACCTCGAGCGGCCCCTCGGGGACCTCGGCGCCGTGGTCGAGGAGACCCGGCGGCTCTACCTCGACCACGCCGTGCACTTCCACGCCCCGGGCTACATGGCCCACCTCAACTGTCCCGTGGCCATCCCGGCGGTGGCCGCCGAGGCGCTCACCGCCGCGGTGAACACGGCGGTCGAGACCTGGGACCAGAGCACCACCGCCACCCTGGTCGAGCAGCGGATCGTGGACTGGACCGCCGCGCGGATCGGCTTCCCCGCCGCGGGCGAGCCGGACGGCGTGTTCACCACCGGCGGCACCCAGTCCAACCTCCAGGCGCTGTTCACGGCCCGGGAGGAGCGCCTGTCCCGGGCGCACCCGGCGTCCCGCGGGGAGCGGCTCGGGCGGCTGCGGATCGTGGCGGGGGAGCACGCCCACTTCAGCATCGCGAAGGCGGCGCACCTGCTGGGCCTGTCCGCGGACGCGGTCGTGCCCGTGCCCGCCGCCCGGGGCGGAGCCCTGGACCCGGTCGCCCTCGAGCGCGTCCTGCACGAGGTCGCCGCGTCCGGCGCGGAGGTCGCCGCGGTCGTGGCCACGGCCGGCACCACGGACCTCGGGGCGATCGACCCCCTGCCCGACGTCGCCCGGGCGTGCTCCGCCCACGGCGTCTGGCTGCACGTCGACGCCGCCTACGGCGGCGGCCTGCTCGTCTCGCCCGCCCACCGCCACCGGCTGGACGGGATCGAACGGGCGGACTCCGTCACCGTGGACTTCCACAAGTCCTGGTTCCAGCCGGTCGCCGCCTCCGCCCTGCTGCTGCGGGAGGGGCGGAGCCTGCGCTTCTCCACGTGGAGCGCCGAGTACCTGAACCCCCGGCACGCGGTGCGGCCCAACCTCGTGGACAAGTCCCTGCAGACCACCCGCCGCTTCGACGCCCTGAAGCTGTGGATGACCCTGCGCACCGTCGGCGCCGAGGGGATCGGCCGCGCCCTCGACCGGGTGCTGGAGCTCGCCCAGGAGGCGGGCCGGATCGTGGACGAGACCCCCGACCTGGAGCTGGTGGCCGAGCCCGTGCTCTCGACCGTCCTGTTCCGGCACCGGTCCCCGGACGCCGACGACGACGCCGCGGACCGGCTCGTGGAGACCGTGCGGAGCGCGCTGTTCGACTCCGGCCGCGCCGCGGTCGCCTCGACCGTCCTCGACGGCCGCCGGTGCCTGAAGCTCACGCTCCTCAACCCGGCGACGACCACCGAGGACGTCCGGGGCGTGCTGGACCTCGTCCGGGCCGCCCCCCGCGGTGCCGCGCCCCGCCCGCTCGAGGCCGCGGCGGGGGCCCGCTGATGGCCCCCGCGACCGGGCACGTCCACGACCTGCTGGGCATCGGGATCGGCCCCTTCAACCTGGGCCTGGCCTGCCTCGCCGCACCGCTGGAGGACCTCGACGCGGTGTTCCTCGACGCGAAGGACGCCTTCGACTGGCACCCCGGGCTGATGCTCGAGGACGCCACGATCCAGGTCCCGTTCCTCGCCGACCTCGTCACCCTGGCCGACCCCACCTCCCCCTACTCCTTCCTCCACTACCTCAAGCGGACCGGACGGCTGTACCCGTTCTACATCCGGGAGGACTTCAACCCGCTGCGCGCCGAGTACAGCGCCTACTGCCGGTGGGCGAGCGAGCAGCTCGGCAGCCTGCGCTGGGGCCGGGAGGTCGTCGGCGTCGAGCGCGACCCCGCCGACGACGCCTACGTGGTCACGGCCCGGACGGCCGCCGGGACGGAGCAGTGGCGGACCCGCCGGCTGGTCCTCGGCGTCGGCACGGTGCCCGCAGTGCCCGCGGGCGTGGACCCCGCCGCCGGCACCGTCCTGCACACCAGCGACTACCTGCCCCGGCGCGAGGAGCTGCTCGGGCGGGGGAGCGTCACCGTGCTCGGCAGCGGCCAGTCCGCCGCCGAGGTCTACCGCGACCTGCTCGAGCGCTCCGGCGCCGACGGCCCGCGGGTGGACTGGATCACCCGCTCCCCGCGGTTCTTCCCCATGGAGTACACGAAGCTCACCCTCGAGCTGACCTCCCCCGAGTACGTGGACCACTTCCACGGCCTCGGCGCGGACCGGCGGGACCGGCTCAACCGCGAGCACGCCAGCCTCTACAAGGGGATCAGCGCGGAGCTGGTGAACGACATCCACGAGCTGCTCTACCGCCGCTCGGTGCACGGGCACCCCGCCGGCCTGCTGACCACGAGCACCACCCTCACGGGTGTCGAGCAGGACGGCCGCGACCTGGTCCTGGCCCTGCACGACGACGAGCTCGAGCGCGGCTGGCGGCACCCCACCGGCGCCCTGGTGCTGGCCACCGGATACCGCGCCGAGGTGCCCGGCTTCCTGGCCCCGGTCCTCGACGACATCGCGTGGGACCCCGCCGGCCGCTACGACGTCTCCCGCGACTACGCGGTCGACCACGAGCGCTCCCGGATCTGGGTGCAGAACGCCGAGGTGCACACCCACGGCCTGACCTCCCCCGACCTCGGCATGGGCGCCTACCGCAACAGCGTCATCCTCCGGGCCGTCACGGGCCGGGAGGTCTACCCGGTCGAGCCCGCCATCGCCTTCCAGACCTTCGGCGTCCCCCGCGGCGCCGCCCAGGACATCCCCCAGGAGACCGCATGACCGCCCGCCCCGCGCCCGTTCGTCTCGCCACCCCCGGCGGCGTCCTGACCCTCGAGCCGCTCGTCCCGGACGCGCCCACCGTCGAGCTCCTGCACGCCTGGCTCACCCACCCCCGGTCCCGGTTCTGGGACCTGCTCGACGCCGACCCCGAGCGCGTCCGGCGCGCCTTCGCGGCCGTCGCCGAGGACCCGCACTGCGACGCGTGGCTGGCCCGCCTCGACGGCGTCCCGCTCGGGCTCGTCGAGACCTACGACCCCGGCGCGGTGCTCCTCCCCGGCCACTACGCGCACCGGCCCGGCGACGTGGGGATGCACCTGCTCCTCGCCCCCGCCCGGACCCCCGTGCCGGGCACGAGCGCCGCCCTCATGGCCGCCACGCTGCGCTGGCTCTTCGAGGCGCGCGGGGCCCGGCGCGTCGTCGTCGAGCCCGACGTCCGCAACACCGCCGTCCACCGGCTCAACGCCCGCGCCGGCTTCGAGGTCCACGGCCCGCTCGAGCTGCCCGGCAAGACCGCGCTGCTCAGCACGTGCACCCCCGAGGGGTTCGCGGCCTCCGAGCTGGGCCCCGCGGCCGCCGTGGTCCCCGCCGTGGTCCCCGTCGCGGTCCCCGGGGAGGAGGCCGACGACGGGCCCGCCCACCTCGGCCTGCACCCGATGCGGATCGCCCACCGCCACCTGTGCTGCAAGGCCCTGGCCGAGTTCGCCCACGAGCGGCTGATCGCCCCCGAGCCCGTGGGGGAGGGGCTCTACGAGGTCCGCACCGGCGGGGACCGGGTCCGCTACCGGTTCCGCGCCCGGCGCACCGCCTTGGAGCACTGGGTGCTGGACGAGGGCTCGCTGCGCCGCTCCGTGGACGGCGCGGACGCCGAGCCGGACGCCCAGGCGCTGGTCACGGAGCTGGCCCCCGCGCTCGGCATCCCCCCGCACCTGCTGGCGACCTACCTCGAGGAGATCGCCGGGACCCTCGCCTCGGCCGCCTACAAGCTGGTGCACCGGACCCGGCCCTCGACCGCGCTCGCGGAGGCGGGCTTCCAGGACGTCGAGGCCGCGATGACCGAGGGGCACCCGGGCTTCGTGGCCAACAACGGCCGGATCGGGATGGGCGTCACCGAGCACGACCGCTTCGCCCCCGAGGCCGCCCGTCCGGTGCGCCTCGTGTGGCTCGCCGTCCGCCGGGAGCTCAGCCGCCTCGACACCGGGCGCGGCCGCACCGAGGAGCAGCTGTGGGCCGGCGAGCTGGACCCGGCCGTGCGGTCCCGCTTCCGGGCCCGGCTGACCGGTCTGGGCCTGGACCCGCAGGACTACCGTCCCCTGCCGGTGCACCCCCACCAGTGGGAGCACCGGATCGCGGTGACGTTCGCCCCCGACCTCGCCCGCCGGGACCTCGTGCTGCTGGGCACCACCGGGGACGAGCACCGGGCGCAGCAGTCGATCCGCACGTTCTTCAACGTCTCCCGTCCCGACCGGCACTACGTGAAGACCGCCCTGGCCGTGCAGAACATGGGCTTCCTCCGGGGGCTCTCCCCCCGGTACATGCGCGACACCCCCGCGATCAACGACTGGGTCGCCGACGTCGTCGCGGCCGACCCGGTGCTCGCGGAGGCCGGGTTCTCGGTCCTGCGGGAGGTGGCCGCGGTCGGCTACACCGGGGACGCGTACCACCGCGCCGCCGCCTCCGGCCACGGGGACGAGGGCCCCCACACCAAGATGCTCGCGGCGCTGTGGCGGGAGAGCCCCGTGCCCCGCCTCGCGGACGGGGAGCGGCTCGCGACCCTCGCGTCCCTGCTGCACGTCGACGCCGGCGGCACGCCACTGGTCTCCGTGCACGTGCGCGCGTCCGGGCTGGACGCCGCGGAGTGGGTGCGGCGGCTGCTCGCCGTGTACCTCGCCCCGGTGGCCCGGTGCCTGCTCGCCCACGACCTCGTGTTCATGCCGCACGGCGAGAACGTCGTGCTCGTGCTGGACGGGCACGTCCCGCGGCGGGCGGTCATGAAGGACATCGGCGAGGAGGTCGCCGTCGTCACGGACCGGCCCCTCCCGGAGGGCCTCGAGCGGATCCGCCACGTGGTGCCGCCCGCCACGGCGGCGCTGTCCGTGCACACGGACGTGTTCGACGGCGTGCTGCGGCACCTCGCGGGCCTGCTCGAGGCCGACGGGCTGCTGGCCGCGGACGAGTTCTGGGACCTCGCGGCGCGGTGCCTCCAGGACGTCGCCGACGCCGACCCGGCCGGCGCGGACCGCGTGCCGCTCTTCGCGCCCCGGTTCGAGCACTCCTGCCTCAACCGGCTGCAGCTGCTCAACACCCTGCAGATGGTCGACCTGACCGACCAGGCGGCGTCCCTGCAGTACGCCGGGACCCTGGAGAACCCGGTGGCCGGGCGGGTGCCCGTGCACTGAGCACGACGCGGCCCCACTCGGGGTCCGGGCGGGCGGGGCCCCGCCCGCCCGGGCCCCGAGTGGCGTTTCCCCGGGACCTGCCCCAGGATTGAGCGGTGCCCGACGACCGTTCCGCCACCGCCGACCCCGCCCCCGGCCACGAGCCCGCCCACGACTCCGTGCCCGAGCTGCTGGTCGGCCTCGTCCTCTCCCCCCAGATCGCGGGCGCCCTGCCCCGGGACCTCGCGGCCTCCCTGCCGGGGCCGCTGCACGCGCGCTATCCCGGGGTGCGCTGGCGGGTGGCGGCGGTGACCGACCGGCTGGTCGTCCCGCCCGCCGACGGCCTGGACCTGCTCGAGGCCGCTCGCGACCGGATGCTGGACGAGGACTGGGACCTCGTCGTGGTCCTCACGGACGTCCCGCTCAAGGACGGCCGCAGCCCGGTGCTCACGCAGCTGAGCCCCGTGCACGGCGTGGGCCTGGTCGCCGTCCCGGCCCTCGGCGCCCTGCACGTGGGGCAGAAGGTGCGGCAGACGACCGTGCGGGTGGTCGGCCACCTGCTCGGCCACGACACGGAGGACGCGGACGACGCCGACGCGCAGGAGGAGCTCGTGCGGCGGGCGCGGCAGCGGTCGGAGGACCTGGAGGACCGGCCCGAGGACAACGCCGTGCAGTTCACGGCCCGCGTCCTCGGCGGCAACGTGCGCCTGCTGCTCGGGATGATCCGCGCCAACCGGCCGTGGACCCTGGTGGTGCGGCTGTCCCGCACGCTCGCCCTGGCCGCGGCGACCGGCGTGCTCACCCTGGTCGCCTCGGACCTGTGGCTGCTCGCCGCCGCCTACGGGCCCTGGCGGCTCGGGCTGCTGGGTCTGCTGTCGATCGCCGCGGTGACCGGTGCCCTCGTCGTCGGCGCCCGGCTGTGGGAGCGCCCGCGCCGGCGGGCCGAGCGCGAGCAGGTGGCCCTGTTCAACCTCGCCACCGCCGCCACCGTGGCCATCGGCGTCTCCGTCTTCTACCTCGCGGTCTTCGCCCTGTCCTGGCTCGGGGCGCTGCTGCTCGTGGACGGCGGAGTCTTCGCGGCGGTGATCGGCGCCCCGGCCGGGGCGGTGGAGTACGTCAAGCTCGCGTGGCTGACCGCCACGCTCGCCACCGTGGGCGGGGCCCTCGGCGCCGGGCTGGAGGACGACGACGCCGTGCGCGCCGCGGCGTACACCCGCTCGGAGCCCTGACCGGACCCGCCGCGGGCCTCGTCCGCGCGGACGCCGACAGTCAGTAGACTTGGTGTTCCCGGGGTGCTCCCGGAGCCGACCCGGGAGGACACCATGGCCGCCGCGCAGCAGAGCCCCGCGAAACCCCGCACGCCCCGCACGCCGCGCCTGCGGCGCAGCAACTGCAGCCGTCCCGGGATCACCCGCCGCGGGTACGGCAAGGGGTTCGCCTACCGGCACGCCGACGGCACGAAGGTCCAGGACGGGGACGAGCTCGACCGGATCCGCGGGCTGGCGATCCCCCCGGCCTGGAAGGACGTGTGGATCAGCCCCCAGCCCAACGGGCACATCCAGGCCACGGGAGTCGACGGCGCCGGACGGCGCCAGTACATCTACCACCCCCGGTGGCGGGAGCTGAAGGACCGCGAGAAGTTCGACCGCGTCCTCGACTTCGGCGACACGCTCCCGCAGGCCCGCCCGGCCGTCACCCGGCTGCTGCGGACGGAGGGCGCCACGGAGGAGAAGGCCTGCGCGGCGGCCTTCCGGCTCATGGACGAGGCCGCCCTGCGCATCGGCAACGAGGAGTACGCCCAGTCGAACGGCTCCTACGGCGTCACCACCCTGCTGGTCCGGCACGTCCGGGTGGACGGCCGGGACGTGCACCTCGACTTCCCCGGCAAGAGCGGGCACCGGTGGACGCTGGACCTCCGGGACGCCGACCTCGCCGCCGCGCTCGCGCCCCTGCTGGAGCGCGGCCCGGACGAGACCGCGCTCGCGTTCCGCGACGAGGACGGGCAGTGGACCGGCATCACCAGCGCCCGCCTCAACGACTTCGTGCGGGACCGGTGCGGCCCCGACTTCACCGCCAAGGACTTCCGCACCTGGCAGGGCACGGTGACCGCCGCGATGGCGCTCGCCGCCCGCGCCGGCACCCGCCCCAGCGAGAGCGCCCGGAAGAAGGCCGTGTCCGCCGCCATGCGGGAGGTCGCCGAGCACCTGGGCAACACCCCCGCCATCGCCCGCAGCTCCTACACGGACCCGCGCGTGATCGACCGGTTCCTGGACGGCGAGACCATCGACGCCGCCACCTACCGGGCCGCGGAGCGGTCCCTGCGCGGATTCCTCACCTGAGCCGCGGGCCCGGGGTGGCCGGGCGGCCGCCCCGGGCCCGTGCTCAGGACAGGCCCACGTAGGTGGCCGAGTAGCCGAAGCCGACGACGTCGTCGCGGCCGTCGCCGTCGACGTCCCCGAGCAGGCGCGGATACCGCGCCGGGTCCCAGCCGGCCGCCCAGCCGAAGGAGCCGGACGTCAGCTCGGGCCCGGTCAGGAAGTCGTCGTCCCCGTAGGCCACGAGCACGCCCGCGTTGCCGAAGCCGACCACGTCCAGGATCCCGTCGCCGTTGATGTCCGCGAGGTCCCGGGGGTGCCGGTCGGTGCGCCAGCCCTGCGCGGCGCCGAAGTCGGCGAGCTCGAGCGAGACCGGCTGGTACCTGGGCTCGCCCGGGGCGGAGGGCCGGGAGTAGGCGGCGAGGGCCCCGCGGTGGCCGAAGCCGATCACGTCCGGGGGAAGGTGACCGCTGACGTTGCCGACGACCCGGGGGTGCTGGTCGACGCGCCACCCCTGGGCGTACCCGAAGTCGCGGATCTCCAGGGCGGGCTGGGTGAACGTGTCCCCGAGCGCCGAGAAGTAGGAGACGTACGTCCCGGCGTCGCCGAAGCCCACGATGTCCGCCGTCCCGTTGCCGTCCATGTCGGCGAGCATCCGGGGGTTCTTGTCGATCCGCCACCCGCGGTCCCAGCCGTAGCTGTCGATCCGCTTGCCGGTGCCGTCGAAGGTGCGGTCCGCACGGCCGTGGGAGATGGTCACGCCGGAGTACCCGAAGCCGACGATGTCCGCCGTCCCGTTCCCGGAGAGGTCGGCCAGCTCGCGGACGTGCTGGTCGACCCGCCAGCCCTGGTTCCAGCCGAACTCGCGGACCTCGAGCTGCGGCGCGGTGAAGCTGCCGTCGGGCTGCGCGTAGGAGACGATCACGCCGGCGTTGCCGAAGCCGACGAGATCGTCCCGGCCGTCGCCGTCGACGTCGGCGACCGTGCGCGGGTGCCGGTCGGTGCGCCAGCCCTGCGCGGTGCCGAAGTCGCGGACCCTCAGCACCGGCGCGGCGAACGTGCCGTTGGTCTGGCCCAGGGCGACGAAGACGCCGGGGTCGCCGAAGGCCACGACGTCGGCGCGGCCGTCCCCGTTGACGTCGGCGAGCTCGCGCACGTGCTGGCCGACCCGCCAGCCGTCGACGTAGGAGAGGAACCCCTGGGTGGACACGGCGTGGGCCGGTCCGGCGAGAGCGATGCCGGTGGTGGCCAGCGCCGCCGCGGAGAGCCCGGTGAGCAGCCGGGCCGTCGGTGAGCGTTTCATGGTGGAACCTCCAGGTTCCGAGGAGCGGAGAACTCGGTCCGGATCGCCGGACGGAGGGTGGGGCGCCGGTCGGCCCCCACCGCCCGGCGATCGGCCGTGCGCTCGGCCGGGGTCCCGGGACCGTGGGTCCACCGGTGACCGCCCTCTGCCGAACGGACGGAACTGCTGGTGGGACCAGTCTAGATCCGCGCGTATGCGATCGCTAAGTGTTCTCCGTGCCATGCTGAATCGTTATCCCGGATCCGTGGCCGGAGGCCCGGGTCCCCGTCCCGGGGCCGCTCAGCGGCGGATGCCGCGCCGGAAGTACAGGACCGGGCCCACGAAGTTGACGGCGATGATCGCGGCCCACTTCCCCTTGCCGCCGTTGACCTCCGCCGCGGGCCGCAGGGCGAGGTCCGTCCAGGCGGTGGCCGCCAGCGAGACCTGCACGGACGCCAGCGTCAGCAGCGCGGTCCGCTGCCCCGGCGTGAGGTCCTTCCACCGGGTGCTCCTCCTGGTGCCGATGCGCGTCATGGTCGTCCTCCCGGTGCTCGGGGACTCGGGGTCCCGGCGGCCGCTCCGCGGGCGGCCCGTGGCACTCATGCTGGTGCGGGCGCCGCCGGCAGTCAACGCCTGACCGGCACGCGGGCCCCGGGCGCCGGTGCACGCGCATGGGGACATCCTCCTCCACCGCCGGGTCCCGTGTCCGAGTGCGACCGAGGATTCAGGGCGTCGGCGGGCTCCGGCGCCCGCCGCGGGGCCGGCACCGGTCCGGCGGTCTAGCCTGGGAGGCATGACCCGGTCCCGGACCTTGTCGCCGTCCGTTCCCGTCCCCGTCCCCGTTCGGTGGCCGGGCGCCCGCGCGGCCGCCGCCGTGCCGCTCGGGGTCCGGCCGTGACCGGGCGGTTGCCGCGCGGCGCCCGCCGGCACTGGGCGGACCTGGAGCGCCCGGGCCACTCCGTGCCGCCCCCGGTGGACACCGCGGCGTTCGCCGGCCTGCCCGAGCCCGCGCGCCGCTGGCTGGGGCACGCCGTGCCGCCCGGCACCCCGGCGTGGGTCTCGGTGGAGCTGTCGATGCGCGGCGAGATCCGGCTCGGCGGCGCGTGGCGCCCCTTCTCCGCCCGGCAGCTCATCACCCCCGGGATCGGCTTCGTCTGGGCCGCCCGCACCCGGGTCCTCGGCCTGCCGGTCGCGGGCTACGACCGGTACGGGCCCGGCGGGGGCGAGCTGCGGTGGCGGCTGCTGGGCCTCGTGCCCGTGCTGTCCGCCGCGGGACCGGACATCACGCGCAGCGCCGCCGGGCGGCTCGCCGGCGAGGCGGTCGTCGTGCCGTCGGCCTGCCCGGCCGCCGCGTGGTCGGAGGGGCCCGTCCCGGACACCGCCGTCATGACCTGGGTCCTCGACGGGGAGCGCGAGGACGCCCTGATCCGGGTCGACCCGGACGGCCGGCTCCGGGAGCTGAGCATGCAGCGGTGGGGCGACCCCGACGGCACCGGGTACGGCCGCCACCCCTTCGGGGTCGCGTTCTCCGAGGAGGCCGATCTCGCCGGCGTGCGCGTGGCCACCGTCCTGCGCGCCGGCTGGGCCTGGGGCACCGACCGGCAGGCCGAGGGCGAGTTCTTCCGGGCGCGGATCGAGGGCGTCCGGTTCCGCTGAGCGGCCCTCCCGGGACGGGACTCCCCGAACGGGGCGACCTGCCCGGGAGACCGTGCGGTCAGCGGTTCGGTCCCTGGTCGACCGATCCGTCCCCGGGCCGGTCCTGCGGCCGGTCGTGCGGCCGGTCGGGCACCGGGGAGGACCAGGGCACCGGCGCCGCCGCGGGGGACCGGGGCTCGACCGGCCCCTGGTCGAGCCGGAACGGCGGGTACTCGTCCCGCAGGAGCAGCACGTAGGCGAGGACCCGGTTGACCCAGCGGTTGATGCCCATGACCAGCGCGAACAGCTCGGGACGGTATCGGCCCGTGAAGAGCAGGACCACGGCGGCCACCAGCACGAGCAGCCCGAGCAGGGACGGTCCCCAGCTGGTGGTCGTCGTGCCGTCGTCGCCGCTGCGGGTGGTGCTCCACGTGCCTCCGCCCGTGAGCACCCCCACGATCAGCAGGTGCGGAATCGCCAGGAGCCACCACTTCACGAGCACGAGACCGCGGGAGAGCCGCTCCGGGTAGGCGACCTCCAGCTGCGCCGGATGGTCCGCACGGGCCAGGGTGAAGGGCGGGTACCGGTCGGTGCCCAGGGCCGAGTAGGAGTAGAACGCCACCCGCCAGCTCCACCGCAGGACCCCCACGCTGAAGGAGAACCACGAGGGCGGGTACCGGCCCGTGAACAGGATGGCGAACCCGGCGGCGACCGTGGTGACCACCAGGGCGAACCACAGCACGGCCAGCACGATCAGGTGCGGGATCACCAGCAGCCACTTGACCAGCCACAGCCACCGGGACAGCCCCGCGTCGAGGAAGCCGGTCAGGCGCACGGGCGAGACCGGCGGCGGGGTCCGGTCCCGCCCCGGGTCCTCGGCGAGGGCCGCGCCCGGGCCCGTGCCGCGCGGCGGGGTGCGCGGGTCGATGTCCCGGCCGAGTCCGGCGGCGCCGAGCAGCAGCAGCGGGAGACCCACGACCAGCCCGGCCAGCCCGCCGACCAGCTGGCCGCCGGCCAGGGGGCCCAGGAGGTCGGAGCGCGCCCCGAGCTGCAGGTCCGCCCAGACCGGCCGGGTGGCGTCGGCGTTCATCACCACGAGCGTCCAGCTGCCCGAGCGCAGGTCCAGGGTCAGCTCCCGGGTGCCGGGTCCCTGGTCCGAGTCGGCCCAGAAGGTCTGGTTCCCGGGCCGGTCGGGCACCCGCTCGCCGGGCACCCGGGCCCGCGTGTCGTCCCCGGACTCCGTGGCGCGGCCGAGCTCGGCGTGGGCGACGCCGTCGAGGTACCGGTCGACGTCGGCGGTCTCGGCCACGCCCACGAAGATGTCCTGCTGCGGGTCGGCGGCCGTCACGCGCACCTGCACCCTGCCGAGCTGGTCGAGGAAGGGCACGGGGGAGAGCTGGGCGTCGCCGACGTCGAGCACGGCGGGCGGGCCCACCAGGGCGTAGGTGATGGTCTGGTGCCGGTCCGGGAACGCGGTGAGGAAGCGCCCGTCCTGCTGGGCCGCGGCCGCGCCGGCGAGGACCAGACCGCTCACGAGCGCCGCCAGGCCCAGGGCGGTCAGCAGGGTGCCCAGGACCAGCAGCACCCACTGCCCGGGTCTGGTGCGGCGCGGAGCGTCCTGCCGGTCGGCCGGACGGGGTGGGCGGGAGGCGGGGTGCTCGTTCACGGGAGCTCCTGAGGAGTCGGGCGGTGGCCGGAGCCCGGTGCGGGGCGTCCGCGGGATGTCGGCGGGTGGTCTCTTCGATGTGCTTCCCGGGTCCGCTGCCCTGCCGTGCGGTGCGCTCCCTGCGGTGCTGTTCGGTCCCGGCCGGGCCCGGGGCCTGTGGGGCAGGGGCTCACCCGCGCAGGACGGCGGCCCCCGTGATCCGGTCCGCGGCCAGGTCGGCGAGGGCCCGGTCCGCGGCGCGCAGGGGGTAGGGGACGGTGGTGGGCCGCAGCCCCAGCCGGGCGGCCAGCCGCAGGAATTCCTCGCCGTCCTGCCGGGTGTTGGCGGTCACGCTGCACAGCTGCCGCTCCTGGAAGAGCTCCGTGGCGTAGTCGAGGGCCGGGACGTCGCTGAGGTGGATCCCGGCGACGGCCAGGGTGCCGCCCCGGTCCAGGGCGCGCAGCGCCGGGGGGACGAGGGTGCCCACGGGGGCGAAGAGGATCGCCGCGTCCAGCGGCACCGGGGGAGGCTCGTCGGCCTCCCCCACGAAGGCGGCGCCCAGGTCGCGGGCCAGCTCGCGCGCCGCCTCCGAGCGGGTCATGACGTGGACCTCCGCGCCCTGGTGCAGGGCCACCTGGGCGGCGAGGTGGGCGGACGCGCCGAAGCCGTAGATGCCCAGCCGGCCCCCGGGCGGCAGGTGGGCCCGCCGCAGCGCCCGGTAGCCGATGATCCCGGCGCACAGCAGGGGGGCCGCGTGCTCGTCGTCGAACTCCTCGGGCAGACGGTAGGCGAAGGCCTCCGGGGCCAGGGTGAGCTCCGCGTAGCCGCCGTCCTGGTCCCACCCGGTGAAGCGCGGGGCGGTGCAGAGGTTCTCCCGGCCGCGGCGGCAGAACCGGCAGCGGCCGCAGGTGTGCCGCAGCCACGCGACGCCCACGCGCTCGCCCTTCCGGAACCGGGCGCAGCCGGGACCCGCGCCCACCACCTCGCCGACGATCTCGTGGCCCGGGATCATCCCCGCCCGGTGCAGCGGGAGGTCGCCCTCCACGAGGTGCAGGTCGGTGCGGCACACCCCGCAGGCCCGCACCCGGAGGAGCAGCTCCCCGGGCCCCGGCACGGGGTCGGGGCACTGCCCGAAGCGCATCGGCCCGCCGGCCGCGGGACCGGGCTCATCGATCCACCACGCACGCATGCTGTCCTCGTCGATCCCCCGGGAGGGCTCCGGCCGCGGCCGTGACCCCTGTCCTGGCTCCGAGTCTAGGAACGGATCGGGGGCGCCGTCAGGAAACGAGGAATGTTAATGCCCGGCCCCGGAGCCCGGGGCCGGGCGGGCCGCCCCCGCTTCTCGGCGGGAGGTGTTCCCAATCGGGACGCGGGGGACGAGCATGGGGGGACGAAGGACCGCGCGGGTGCGGCCCGCGTCGCAGGCACCCGGGCGGAACCCGATCCGGCGCGCGACGAGAGGACTCAGGGATGACCGAGCGCATCGACCGATGGCCCACGGGGGCTCCGTGCTGGGCGGACATCATGGTCTCGGACCTCGACCGTTCCATGGACTTCTACGCGAGCGTGCTCGGGTGGCGGTTCACGCCCTCGGACCCGGAGTACGGCGGCTACTGCAACGCCCTGGTGGACGGCCAGCCGGTGGCGGGGATGTCCCCGGCGCTGCCCGAGATGGAGGACGACCCGCACGCGTGGGCGGTCTACCTCGCGTCCGACGACATCGTGGCCACGGGCAGGGCCGCGGTGGCGGCCGGTGCCCGGCAGCTGTTCGAGCCGATGGCCGTGGGCAGCTTCGGCACCATGGGCGTGTGGATCGATCCCACGGGGGCGGCCTTCGGGGTGTGGCAGCCGCAGGAGCACACCGGGTTCAGCATCGTCGGCAAGCACGGGGCCGTGGCCTGGTGCGACCTCCTGACCACCGACCAGACAGCCGCCGAGCGGTTCTACGCCGAGGTCTTCGGCTACACGTACCAGGACATCGGGACGCGGCACGAGGCGTACGCGGTGTTCACGGTCCCGGGCATGGACCGTTCGGCCGGCGGCATCGGCGTGGCCGCCGAGGACGTCGACCACCTGCAGGAGGCGCCGCCGCTGTGGTGGGTCTGCTTCGAGGTCGACGACGCCGACACCGCCGCCGAGCGGGTCGTCGCCGCGGGGGGCGCGCTGGTCCAGGAGCCGGAGGAGTTCGGCTACGGGGAGCTGGTGTTCGCCGCCGGCCCGGACGGCGAGCGCTTCGCCATGATGGGCCCGTCCTCGGAGGACTGGACGGAGGAGGACGACGAGGACGCCGACCAGGACGACGACGGCACCGACGGGGACGACGGCCGGCCGTGAGCACACCCCTGTCCGCTCCGGCAGGCTGCGGGCCGGGGCGTGGGGCGGCGGCCCCGTGCCTCAGGGCGTCGGGCTCAGAACATCCCCACGACGGCGCCGACGAACCACAGCACCACGAACAGCGCCACGAGGCCGATGATGACGGCCAGCGCGAGCTTCCCCTTCGAGGAGTCGCCGGGCCGGTCGACGTCGAGCTCGGGGTTGGTGGGGCCCACGCCCGAGCCGGCGTCGGGAGGGGTGTCGCCCTCGATGCTCAGGCCTGACTCCTCGTTCAGGGCGTCACCGGCCTTCTTCGGGTCGTTGCGTGCCTGCTCGGGATTGATCTCGGCCACGGGGTCCTGCTCTCTTCCGGTGGGACGTGCTGGAACGGGTGCTCCCAGCAGAATAGCAAGCTTGCTGGTGAAACGGTGGGGGCGCCGGGGCGCTCCGGGAGCGGACGAACCGGTGTGCGCGATCGGAAACATGCCCGCCACGCGGGCATGAGATGACTTGAGTGCAACTCGTGGTATCACTTGTACCGTGTGGTACCCGTCACACGCCTGCCGGCAGCCCGGGGACCCGCGTCCCCGCTCCGCCACCCGGAGCCGGTCCTGCCGCTCGCCCCTCGAGGAGTCCGTTCATGTCCACGCCATCCCGTCCGGGGCGCGCCCGCCGCCCTCTCGCCGTCACCTCCCTGGCCGCCGTGGCCGCCCTCGTCCTCACCGGCTGCCTCTCCTCGGACCGGGAGGAGGGGGGAGCCGGCGCCACCCAGGCCGCCGCCGGCGGCGACGTCGACGGCACGTTCGTCTTCGCGGCGTCGTCCGACCCCAAGACCCTCGACCCGGCGTTCGCGCAGGACGGGGAGTCCTTCCGCGTCTCCCGCCAGATCTTCGAGGGTCTCGTGGGCGTGCAGGAGGGCTCGGCGGACCCCGAGCCGCTGCTCGCCGAGTCGTGGGAGCAGTCCGAGGACGGCCGGACCTACACGTTCCAGCTCCGGGAGGGCGTCACCTTCCACGACGGCACGGCGTTCGATGCCGAGGCCGTCTGCGCGAACTTCGAGCGCTGGTACAACTTCGAGGGCCTCCTGCAGTCCGAGAACATGGCCTACTACTACGGCTCGCTGTTCAAGGGCTTCGCGGACGCCCCCGAGGACGCCATCTACTCCGGCTGCGAGGCCACGGGGGAGGGGGAGGCCGAGGTGACCCTGAACAAGCCGTTCGCCGGTTTCATCGCCGCCCTGTCCCTGCCGGCGTTCGCCATGCAGTCCCCCACGGCCCTCGAGGAGTACGGCGCGGACACCGCCGGCGGCACGGAGGAGTCCCCGGAGCTCTCCGAGTACGCCCAGGGCCACCCGGTGGGCACCGGGCCGTTCCGGTTCGACTCCTGGGACGTGGGCAACCAGGTGGTCCTGGCCGCCCACGACGACTACTGGGGCGAGCAGGGCCAGGTCACCGACGTGATCTTCCGGATCATCGACGACCCCCAGGCCCGCCGCCAGGCGCTCGAGTCCGGCAGCGTGGACGGCTACGACCTGGTGGCCCCGGCCGACACCCAGGCCCTGACGGACGCCGGCTACAACGTGGTCACCCGCGACCCGTTCACGATCCTGTACCTCGGCTTCAACCAGGCGCAGGAGGAGCTCGCGGACGTCGACGTCCGCCGCGCCATCGCGCACGCCATCGACAAGGAGGCCCTGGTCTCCCAGACGCTGCCCGAGGGCACCACGGTGGCCACCCAGTTCATCCCGGAGTCCGTCAACGGCTACAACGACGACGTCACCGAGTACGAGTACGACCCCGAGCGGGCTCACGAGCTGCTCGCGGAGGCCGGCTACGCCGACGGCCTGGAGCTGGACTTCAGCTACCCGACCGGCGTCTCCCGCCCCTACATGCCGAACCCCGAGCAGACGTTCACCACGCTCACCGCGCAGCTGGAGGAGGTGGGCATCACCGTGAACCCGCAGCCGGACAAGTGGTCCCCGGACTACCTCGACCGCATCAACGGCACCCCGGACCACGACCTGCACCTGCTCGGCTGGACCGGCGACTACAACGACACCGACAACTTCGTGGGCGTGTTCTTCGGCCGGGAGAAGCCCGAGTTCGGCTTCGCGGAGCCCGAGCTGTTCCGGGCGCTGGCCGAGGCCCGCGAGCTGACCAGCGTCGAGGAGCAGACGCCGGTCTACGAGGACATCAACGAGCAGATCATGCAGCTGCTGCCGGCGGTGCCCCTGGCCAACCCGGCGCCGTCGCTGGCCTTCGATCCCCGGGTGGAGTCCTACCCGGTGAGCCCGGTCAACGACGAGGTCTTCAACAGGATCGAGCTCAGCGAGTGAGCCAGGGTCCGGGGCGGCGCAGCGCGCCGCCCCGGACCGCCCCCGCCGTCCTCCCGGCGGTCCTCCCCTCTGCCCCTCTCCGTCCGGAAGGACCGGAATGCTCCGCGTCATCGGCAAGCGGCTCGCCCTGCTCGTCCCCACCCTCCTCGGCCTGTCGGTCCTGCTCTTCGCGTGGGTCCGCGCCCTGCCCGGCGGGCCGGCCACCGCCCTGCTGGGGGACAAGGCCACCCCCGAGGCCGTGGCCCGCATCAACGAGGTCTACGGCTTCGACCGCCCCCTGCTCGAGCAGTACGTCGTCTACACGGGCCAGCTCCTCCGGGGGGACTTCGGCGCCTCCATCGTGACCGGCCGGCCCGTGGTCGAGGAGTTCCTCACCCGCTTCCCCGCCACCCTGGAGCTCTCGCTCGTGGCGCTGGTCTTCGCCGTGGGCATCGGGGTCCCGCTCGGCTACGTGGCCGCCCGCCACCGCGGCAGGCTCCTGGACCACTCCTCGGTGGTGCTGTCCCTGCTGGGCGTCACCGTCCCCGTGTTCTTCCTGGCGTTCATCCTCAAGTGGCTGCTCGCGATCCAGGTCCCGCTCTTCCCGGCGGACGGACGGCAGGACCCGCGCATCGACGCGACGCACCACACCAACTTCTTCGTCCTCGACGGCCTCCTCACCGGCGAGTGGGACGCGGCGTGGGACGCGCTCCTGCACCTGGTCCTGCCGGGCGTGGCCCTGGGCACCATCCCGCTGGCGATCATCGTGCGCATCACCCGGGCCTCGGTGCTGGAGGTCCAGAGCGCGGACTACGTGCGCACCGCCCGCGCCAAGGGCCTGACGCGCGGTCTGATCCGCGGCCGCTACATCCTGCGCAACGCCATGCTCCCCGTGGTCACCACCATCGGCCTGCAGACCGGCCTGCTGATCTCCGGGGCCGTGCTCACCGAGACCGTCTTCGCGTTCAACGGCATCGGCCGGTTCCTGCGGGACGCGATCTTCACCCTCGACTACCCCGTGCTGCAGGGCTTCATCATCTTCATCGCCCTGGCCTACTCCCTGATCAACCTGCTGGTGGACATCTCCTACAGCCTCATCGACCCCCGGGTGCGTGTCCAGTGAGCGCCACACTTCCTCCTGCCCCCTCCGGCCCCTCGCACACCGAGGGCCCCGAGGCCGTCACGACCACCCCGGGCACCACCGCGGCGGTCGGCACGAGCCTGTGGAAGGACGCCTTCCGCCGGCTGCGCCGCAATCCCGCGGCCATCGCCGGGGCCGTGATCGTCGGCGTCTTCCTGCTCGTGGCCCTCCTGGCCCCGTGGCTCGCCCCGTTCGGCGGCGAGGAGCTGCCCGGGCGCACCGAGATCACCCCCACCACCATCCCCGGCCCCGGCGAGGTCGAGGGCTATCCGCTGGGCCTGGACCGCTTCGGCGGGGACCTGCTGTCCAAGCTGATCTGGGGGGCCCGCGCCTCCCTGGTGATCGGGGTGGTCTCCACCGCCCTGGGCCTGATCGGCGGAATGGTCCTCGGCCTGCTGGCCGGCGGTCTCGGCGGCTGGGTGGACAGCGTGATCATGCGCTTCGTGGACATCCTGCTCTCCGTGCCCAACCTGCTGCTCGCGGTGTCCATCGCCGCGATCATGGGGCAGAGCCAGTGGGCCGTGATGATCGCGATCGGCGCCTCCCAGGTGCCCATCTTCGCCCGCCTGCTGCGCTCCTCGATGCTGTCCCAGCGGGGCGCCGACTACATCCTCGCCGCCCAGACCCTGGGCCTGTCCCGCCGCACCATCACCATGAGCCACCTGCTGCCCAACAGCACCGGGCCGGTCATCGTCCAGGGCACCCTGACGCTGGCCACCGCGGTGATCGACGCGGCCGCCCTGTCCTTCCTGGGCCTGGGCGGCGGCGTGCCGCAGACGGCGGAGTGGGGCCGCATGCTCACCTACGCCCAGGCCGAGCTGTCGATCGCCCCGCAGCTGGCGTTCCTGCCCGGCCTGTGCATCGCCGTCACCGCCCTGGGCTTCACCCTGCTGGGGGAGTCCCTGCGCGAGTCCCTCGACCCCAAGTCACGAACCGCGTGAGGTGCACCGACCGATGAGACCGGAGAACCACGCCCCGGGGGCGGACGCCGCCCCGCTGCTCGAGGTCGGGAACCTCGCCGTGGCCTTCAGCACGATGAACGGACCGGTCCAGGCCGTCCACGAGGCGTCCCTGACGCTGCGCGAGGGCCGGACCCTCGCCATCGTGGGGGAGTCCGGCTCGGGAAAGTCCACCACCGCCATGTCCGTGATCGGGCTGCTGCCCGGCAACGGCCGGGTGACCGGCGGCTCCGTCCGCTTCGCGGGCCAGGAGCTCGTGGGCCTGGACGAGGCGCGGATGCGGCGGATCCGCGGCCGGCAGATCGGGCTCGTCCCGCAGGACCCCATGTCCAACCTCAACCCCGTGACCACGGTCGGCCGCCAGGTGGCCGAGACCCTGCTCGTGCACGGACTGGCCACCCGCCGGGACGTGGACGAGAAGGTCGTGGCGGCGCTCGCGGCCGCGGGGCTGCCCGAGCCCGAGCGGCGCGCCCGGCAGTACCCGCACGAGTTCTCCGGGGGCATGCGCCAGCGCGCGCTCATCGCGATCGGGCTCGCCTGCCGGCCGCGGCTGCTCATCGCCGACGAGCCGACGTCCGCCCTCGACGTCACCGTGCAGCGCACCATCCTGGACCAGATCGAGCGGATGACCGAGGAGATCGGCACGTCCGTGCTGCTCATCACCCACGACCTGGGCCTGGCCGCGGAGCGCGCCCAGGACATCGTGGTGATGCACCGCGGGCGGATCGTCGAGGCCGGCCCGTCCGCCCGGGTGCTCGAGGACCCGCAGGACGAGTACACCCGCCGCCTCGTGCAGGCGGCGCCCTCGGTGGCCGCGGCCCGGGTGGGCCGGCAGGCCGTCCCGTCGCCGGGCCGGACGGGAGCGGGGACGACGGCGGCGGCTCCGGCGGCGGCCGGTCCGTCGGCCTCGGGCCCGACGGCGGGAGGCGTCGCGGCCCCCGCCGCCCAGGAGGCGGCCGGGGCCGCCGCGCGGGAGCCGCTGGTGGTGATCGAGAACCTCACCAAGGTCTTCAAGGGGCGGCTGGGCCAGGCGGACTTCACCGCGGTCCAGGACGTCTCCCTCACGGTGCCCCGCGGCAGGACCGTGGCGATCGTGGGCGAGTCCGGGTCGGGGAAGACGACGACGGCGCGGATGCTGCTGAAGCTCTACGAGCCCACCTCCGGGTCGATCCGCTTCGACGGCCAGGACGTGACAGGACTCCGGGGCAGGCAGCTGGCCGCGTTCCGGCAGCGGGTCCAGCCGATCTTCCAGGACCCGTACTCGTCCCTCAACCCGATGTTCACGATCGGGCGGATCGTCGAGGAGCCGCTGTCCACCTACGGCCGCGGCACCCGGGCGGAGCGCCAGGACCGGGTGAAGTGGCTGCTCGAGGAGGTCGCCCTGCCGCCCTCGACGGTCAACCGCTACCCCAACGAGCTCTCCGGCGGCCAGCGCCAGCGCGTGGCGATCGCCCGGGCGCTCGCCCTGCAGCCGGAGCTGATCGTGTGCGACGAGCCGGTGTCCGCGCTCGACGTGCTCGTGCAGAAGCAGATCCTGGACCTGCTGGGGCGGCTCCAGGACGAGTTCGGGCTGTCCTACCTGTTCATCTCGCACGACCTCGCGGTGGTCCGGCTGATCTCGGACGAGGTGTGCGTGATGAAGGACGGCCGGCTGGTGGAGGCCGGCGCCAGCGAGGAGATCTTCACCGACCCGCAGCACCCGTACACCCGGCAGCTGCTGGCCTCCATCCCCGGCAACGAGCTGCGCGTAGGGGTCTGAGACCGGCCGGGCGGCCGCGCTCAGCGCAGCGGTGCGGTCGCGGCCAGCCCCGCGAGCACCGCGATCACGGTCAGCGCGCCGGTGCCCGCGGCGTTGAGCACCGCCCGGAGCGTCCTGCCGTCCCGGACCAGCCGCACGGTGTCGGCCATCGCGGTGGAGAAGGTGGTGTATCCGCCGCAGAAGCCGATCACGGCGACCGACGCCGCGGGCCCGCCCAGCACCCCGGCCAGTGCGGCCCCGGACAGGAGACCGGCCAGGAACGAGCCGCTCACGTTGACGACCACGGTCCCGGCGGGGAAGGACGTCCCCCACCGCTGTCGCACGGTCCCGTCCACCGCGAACCGGGCCATCGCGCCCAGTCCGCCGAGGAGGCAGATCAGCAGGGCGGTCACGCGCGCCGCCCGCGGGCCGCGAGGACGGTGCCGGCGAGGCACGCCAGGAACCCGCAGAACAGCGAGATCCCCACGTAGGCCAGCGCCTGTCCCGCGGCCCCGCCGGTCAGCAGCCGCTCCGTCTCGAGGGCGAGCGAGGAGAACGTCGTGAAGCCGCCCAGCGCCCCGGTGCCCGCGCCGAGGCGCAGCAGCATCCCGCGGGGGGTCTCCGCACCGCGCCGCAGGAGGACCTCCAGGAGCATCCCCAGCAGGAACGCCCCGAGCAGGTTCGCGGTCAGGGTGGCCAGGGGCCAGCCGGCCACCGTCGGCACCAGCTGGGCGAGTCCGTGGCGGGCGCCGGTGCCCAGCGCCCCGCCGGCTCCCACGGCGAGGACCAGCAGCAGGCGCCGGTGCGGCGGTCGGCTCATGGGGGTGCTCCTCGGGGGCGGGCTCCCCGGGGGGAGCGGTCGGCGGGCTCGATCCTACCGGCCGGTCCGTAGGATGTCCGGGTGCAGACGATACGCGGCGCCCGGATCCTCCTGGCCCTCAAGACCTCGCTCGCCGTGGCCCTGTCCTGGGTCGTGGCCCAGCGGATGCCCGGGGTGATCGACGACTACCCGTACTACGCCCCGCTGGGCGCGATCTCCGCGATGTACCCGACCGTGCTGGGCTCGGTGCGCGCGGGGCTGCAGACGGTGGCCGGCATCGCCCTGGGCATCATGCTGGCCGCAGGAGTCCTGCTGGTGGGTGACCCCAACCTCGTGACGGTCTCGGTGGCGGTCGGCGTGGGCGTGCTCCTGGCGGGCATCCGCCGGCTCGGGGCGGGTGCGGAGTACGTCCCGGTCGGCGCGCTGTTCGTCCTCATCGTCGGGGGCCAGGACGCCGAGGGCTTCTCGGCGGGCTTCCTCGTCCAGATGTCGGTGGGCGTGGCGATCGGGCTGCTCGTCAACGTGACGGTCCTCCCGCCCCTGGACTTCCGCACGGCCCGCCTGCAGCTCGACCGGCTGCAGAACGTCGTCGTCGACTACCTCGAGGACGTCGCCGGGGAGCTCGCCGAGCCCGGGACCACCGGGGGACGGGACTGGCGCCGGCGCAACCACTCCCTGGTGCGGATCACCGGCGAGGTGCGCGAGGCGGTCGACGAGTCGGCGCGCAGCGCCCGCGGCAACCCCCGGATGGTGCTCCGGCGGCGGCGGCGACCCGCCGCGGACGCGGGGGACCCGGGCTACGACTCCCTGCTGAAGCTCGAGAACGTCATCTTCCACCTCCGGGGCTTCACGGACGCGGTGCGCGAGCTCTACGACCACCAGGCGCACGACTGGCTGGTGCCCGCGGCCCTGACCGCCCGGCTCGGCGAGGCGGTGCAGTCCGCCGCCGACGCGGTGCGGGCGTGGGCCGCGGATGAGGATCCGGAGGAGGCCGCCGAGCGGGTCCGCTCCCTGGTGGGCCGGCTCCACTCCGATCTGACCGACCCCTCCCGGGCGGAGGACCGGCTCGTCATGGCCGCGGCCCAGGACCTCGCCCGGCTCGTGGCGGTCCTGGACCCGCCGACCGCCCCGACGGCCGGCAGCAGCGCCGTGACCCGGGGATAGGGGTCTCCGCCGTCCCGGGGCCCGTGGGGCCACCGGGACGGCGGGCGGCTCAGGACCGGCTGCGCCGCCGCAGGCGCAGCGCGCCCGCCGCGCTCGCGGCGATCCCCGCGGCGAGCAGGCCCGCGGCCAGGCCGGCGCCGGGACGCTGCTCCGGCTCCGCGACGGCCGTCTGCATGTTGAGACCCGAGTTGACCTCCACCGGCGCGGTCTCGACGGGTGCTGCCTCGACGGGTGCTGCCACGACCGGCGCCGCCACGACGGGGGCCGGGGCCGGCTCCGCCGGGGCCGGGAGCACCGGTGCCACGGGGGCCGGGGCCGCGGGCGCCTCGCAGGCCAGGACGGCCTGCTCGAGGAGCACGAGGAACTGGTCGACCGCGCTCTCGTCGAGGGCCAGCTCGGCCAGCAGTGCCTCGAACGCCACGGCGGCCTCGGCGACGGCCTGCTCCGCGACGGCGGGGTCGAGCGTGCCGAGCGCAATGGTGAGCTGCTGGTCGAGCTCCACCAGTCGGGCCTCGGCCAGGGCGACGGCCTCCGCGTCGCCGGACTCCTGGGCCGCCATCAGCGCGGCCGCGGCCGCCTCCAGCTCCTGCAGGCTGGGTCCGCCGGCGCCCTCGACGAGCGCGGCGTACTGCGCCTCGGCGGCGGCCACGGCCTCGGCCGAGAGGTCGAGCGCCCCGAGCGACTCGGGGGTGAGCCCGGCGCCCGCCAGCGCCGCGTCCAGCTGTGCCGTGGCCTGCAGGCAGGCGGGGTCCCCCGGGGCCGCGACGGCCGCCGGGGCCCCGAGGAGGAGGCCTCCGGCCAGCATCGCGGCGGTGGCGCCCGTGGCCGCCCATGTCTTTCCAGCAGTCATGTCCTGTGTCTCCTGTGCTCGGTCGTCGCCCCGGGGTCGCCCCGCGGCCGGCAGCGCGCGGCAGGACCTCCCCCCCGCGTCGCCGGTCCGCGCGGCGGCGGGGGCGACAGGAAATGTCGTGCTGCTGGTCGTGCGGTGTGCACCGCGGAGCTCGCGGAGATCCGGAGCGCGTCCGACGGACTGCTGTGCCGTCAAACTACTTGCCGGTAGTCCGTGTTGACAATAGTGAACGGGCCGGCCGCGTACGGGCCCCGGCCGCTGGGCTCCGGCGGCGTCCTGCGCGCCCTGGGTGTCCCCGGTTGCCGTCCTGCGCGGACCGGACGGGAGCCGGGTACGCAGGACGCCGCGTCCCCCCGGTGCGGTGGCACCGGGAGGACGCGGCGTCAGGGGCGGGGCTGCCGTCCGAGGGGGGCGGGGCTCAGCCGGCGGGGGTGGTCTCCAGGGCCTCCTGCCCGGCGGACCAGGCGGCGTAGGAGCCCTCGAGCTCCACCACGTCGTAGCCGGCGTGGCGCAGGGTCGAGGCCACGACCGAGCTGCGCAGCCCGCTCTGGCAGTAGGTCACGATCGTGCCCTGCTCCGGGAGCCGGTCCAGGTTCCACAGGACCCGGCCGCCGTGCAGCTGGGTGGAGCCGGGGATGTGGCCGGCGGTGTGCTCGCTCACGGCGCGCACGTCCAGCAGGACGGACTTGTCGAAGGTCTCGACCTCCTCGGGGGAGACCAGCCGCGGGGTGGTCTGCGGCAGGCCATCGATCCCGGTGACGTAGCCGGCCACGGCGTCGATGCCCACTCGCACCAGGTGGTCCCAGAACTCCTGGGCGGCCTCCTGATCCGGGGCCAGCAGCACCAGCGGCCGGTCGTCGGCCTCGGGGTTCACGGCCCAGGCTCCGAAGGTCGCGATGGACTTCCCTGCCGGGATGTTCAGCGCCCCGGTCACGGTCCCGGCGTGCACCTCGTCCGCGGAGCGGGTGTCCACGAAGGTCACCTCGCCGGCCGCCAGCTGCTGTGCGACCTGCTGCGGGTCGAGCTCGGGCAGGGGTGCCCGCTCGCCCATGACGGCCGGGCCCCGGCGGTTCTGGTTCTTCATCCGGCCGAAGTAGAACGGTGCGTCGGGCTGGCCGTCGAGCAGCTCGGCGACGAAGCCGGCCTCGTCGTCGGCCGCCAGGTAGGGGCCCCACCAGGCGTAGAGGCGCTCGTAGCCCACCGTGGTGGAGGGGATCGCACCCAGGGCCTTGCCGCAGGCCGAGCCCGCACCGTGGCCCGGGAAGACCTGGACGTGGTCGGGCAGGGTCAGGAACTTCTCCTTGAGGCTGGCGAACATCTGCTTCGCGCCGAGGAAGCGGGTGTCCACGCCGCCGGCGGCCTCGTCGAGGAGGTCCGGGCGGCCCAGGTCGCCGGAGAACACGAAGTCGCCGGTGAGCAGGTAGCCCGGGGCGTCGGCGAAGGCGCCGTCGGTGACCAGGAAGGACAGGTGCTCGGGGGTGTGGCCCGGGGTGTGCACCGCGGCCACCACGATGTTGCCGATGCGGATCTCGTCGCCGTCGTGCAGGCGGGCGGCCTCGAACTCGTACTGCCAGTCCTCCCCGCCCTCGCCGGAGACGTGGATGTCCGCGCCGGTGGCCGCAGCCAGCTCGCGGGTGCCGGAGAGGTAGTCGGCGTGGATGTGGGTCTCGGTGACGGCGGTGATCTCCATGCCGTTCTTCGCGGCCATGTCCCGGTAGACGTCGATGTCGCGGCGGGCGTCGACCACCAGCGCCTGGCCGGTGCGCTGGCACCCGATGAAGTAGCTGGCCTGGGCGAGGTCCTCGTCGTAGATGCGCTCGATCAGCATGGGGTTCTCCTTCGTTCGATGGCTGGTGACGCGTGTCCGGAGGGGGTTCCCGCGTCGTCCTGAGCACAACGATAATACCCCTGGGGGTATCGTGCAAGTACCCCCTGGGGTATCTAGCCGTGGGGGTGCCGGGGCGGCGGCCGGCGGCTCCGGTGCCGGCGGACCGCCTCCTCGTAGGAGGCCACGAGGAACTCCGTCGCGGCCCGCCAGCCGAGGCCCTCGGCCTCCGCGCGGCCGGCGGCGCCCATCCGCGCGCGCAGGGCCGCGTCGTCGAGCAGCCGGGCCAGGCCGGCGGTGAGCGCGTCCGCGTCGCCGGGCGGCACGAGCAGCCCCGTCCGCCCGTGGGCCACCGCGAACGGGATGCCGCCGGCCCGGGCGCCGACCACCGGCACCCCGCTCGCCAGGGACTCCAGGGCCACGAGACCCAGCGTCTCGGTGGTGGACGGGAAGGCGAGCACGTCCGCCGAGGCGTAGGCGGCCGCCAGCTCCTCCCCGGCGAGCCGGCCCGGGAAGACCGTGGGGGTGCCCGCGAAGCGCCGTTCGAGCTCGGGCCGGTGCGGGCCGTCGCCCACCACGGCGAGCCGGGTGCCCGGCAGCCGCCGGATCGGCTCGAGCAGCGCCGCCACGTTCTTCTCCCTCGACAGCCGCCCCACGGAGAGCACCAGCCGCTCCCCGGGGTGCCCGCCGGTGAGCCGGGACCGCATCGCGGCGGAGGCCCTGGCGGGGTGGAACAGGGCGGTGTCCACGCCCTTGGGCCACAGCGCCACGCGGCGCACGCCCAGGGCCGCGGCCCGGTCCACCATGGGCCCCGACGTGCACAGGTTGACATCGGCGAGGTTGTGGGTCGTGCGGATCCACCGCTCCACGGGCCGGCGCAGGGCGCCGAGCCCGTGCCCGAACACGCTCATGTACTGCGGCACGTCGGTGTGGAAGGACGCCAGCAGCGGCAGGTCCCGCGTCCGTGCGGAGAGCGCGCCCCACGCGCCGAACCACACCGGGTTCACGGCGTGCACCACGTCGGGGCGGAACGCCGACACGGTCCGCTCCGTGCGCGGGGACGGCAGGCCTCCCCGGACGTCCCGGTACCAGGGGAACGTCACGGACGGGGCCCGGACCACCCGGTGCGGACCCCAGTGCCCGGGCGGATCCCCCGGCGTGAGCACGAGCACCTCGTGGCCGAGGTCCCCGAGCTCGTCCAGGGTGCGCATCAGGCGCGTCACCACCCCGTCGACGTTCGGGGCGAAGACGTCCGTCCAGAGCGCGATCCGCATCCGTCGGCTCAGGCGCCCGCGGACATGGGCGCGGGCGCGGCCGGGACCGCGGAGCGGACCGGCCGCGCCGGGATCCCCGGGCGCCGGCGGGAGTTCCACACGGACGTCGCCGGGATGCGGGCGCGGTCCACGCGGTGGGCCCAGCGCACGGCGGTCCGCTCGACCTCGAGCAGCAGCCCCTCCGACAGGGTGGTGGGCCGCAGGCCGAGGTCCAGGAACGCGTCGTTGTCCACGTGCAGGTCGTTCTCCGCGGACTCCTGGCGGGGATTGGGGACCATCTCCACCTCGGCGCCGGTGAGCCCGGCCACGAGCTCCGCGAGGTCGCGGACCCGGTGGGTCTCCGTCATCTGGTTGAAGATCTTCACGCGGTCGCCGGCCGCCGGGGGGTGGAGCAGGGCCAGCTCCACGCACCGGACCATGTCCTGGAGGTGGATGAACGCCCGGGTCTGCCCGCCGGTGCCGTGCACGGTCAGCGGGTGGCCGACCGCCGCCTGGACGAGGAAGCGGTTGAGTACCGTGCCGTAGTCGCCGTCGTAGTCGAAGCGGGTGACGAGCCGCTCGTCGAGCGCCGTCTCCGCGGTGCCGGTGCCCCAGACGATGCCCTGGTGCAGGTCGGTGATCCGCAGGCGGTCGTTCCTGGCGTAGAACGCGAACATGGTCTGGTCCAGGACCTTGGTCATGTGGTACAGCGAGCCGGGGCGGGAGGGGTAGAGGATCTGCTGGGGCACCGTGCCGTGCGGTCCGGGGACCTCCACGTCCAGGTAGCCCTCCGGGATGCGCATCCCGGCGGTGCCGTACCCGTAGACCCCCATGGTGCCCAGGTGCACCACGTGGACGTCCAGCCCGGACTCCACGACCGCGCACAGCACGTTGTGCGTGGCGCCGACGTTGTTGTCCACGGTGTAGCGCTTGGTGGCCGGGGTGCGCATGGAGTACGGCGCCGCCCGCTGCTCCGCGAAGTGCACCACGGCGTCCGGGCGCTCGACGACCAGGAGGTCGAGGAACGCCTCGTAGTCGGCGGCGAGGTCGATCTCGGCCGCGCCGATCCGCCGGCCCGTCAGCTCCTGCCAGGCCGCGCGGCGCTCGTCGAGGCCGCGGATGGGCGTCAGCGACTCCGTCCCGAGCCGGACGTCGATGGCGCGGCGGGAGAAGTCGTCCACCACCACCACGTCGTGGCCGCGCGCGGACAGGTGCAGGGCCGCGGGCCAGCCGCAGAAGCCGTCGCCGCCGAGGATCGCGATCTTCACTGGTGCTCCGTTCCCGGGCCGCTGCCGGGCCCCGTCGTGTCGGTCTCGCACTCAGCGTGGAGGACGCGCGTGAACCGGGAGTGAACGGTCCTGGACCAGCTGCTGGTGCCCGAACGAACCGGGGAGCACCTCCCAGCCCGGACCGGTCAGCTCGCGCAGCTCGTGGGGCAGGTAGGCGCGGCGCAGGGACCGCAGCCCGTCGGTGCGCAGGAAGGAGCCCGGGGCCAGGGGCAGCACGCCCACCGAGTACAGCCGGTAGGCCGCCGGGCTGCGCACGAGGTCGTTGTGCAGCACGAGCCGGCCGGCCAGGTGCTCCGAGTCCGCCGCGAGGTCCCGCACCGGCCCCGGGTCCAGGTGGTGGAGCAGGTGGTTGGAGACCACCACGTCGAACGTCTCGCCGGCCGCGACCAGCTCCCGGCTGGTGACCCGCCGGAAGACCGGGGGCACTGCCCGCGGGTGCCGGGTCGACCAGCGGCGGGTCCGCGCCGAGGCCCACTCGTGGGCGCGGGCGTCCGGGTCGATGCCGGTGACCCGCAGGTCGATCCCGTCCCGCTGCGCCCACCGGGCCAGGGCGCGTGCCACGTCCCCGCCGCCGGCACCGACGTCCAGGAGGGTCAGCGGCCGGCCGGGCACGGCCAGGGGCCGGATCCGGCGCCGGTAGGTCGCGGCCCACCCGGCGACCAGGGAGTTGACCACGTCGAAGCGTGCGTAGGTGCGCCGCAGCGCGGCGAGGTCGCAGCAGGGGTCGTCCATGAGCTCGCGCAGCTCGGCGTCCCGCCGGGAGAGGTCGGGCCGGGCGCGCGGCTGGACGGAGGGCATCTGCCCATTCTCCGCGGGCCGACACGATCCGCCAAGGAGCACGGCGGGCCGGGGGCGGCGCGGGGTGCCGTCACTAGACTGGGGCTCCCGGCCGGTGCCGGGCAGGACCGGACGGCAGGAGGGGACCGCGTGGGACACACCGTGCACGCCGTGGGCTCGCGACCCGGCCCGTGGATCGGCCTCGCGAGCGCGTGCTGGGCCGCCAACGCCGCCCTGGGGGCCTCCGTCGGCGCCGGGATCGTGCGCACGGGCCGGTTCCGCTGGATCCACCACGCCCTCTACGTCACCACCACCACGACGACGGCGCTGGCCGCGGTCCTCGCCGCCGGCTCCTCCTCCGCCTCCGGGCGCGCGGCGGGCCGGGCCCTGGCGCCGGCGCTGCTGCCCCTGGCCGCCCTGCCGCACCTCGGCACGCCCGCCCAGGGGCACCCGCGCCGCCACGCGCTCGCCGCGCTGTCCGCGGCGCCGTTCTACGCCACCGCCCTGTTCCGAGCCCGCGCCGCCCGCGCCGGCTGAGCCGCCCGACCTGACCGGAGAGCACATGGAGTTCCTCGACGTCGTCTTCAACCGCCGCACCACCAACGGCCCGTTCCTGCCGGACCGGGTGTCCCCGGAGCATCAGAAGCTGCTGCTGCGCACGGCCGCGGCCGCACCCTCCCAGTTCAACAGCCAGCCGTGGCGCTTCGTGCTGGTCGAGGACCGGGGGACCATCGACCGGATCGCCCGGATCAGCGCCGACTCGATGACGCAGGTGATGGCCGAGGGGAGCTTCTTCGACCGGTACAAGCGCTACTTCCGCTTCAGCAGGCAGGAGATGGAGGAGCAGCGCTTCGGGATGCTCTTCGACAAGCTGCCCGCGGTGCTGCGCCCCTTCACCAAGAAGGCGTTCACCCCGGGCGGGCAGGCGATGATGAACCGGCTGCGGGTGCCCCAGACCCTGGGCGCGGAGAACCACAAGCTCGTGGCGGGCTCCCCCCTGCTGATCGGCGTGATGCTCGACCGCCGCGAGTACCGGCCCGGGGAGCTCTCCGGGTTCTACTCGCTGTTCTCGATGGGCGCGGCCATGGAGAACCTCTGGCTGACCACCGTGGAGCTCGGCATGGGCATCCAGTTCATCTCCTTCCCCATGGAGGCGCCCGCCCGGTGGGCCGAGGTCGTGGACCTGCTGGACGTGCCCGAGGACCTCGAGCTCATGGCCGTCTACCGCCTGGGCTACGTCCCCGAGGAGCACCGCCGCCCGGCCATCGACTGGTCCAGCCGGGAGCGGCGCCGGATCTCCCAGTACGTCTTCCGGGAGTCCTGCGCCACGCCGCAGGAGGGCTGGGACGACTGAGCGCCGCCCGCCGGCGACGAGAGCCGCGGCGTGGGGCGGGCGGCTCTTCCATTAGTGTGTGACACACACTATCGTGTGGTCATGGCAGCTGAACCGAGCGACCCGATCGTGGCCTCCCACTTCCAGGAGCTGCGCCGCGGCACGGTGGTCCTGGCCTGCCTGCTCGTCCTGGACGAGCCCCGCTACGGCTACGCCCTGCTCCGGACCCTCGGTGACGCGGGGCTCGACGTCGAGGCCAACACGCTCTACCCGCTGCTGCGCCGGCTCGAGGCGCAGGGCCTGCTCGAGAGCGACTGGAACACCGACGAGTCCCGGCCCCGCAAGTTCTACCGGATCACCGGTCCGGGGGCCCGTGTCCGGGACGCCCTCGAGGCCGAGCGGCTCCGGCTGCACGCCGCCCTGTCCACCCTCGCCCGCCCCACTCGTCCCGAGGACTGATCGCCATGTCCGCCAGCACCCTCCCCCCGCGCACCGAGAGCTATCTCCACGAGGTCGCCCGGCGCCTGCCGCCCCGAGCCCGCGAGGACGTGTCCCGGGAGCTGCGGGGCACCGTCGCCGACATGGTCGACGACGGCGTGGCGCACGGCCTCCCGCCGGCCGAGGCGGAGCGCCGCGCCCTCGAGGGGCTCGGCGACCCCGCCCTGCTGGCCGAGGACTACGGCCCCGGCCCGCGGCACCTGATCGGGCCCGAGCACTACCACGACTTCCTCGAGCTGCTGAAGGTCCTGGTGCCCGTCCTGGCCGGCCTCTTCGGCGGGCTCACCCTGATCGGCCGGCTCTTCGGGGAGGCGGGGCGCGAGGACCTGGTCACCTACCTCGTGCTCTCGCTCGCCCCCGCGGTCGGTGCCGCGATCCAGGGGGCGCTCATGGGGGCGGGCATCGCCGTCGTCGTCTTCGCCGTGGTGGAGCGCACGGAGGTCGCGGAGGCGGTGGAGCGCGGCGCCCGGGGGGAGACCGGGGCGGCGGCGGAGGCGCCCCCGCGCTGGACGGTCGAGCAGCTGCCGCCGCCGCGCCCGGAGCGGGACTCGACCGTGGGGGAGCTGGTCTGGGCCACCATCGCCCTGGGCCTGGCCTTCGCCGCGCCGTTCCTGCTCTCGCGGCCGCTGCTCCGTGAGGGCCCGCTCGCCGGCGAGCCCCTGCTCGACCCCGCCGTGTGGACGCCCTGGGTGCCGCTCTACCTGGGGATCGTGCTGCTGGCCTGGGGGTGGGAGCTGCTGCGCTTCTTCCGCCGCCGCTGGTCCTGGGCGCTGTTCGGGGTCAGCGCCGTCCTGGACCTCGCCATGGCCGCGCTGCTCATCACCGTGCTGCGCACCGAGTCCGTGGTGAACCCGGTCTTCCGCGAGCGCGGCTGGGTGGGCGAGGAGTTCGCGCAGATCGGGGTCGCGCTCGTGGTGGTCGTCACCGTCTGGGACCTCGTGGCGAGCTTCCTCGCCTGCCGCCGGTCGACGGGCCGGCGGCGCTGAGCGGCGGCGCCCGTCGCTCCTGTCCGGCGCTCCTGTCCGGGGAAGCACTCGGCCCGCGGGAGCTCCGAGGAGCTCCCGCGGGCCGGAAGGGGGCCTCTGCCGCCGCGGGGTGCCGGGCAGCGCGGGACGCGGGACGCTTCGTGGGCGACCGGCGCCGGCCGGGATGCACCGAACCGGGTCAGGTGGCGCATCGTATGACCATCATTCGACACCCTGGTCGGCACTGTGCGCAAACGTCTACTCTGGAACCGGTCAGATCGATCAGATCGAGACGGGGAAGTGGGGCTGCGGTGGTCAGCATGACGAACGGCGGGGCGGCAGCGGGTCCGCTGGACGCAACGGACCGGAGGATCCTGGCGGCGCTGGACGAGGACCCGCGGATGACGGTGCTGGCCCTGGCCCAGCGCACCGGTCTGGCGCGCGGGACGATCCACGCCCGGCTCGAGCGCTACCGTGCGGGCCCCGCGCTGCGCCCGCACAGCACCCGGGTGACGCCCGCGGCGCTCGGCTACGGCCTGGCCGCGAGCGTGGCCGTGGAGCTCGACCAGCACCAGCTCGACGAGGCGATCGCGGGACTGCAGGCGATCCCGCAGGTCATCGAGGTGTTCGCCCCCGCGGGGCAGACGGACCTGCTGTGCCGGGTGGTGGCGAAGGATCCCGAGGACCTCTACCGGGTCTCCGAGGAGATCCGGCTGTGCCCCGGCATCCTGCGGACCTCCACGAGCATGTTCCTGCGCACGGTCATCCCGTACCGGGTGGCGCCGCTGCTCGCGGGGGACGAGGTCCTGGGGAGGGGCGGGGTCAGTTCCGGGCGGCCGCGCCCATGACCTCGGCGCGCAGCCGGTCCAGGTCCACGGCGTCCCCCTCGTGCAGGCCGTGGGTGCGGACCCACGCGCGGGCGCTGAGCATGATGTCGTCGTAGTGCTGGTGCGTCTCGCAGTGGGCGGCGCCGATCCGGGCCTGGGCGCGGTGCTCCCGGTCGTCCTCCGTGAAGGAGATGACGGCCACCGGGCTGAGGGCGAGTCCCACCACGCCGCGGACGGCCGTGATGGTGCGCCCGTGGAAGGTGTCGCCGGGAGCGAGGTCCCAGGCCCTGGCGGCGGGGTGCTGATGGGTGAGGTCCATGATCGGCTCTTGTGGTGTCGGGAGCCCGTCCCCCGCGCGCAGTGCCGGGGGACGGCCTCGGGGGCGTCGGGAGGAGGAGCGGTCCGGGGGTCGTCCGGTGTCCGGCCGGCCCCCGGTGCCGTCCGGTCAGTGGCCGAGACCGGTCCAGTGGCTGGTCTCCTGGTACCAGGGGGACCAGTGCTTGCCGTCGTAGTAGCGGTACTTGACCACGTGGTAGACCTTCTTGGCGTCGTGGTGGTCCAGGTGCTTCCAGTGCTCGCCGCCCCAGGAGCCGCCCCAGTAGTAGTCGTGGTGGCCGCCGGTGTAGTAGTGGTGGTCGTGCTTGTCCACCGCGTAGTAGTACTGCTTGACCTCCACCTTGTATCCCTTGTGGCACTTCACGTGGAAGGGGTACTTGACGTACTTCTTCCCGTGGTGCCACGTCCAGGACGGCTTGTGGGCGTCGACCGAGCAGTGCTTCTGGTGGGGCTTGTGCGACGCCGTCTCGAGCACCGAGGACTGCGTCGAGGCGGCCTGGGCCGGTGCGGCCTGGGCCGGGGCGCCCAGCAGCGGCAGGGCGCCTGCGGCCAGGGTCAGGGAGGCCAGGGACAGCACCGCCTTGCGGGCGTGGCGGCGGGCGCCGGCCGGCTGCGGGGCTGCGGTCGTGCTGGTTTCGATGGACATTTCGGGTCTCCTGCGGGACAGAGATTTCGTGGGTGCCGGCGGTTCCTGCCCGGGGTCCGGAGGGGAACTTCTCGAACCGACAGGACCAGGGTCGCAGTGGGGGGCACCTCCCGGCGTCCACCCGGGAGGTGAACTCCGGCGTACAACCGGGGTGGTACGCGCGGGACCGGGGGCAGGGCTCAGAAGCGGTCGGTGGGCTTGACGAGCCCGCTCTTGAACGCCGCCGTGACCGCCTGGGCGCGCTCGCTGACGCCCAGCTTCAGGAAGATCCGGTGGACGTGGGTCTTCACGGTCGCCTCGCTGAGGAACAGGCGCCGGGCGATCTCCGAGTTCGTCAGGCCGTGGGCAACGGCGACCAGGACCTCGCGCTCCCGCCGGGTCAGCTGCTGCAGCCGCTCCGGCGGAGGGGCGGAGGGGTCGGGCCCGCGGCCGAACTCGGTCAGGAGCCTGCGGGTCACGTCCGGGTCCAGCCAGCCCCCGCCGCGGGCCAGCGAGCGGACGGCGTCCGCCAGGACCTTCGGCGCGGAGCTCTTGAGGATGAAGCCGGAGGCGCCCGCCCGCAGGGCGGCGTGGACGGCGGCGTCCTCGTCGAAGGTCGTCAGCACCAGGACGGCGGGGACGTTCGGCACCCGGTCCAGGAACGCGTCGGAGGTGAGCACCCGGGTGGCGGCCACCCCGTCCGTGCCGGGCATGCGCACGTCCATGACCACCACGTCCGGCTGCAGCCGCGCGGTCTCCTCGACGGCCTCAGCGCCGTCGGCGGCCTCCCCGACGACGACCAGGTCCGGCTCGGCCGTGAGGAGCATGGCCAGCCCGGAGCGCACCATCGCCTCGTCGTCCACCAGGAGCACCCGGACGGGTGCGGATTCCGCGCCCCGTGTCATCCGGTGCCCTCCCCGCGGCCGGTGGCCGCCGTGGTCGCCGCGGCGTCCTGCGCCGCGGCGTCGCCGGGGCCGGGCGGCCGGACGGGCAGCCGCGCGGACACCAGGTACCCCCCGTTCGGATCGGGCCCGGCCGTCGCCTCGCCGCCCACCGCCCGGGCCCGCTCCGCCATCCCCCGCACCCCGTGCCCGGTCGACAGCCGCGCGGAGAGCCGGCCCCGGGCCCCGGCGCCGTCCGTGCGGACGGAGAGCTCGACGTCCCGGGGGCCCCAGTCGAGGGCGACCCGGACCGGGCGGTCCGGGGCGGCGTGCTTGACCGCGTTGGTCAGCGCCTCCTGCGCGATCCGGTACGCGGCCTCGTCCACCGCCGGCTCCAGGGCCCCGGGCTCGCCCGCCACGCAGAGCTCCACCGCACGGCCCGCCGTGCGCAGGTGGTCGAGCAGGCTGTCCAATCGCTGCAGACCCACTGGCTCCGGCGCGGTCTGCGCCGCATCGGACGGCGCCGGGGAGAGCAGGCCCAGCATGCGCCGCAGCTCCGTGACGGCCTGCTCCCCGAGCTCGTCGACCTGCCGCAGCGCCGCCCGCGCCCGCTCCGGGTCCCGGTCCATCACGCGCTCGGCCCCTCCGGCCTGCAGCACCATGAGGCTCACCGCGTGGGCCACGACGTCGTGCAGCTCGCGGGCGATGCGCTGGCGCTCCTCGGCCTCGGCCCGGGCGGCGGCCAGCCGGGCCACGAGCGCCCGCTGGGCCACGCTCCAGCGGACCCACCGGCCCACGCCGAAGACGACCACGTGGGCCACGGTGAGGAACAGCGCGGCGACGACGAACGTGGCCACCCGCATCGACGGGTCGGGAGTGTCCCGGACGGTGGCCTGCACGCTCGTGGCGACCGGCAGGAACGCGAGCGCCAGGCCGAGGAGGGCGTTCCGGTCGGAGCAGTGCGCGGCCGCCGCGAAGAGGGCCAGCCAGACGCAGAAGACGGGGTGGAACGCGAAGCCGAGCAGGGGGACGGCCACGGCGCCCAGCGACACCAGGGCCAGCACCGTCAGGGGCCGGCGCCGGCGCCAGAACAGGGGCAGGTACAGCAGCGCCGCCGTGAGGACGACCACCCAGGTGGCGGTCGCGTCCGGCTCCGCCGTGCGGTCCCACGTGATCTGGAGCTCGATGCCCCACAGCACCGGTACCGCGACGAGGTCCACGGCCAGGCGCGAGGGGTGCCTCCGGGATCTCATCGGGTCCCGCTCAGCTGCACACGGACCTGCCGAAGACGGTGCAGATCCACATCCGCTCGACGGGAGGAGCGGGCAGCCGGCAGTCCTCCACGATCGAGTGGCGCCGGATCTCCTCCCACGCCACCACGGGTCGCAGGGCCTCCTCGGTGCTGTCCGGGGCCTCCTCGGCCGGGGCCGGGCCCAGCACCGTGTCCACGGCCGAGCACAGTTCGGCGCCCGTGGCGAGCCGGCGCTCGGAGCCCGCGCCGTCCGGTGGGCCCTGGGCCGGGCACCCGGACGGGTGGTCGAGCCGGATGCCCGTCATCTCGGACGCGGGGTCGTGCAGGACGCCGTGCAGCTGGATCCGGGCGATCCTGATCCGCTCGACCTCGTCCGTCCGCCCCGACACGACCCGGGCGATCAGCACCTCGGGGTCGACGTCCCGTCCCAGCCAGTCCGGCGGCCCGTGCACCAGCACGTAGTCGCTGTCCACCAGGCGTCCCCACGCCAGGTGTCCCTCGACGGCATCAGCTGCCCGCGCGTCCTGGACGGACACCAGTGTCCGGAATTCTGTCTCGAGATTCGCCATGTCGAGCCCCCCGCAGGTCGTGCGGCAATTCTCCCCGTCCGCCCACGTCAAGTCCATAGTCCGCCGTGGGGCGCCCCGGGCCGGTGTCGGCCGGCCCGGGGCCGGCCGGGCCGCCGACCCCTGGTCACACCGCGCGCCCAGCGGTATCGTAAGCACACTGGCGAATCGGCGACGCTTCGCCGCCCCTGATCGTCGAGACGGATCGAAGGAGATGCCATGAGCACCAAGGTCGAGAAGAATGTCGTGGTCGACGTGCCGCTGAGCACCGTGTACAACCAGTGGACCCAGTTCGAGGACTTCCCCCACTTCATGAACGGCGTGCAGAGCGTGACCCAGCTCGGCGCCGACCGCCTCCAGTGGGTCGCCGAGCTCGGCGGCGTCCGCCGGCAGTGGGAGGCGAAGATCGTGGAGCAGGTCCCCGACAGCCGGGTCTCCTGGGCCGCCACCGAGGGCGCCACCAACGCCGGCACCGTGACGTTCCGCGACGCCGGCAACGGGCGGACCGAGGTGCACCTGGTCCTCGAGTACGAGCCCGAGGGCCTCGTGGAGAAGGTCGGCGACAAGCTCAACGTGGTCGAGAACCAGGCCGAGGGCGACCTCGAGCGGTTCAAGAAGTTCATCGAGGCCGAGGGCTATGCGACCGGCGCCTGGCGGGGCTCCGTCAACGAGGGCGCCCCGGTCGGCACGCCCGGCGTGGAGCACGCCGCGGCCTCCCGCGGTGACGACGGCAAGGCCGGGGTCTCGGGCAAGGCGGTCGCCGCGGGCGTCGCCGCGGCCGGGGTGGCCGCCGCCGGGGTCGCGGCCGCGGCGAAGAAGAAGGACTCCGGCCCGGACACGGAGCCGGTGACCTTCGAGTCGACCGCGGCGCCGGCCGCACCGGTGGCACCGGTGGCGCCGGGGGCTCCCGGGGAGACCGTGACCGGGGAGGTCCCGCCGATCCCGCCCGTGGACGAGACGCTCGCCGACGGCACCGTCGACGCGGACCCGGGCGTGGACCCCGCCACCCGGCGCATCGACGACCGCCCCGCGGGCGGCCCGCTCTGATTCGTCCCCGCGCACTCACCGGGCCCCGACCGCACGCGGTCGGGGCCCGGTGCGTGCACGGGGCGTCCCGTTCGGCGGGGCGGCGGAACCGGCCGGTCAGCCGGTCACGGCGCCCAGCGAGGCCGAGCGCACCAGCTTGACGTACTTGCCCAGCACGCCGCCCTCGTACTGCGGGCGCAGGGGAGCCCAGCCGCTGCGCCGCCGCGCCAGCTCCTCGGCGTCCACCAGCAGGTCCAGGGAGCGGGCCGCCAGATCCACCCGGATCCGGTCGCCGTCGCGCAGGAACGCGACCGGTCCGGCGTCGACGGCCTCCGGCGCGATGTGGCCGATGCACAGACCCGTGGTGCCGCCCGAGAACCGGCCGTCCGTGAGCAGCAGGACGTCCTTGCCCAGCCCCGCGCCCTTGATCGCCCCGGTGATGGCCAGCATCTCGCGCATGCCGGGGCCGCCCTTGGGGCCCTCGTAGCGGATCACGAGCACGTCCCCGGCCGTGATCTCCCCGGCCTCCAGGGCGTCCATCGCGGCCTGCTCGCGCTCGAAGACGCGGGCCGGGCCCTCGAAGACCTCGGCGTCGAAGCCCGCGGACTTCACCACCGCGCCCTCCGGCGCCAGGGAGCCGTGCAGGACGGTGATCCCGCCCGTGCGGTGGATCGGATTGTCGAGCGTGCGGATCACGTCGCCGTCCAGGGGCCCGGGGTCCAGGGCGGCCAGGTTCTCGGCCACCGTGCGGCCGGTCACGGTGAGGGCGTCCCCGTGCAGCAGCCCGGCGTCGAGCAGGGCCTTCATGACCACCGGGATGCCGCCGTGCCGGTCGACGTCGTTCATGACGTACCGGCCGAACGGCTTGAGGTCCGCGAGGTGCGGGACGCGGTCCCCGATCCGGTTGAAGTCCTCGAGGGTGAGATCCACCTCCGCCTCGTGGGCGATGGCCAGCAGGTGCAGGACGGCGTTGGTGGACCCGCCGAGGGCCATGAGCACGGTGACGGCGTTCTCGAAGGCCTCCTTCGTCAGGACGTCCCGGGCTGTGATGCCCTGCCGGAGCATCTCGACGACGGCCTCCCCGGAGCGGTGGGCGAACTGGTCGCGCCGCCGGTCCGCCGAGGGCGGGGCCGCGGAGCCGGGCAGGCTCATGCCCAGGGCCTCGGCCACGGAGGCCATCGTGTTGGCCGTGTACATCCCGCCGCAGGCGCCCTCGCCCGGGCAGATGGCCCGCTCGATGCGGTCGAGGTCCGTCCTGCCCATCAGGCCCGCCTTGCACGCGCCCACGGCCTCGAACGCGTCGATGAGGGTGACGTCCTTCTCGGTCCCGTCGGTGAGCTTCACCCACCCCGGGGCGATGGTCCCCGCGTAGAGGAACACCGAGGCCAGGTCCAGGCGCGCGGCGGCCATGAGCATGCCCGGCAGGGACTTGTCGCACCCGGCCAGCAGGACGGACCCGTCGAGGCGCTCGGCCTGCATCACCGTCTCCACGGAGTCCGCGATGACCTCGCGCGAGACCAGCGAGAAGTGCATCCCCACGTGGCCCATCGAGATCCCGTCCGAGACCGAGATCGTGCCGAACTGGAGGGGGTAGCCGCCGCCGGCGTGGACGCCCTCCTTGCAGCCCTGGGCGAGCCGGTCCAGGGAGAGGTTGCAGGGGGTGATCTCGTTCCAGGAGCTCGCGATGCCGATCTGGGGCTTCTCCCAGTCGGCGTCGCCCATGCCCACGGCGCGGAGCATGCCGCGGCTGGCGGTCGCGTCGATGCCGTCGGTCACCTGACGGCTGCGGGGCTTCATGTCGGGGCTCATGCGGTCTCTCCCGGGTCGTCGGTGCGCGGTGGGGTGCGTGCCGCGAACCTATCAACGGAACTCGAGGAGCGTCGAGGGGTGTCCACGGCCGGCGCGGAAGATTGTGCCCCCGGGGGAAGACAAGGGGGCGCCCGTCCTCCTAGGGTGGGAGAAGCAAACGATAAGCAACCTGATCGAAGGAGCCCGACATGCCCGAGGCACCCGTCTCCCAGCACGCCCGCGCGATGGCCGACGACGAGGGCGGGATGCCCGAGCAGCAGCAGACGCCCCCGGGGCTGACCGCCGCCATGGACCCCGTCCCCGACCACGGCGAGGCGTCCTGGGAGGGCAGGGGCCGGCTCGAGGGGCTCAAGGCCCTCATCACCGGCGGGGACTCCGGGATCGGCCGCGCCGTGGCCATCGCGTTCGCGCGGGAGGGGGTCGACGTCGCGATCAACTACCTGCCCGAGGAGCAGGAGGACGCCCAGGACGTGGTGGGGTGGATCGAGAAGGCCGGCCGCACCGCCGTCCTGGTCCCCGGCGACGTGCGCGAGGAGCAGAGCTGCCGGGACATCGTGGACCGGGCGGTCGAGGGCCTCGGCGGGCTCAACGTGGTCGTCAACAACGCGGGCTTCCACTGGGCCCGCGGGGAGGCGGGGCTCAAGGGCCTCGCCACGGAGGACCTCGAGCGCGCCGTGCGCACCAACCTCTACGGCACCCTCTGGATCAGCCGGGCGGCGCTGCCGCACCTCGGCCGCGGGGACAGCATCATCAACACCACGTCCGTGCAGGCCTACGACCCGTCCGTGTCGATGATCGACTACGCGGCCACGAAGGCCGCGCTGAACAACGTCACCGCCAACCTCGCCGCCGAGCTGGGGCCCGAGGGCATCCGCGTCAACGCGGTCGCCCCCGGACCGGTGTGGACCCCGCTGGGGCCCGCCACGAAGGAGCCCGGAGCGGTCGCGAACATGGGCAAGGAGACGCCCCTGGGCCGGATCGGCCAGCCCGCCGAGCTGGCCGGCGCCTACGTCTTCCTCGCGAGCCCGGCCGAGGCCAGCTACGTCAGCGGCACCGTCCTCGGCGTCACCGGCGGCATGCCCGTCTTCTGAGCCGCGCCCCCACACCCCTACGGAAGGAGCACCTCGTGCCCAAGACCGGCAAGGACGACCACGCCAAGAAGAGCGAACTGCCCTCCACCCTGCAGCGCTCGGGGCAGAAGGCGCAGGACACGTTCGCCAAGACCTACGACTCCGCGCTCGAGGAGTACGGCGACGAGGAGCGCGCGGCGCGCACGGCCTACAGCGCGCTCAAGCACACCCACGAGAAGGTCGGCGACCACTGGGAGGGCAAGGAGGAGTACGGGCCCTCCGACGAGCACGCCGCGGGCGGCCGCGACTCCCGCGCGGAGACCGCCGGCGGGGTCGACGCGAACTCCTCGAAGGAGCACCTCTACGAGGTGGCGAAGCGGCTCGACGTGGAGGGGCGCTCCTACATGACCAAGAAGGAGCTCGTCGACGCGATCCGGAAGGCCAACGACGCCGCGACGCGCCGGGCCCGCGAGGACTGAGGGGCGGCCGGGCTCAGAGCACGCCCAGCAGCCCGCGCACCAGCGTGATCGCCCCGCCCAGCCCCGCGAGGACCAGAGCGACCGTGCGCGCCGTGCTCAGGGACACGCGGCGGGCGACGACCCCGCCGATCCGCACGCCCAGCACCACCGTGAGGACCACGCCGGGGGCCACCCACCACGGCGGCATCCCGCCGGTCCCCGCCGCGCCCAGCAGGGTCTTGGTGAGCACCGACAGGGCGCCCATCGTCATGAACACCGGCTGCAGGGTCGCGGCGAAGGAGCGCTGCTCCCAGCGGGCCAGCCGGGAGTGGATCACCATGACCGGTCCGGCCACCCCCGCCGTGGTGTTGAAGAACCCCCCGATCGCCCCGGCGAGCACCGTGGGCAGCCGCCCCGGCCACTCGGGCAGGCGGGGGAGCCCGAACATGGTGGTGAGGGCCAGCAGCACCACGCCGCCCACCAGCACCTGCAGCCAGGCGGCGGGCAGCTCGCGGACCACGAGCGCCGCCGGCACGGCGCCCACCGCCGCGGCCGGGGCGATGAGGGCGAACCGCCGCCAGTCCACGTGGCGCCACACCGAGAGCATGATGAGGAAGCCGGAGACGGTCGTCGTCGCGTTGGTCACGAGCACGCCCGTGGCGGGGCCCAGCAGCAGGGCGAGGGTCGGGGCCACGACCAGGCCGACCCCCGTGCCCGAGACGCGCTGCAGGACCGAGCCCACGAGGATCGCGAGGGCGGCGATGACGATGATTTCCACGGGTCCCATTCTGCGCCTCCGGCAGCCCGGCCCCGGACCGCACACGGGCCCGCCGTGGTGATTCCCGGATCCGGTGCCTACCCTGGCCGTGAGGAGAGACGGCCGCAGGGTGCGGCAGCGGACGGGAGCGGCACCATGGGCACCAGCCGGGACCTGGTCGACGACGACGAGGGCGGGCACGGGCCCGCGACCGTCCTCGCCCTGATCCCCCGCTGAGCCGGTGGGTGCCGCCACGGGCGCGGGCGGGCGCGCCGCACCGGTCACCGCGGAACGGCTCCGGGAGGTCGCCGCGTCCGGCTTCGGCATCACGGAGTTCCGCGAGGGCCAGCTCGAGGCGATGGCGGCGGCGGCGGCCGGCCGGGACGTCCTGGCGGTGATGCCCACCGGCCACGGCAAGTCCGCGATCTACCAGGTCCCGGGCGCCGCCCTGCCCGGGACCGCCGTGGTGGTGTCCCCGCTGATCGCCCTCCAGCACGACCAGGTCGAGGCGATCAACGAGGACCTCGGGGCGGAGGTCGCCTTCGCGGTGAACTCCGCGGTGGGGGCGCGGCGCGAGCGCGCCGCCTGGGACGCCGTGGCGCGCGGGGACGCGAAGTTCCTCTTCCTCGCCCCCGAGCAGCTGGCCAGGGAGGAGATCACCGAGCGGCTCGCCGCGCACCCGCCGTCCCTGTTCGTGGTGGACGAGGCGCACTGCATCTCCTCGTGGGGCCACGACTTCCGCCCTGACTACCTGGTGCTGCAGGAGGCCGTCGAGCGGATGGGGCGCCCGGCCGTCGTGGCCCTGACTGCCACCGCCTCCCCGCACACCCGGGCAGAGATCGTCGACCGGCTGGGCCTGCGCGACCCCCTGGTCCTGGTGCACAGCTTCGACCGGCCCAACATCGAGCTGCGGGTGGTGCGCCACCACCAGGCCTCCGACAAGCGCCGGGCGGTGCTCGACGAGGTCGCCGGGCTCGCCGGCCCGGGGCTGGTCTACGTCGCCACCCGCCGGGAGACGGAGGACTACGCGGCGGAGCTGGTCCGGCGCGGCGTGCGTGCCGAGGCCTACCACGCGGGACGCCGGAGGTCCGAGCGGGACGAGGTGCACGCCCGGTTCCACGGCGACGAGCTGGACGTGGTGGTGGCCACCACCGCCTTCGGGATGGGCATCGACAAGCCGGACGTGCGCTTCGTGGTGCACGCGGACATCCCCGACTCCCTGGACAGCTACTACCAGGAGATCGGCCGGGCCGGCCGGGACGGGAGGCCTGCCCTCGCCGTGCTGCACTACCGCTCCGAGGACCTGGGGCTCCAGCAGTACTTCGCCGGCGCCGCCCCCGAGCGGGCGGACCTCGAGGAGGTCTTCCGCGCCGTCCTCGGGCACGGGCCGGTCCGGGCCCGCGAGCTGCGCGAGCACACCGGCCTGGGCCCCCGGGCCCAGGCCCGGGCCCTGCACCTGCTCGAGCACAGCGGCGGCGTGCTGGCCCGGCCCGAGGGCTACCGGGCCGTGGACGGGGTCGCGCCGGAGGACGCCGTCGCCGCCGCGCTCGCGGAGGCCGAGGCCCAGCACCGGATCGACCGCTCGCGGATCGACATGATGCGGGGCTACGCCGAGACGGACGGGTGCCGGCGGGACTGGCTGCTCCACTACTTCGGCGAGGAGACCGACGGCTGGTGCGGCAACTGCGACACCTGCTCGGAGACCGGCTCCGCCGCCGAGGCCGCGGAGCGGTCCGCCGCCACCCCGCACGGCTGGGAGATCCAGAGCCCGGTCACCCACCGCGAGTGGGGCCACGGGATCGTGATGGGCGCGGAGCCGGACCGGATCACCGTGCTGTTCGACGCGGTCGGGTACAAGGAGCTGTCCCTGCGCCTGATCGAGGAGCACGACGGGCTGCTGGTGCGCGGCTCCGGGGAACGGCCGGATGAGGGACCGTGAGCCCCGACGGGCGGCCGCCGGTCAGCGGACGACGTCGTAGACGGACTTGAGGACGCCGTTGGCGTAGGCCTCGTGCTCCACCAGCTCCAGGGTGCGGAACGTGTCGGTGCTGTCGTCGAAGAGACGGCGGCCCGCGCCGAGCAGCACGGGGAACACCAGCAGGTGGTACCGGTCCACGAGATCCGCGGCGGCGAGGCCCTTGGCCAGGGTGGCGCTGCCGTGCACGAGGATCGTGCCGTCGACCGTGGCCTTCAGCCGCGCGACCTCGTCGAGGGAGCGCAGCACGGAGGTGTTGTGCCAGCGCGGGTCCTCCAGGGTGGAGGAGACCACGTACTTGGGCATGGCGTTGTACTCGGCGAACTCCTCCATCGACGGCCAGACGGGGGCGAACTCGTCGTAGCTGACCCGGCCCATCAGCATCGCCGCCGCCTCCTTCTGCTCGCGGTCCTTGAGCTCGTAGGCCGCCTCGTCATAGGTCACGTGCCGGAAGCTCCAGCCCGCGTGCGGGTGCGGGCCGCCGCCGGGGGAGTCGACGACGCCGTCGAGGGTGATGAACTCGGTGACGATCAGCGTGCCCATGGGGATCTCCTGTCGGTGCGGTCGGCGTCCGGCGCTGCGGTTCCCACTCTCGCGCTCCCGCGCGGCCGGGGGAAGGGGGCGGCGGGGATGACGCGTCCGGCCGGGACGCGGGCCGGGCCGCCTCTTGCGCGACCGCCACCCCGGTGGGATCGTCGGCAGGGACAGCGGACGAGCGAGGGCCCGGGAGGCACCCGTGGCGGCGGAGCGGACGACGGAGCAGGTGCGGACCACGTGCTGCGTGGTGGGCGGCGGCCCGGCCGGGCTGATGGCCGGGGTGCTGCTCGCGCGGCAGGGCGTGGACGTGGTGGTGCTGGAGAAGCACGGGGACTTCCTGCGCGACTTCCGCGGCGACACCCTGCACCCCTCCACCCTCGAGCTGATGGCCGAGCTCGGCTGGCTCGAGGACGTCCTGGCGCTGCCGCACACCCGCGTGGAGCGCGCCACCGTCTCCCTCGGCGGCGAGACGGTGGTGGTCGGGCGGTTCGACCGCCTGCCCGTGCGCTGCCCGTTCATCGCGTTCCTGCCGCAGTGGGACTTCCTGGACCTGCTCGCCGAGAAGGGCGAGGCGATGCCCGGCTTCCGGCTGCTGCGCTCCACGGCCGCCGACGGCCTGCTCGTCGAGGACGGCCGGTGCACCGGCGTCACGGCGCACGACGACGACGGGACGCCGGTGCGGATCCGGGCCGAGCTGGTGCTGGCCGCCGACGGCCGCGACTCCGTGCTGCGGGCCGCGGCCGGCCTGGTGCCCAGGGCCTCGCCGTCCCGGATGGACGTGCTGTGGTTCCGCGTGCCCCGCCGCGAGGGGCAGGAGCAGCCGCTGTTCAACGCCGGGGACGGCGCGGTGGTGGCCCTGCCGCGCACCGGCTACTGGCAGGCCGCCATGATCGTGCGGGCCGGCGAGCACGACGCCCTGCGCGCCCAGGGACTGGACGCCTTCCGGGAACGGGTGCGCGCGCTCGCCCCCGGGCTGGGGGAGGGGGTCACCACGATCGAGGACTGGGACCAGGTGAAGCTGCTGCGTGTGCGCGTGGACCGGCTGCGCCGGTGGTGGCGGCCCGGGATCCTGTTCCTCGGCGACGCCGCGCACGCGATGTCCCCGGCCGGGGGCGTGGGCATCAACCTCGCGATCCAGGACGCGGTCGCGGCGGCGAACCTGCTCGGGCCGCGGCTGCTGCGCGGCGGGGTGCGGGCGCGGGATCTCGCGCGGGTGCAGCGCCGGCGGGCGTGGCCGGCGCGCGCCACCCAGCTGTTCCAGCTCGTGCTGGCCCGCCGGCTCGTGCCGGCCCGGACCGGGGCGCGGCCGCGGCCCCCGGTGCCGCTGGGCCTCGTCCGGGCGCTGCCGTTCCTGCCCCACCTCACCGGGCGGGCGATCGGCATCGGTCTGCGGCCCGAGCACGTGCGCCCGCTGCCCCGCGCCTGACGGGGGCCCTCCCGCCCGGCCGGCGCGGTGCGCTCAGGGGCGTGGGCTGAGCCGGTCCACCGCGGCCAGGAGGTGCTCCAGGATGGTGTGCCGCCGGGCGCTGCCGTCGGGCAGCAAGCCGATCGACGCGTTGTGGTAGAGCCCGTCGCCCATCTGCTGGACCGCGGTCGCCACCACCGGGTCGCCCACGTCCGCGAGGATCAGCTCGTACCATGCCACCTCGAGCCGCTTCAGGGCGGCCCGGGCGTTCTCGTCCCCGGCCTGGACCAGCCGGGAGGCCACGATCAGGGCCCGGTCCAGCCGGCTGTCCTCGAACAGGGACGTGACCAGGAAGTAGCGCGCGGCCCCGTCCGGCGCCGCCGCCATGGCCTCGAGGTCCAGCTGCATGAGCTCCTCGAGGCGCTGCAGCGTCGCGTCCACGAGGGCCTGGCGGTGCGGGAAGTGGTAGAGCAGACCCCCCTTGGACACTCCGGCGGCGGCGGCGACGGCGTCGAGGGTCGCGGCGCGCTCGCCGTCGTCGAGGACGATCTGCTCGAAGGCGGCCAGGAGCTTGTCCCGGGCCACGGGTGGGCGGGGCATGTGAGGAAGACCTCCCTGGGTCGGACGTGGTGCCCATTGTGTCAGCTCGCCCATAACTGTACCGTCTAGACGGTACAGTTACTGAGGCTGTCCGCTCCCGATCCGTTCCCCGGAGGTGAACCATGACCACTCTGCTGACGCCCCGCCCCACGGCCGGTGCGCGCGAATGGGCCGCGCTCGCGGTCCTGATGATGCCCGTCCTGCTCGTGTCGGTCGACAACACGGCCCTGAGCTTCGCGCTGCCCACCATCTCCCAGGCGCTGCACCCCACCGGGGCGCAGCTGCTGTGGATCGTGGACGTCTACCCCCTCGTGCTCGCCGGCCTGCTCATCCCCATGGGCTCCCTGGGGGACCGGATCGGCCGCCGGCGGCTGCTGCTGATCGGCGGCACGGGCTTCGCCGCCGTCTCCGCGGCGTCGGCCTTCGCGCCCACCGCCGAGCTGCTCGTGGCGGGGCGGGCCGCCATGGGGCTCTTCGGCGCGATGCTGATGCCTGCGACCCTGTCCCTGCTGCGCAACATCTTCCTGGACCCGGGGCAGCGCCGGATCGCGATCGCGGTGTGGGCCGGCGGCTTCAGCGGCGGCGCCGCACTGGGCCCCATCGTCGGGGGCTTCCTGCTCAACCACTTCTGGTGGGGCTCGGTGTTCCTGATGTCCGTGCCCGTGCTGCTGCCCCTGCTGGTGCTCGGCCCCCTGCTGGTGCCGGAGTCGCGCGACCCCCGGCCCGGGCCGGTGGACGTCCCGTCCGTGCTGCTCGCCATGCTCGCCATGACCCCCGTGGTCTACGGCATCAAGGCGGCGACGGCCTCCGGGGAGCTCTTCCAGGGTCTGCTCAGCGCGGCCTTCGGCGTGCTGGCCGGTGTGCTGTTCGTCCGGCGCCAGGCGGTCCTGGCGCACCCGATGCTCGACCTCGGCCTGTTCCGGCACCCGGGCTTCCGCGGCGGCGTCACCGTCAACGTGCTCGGCAACGTGGGGCTCTACGGGTTCCTGTTCATGCTGACCCAGTACCTGCAGCTCGTGGTCGGTCTGGACCCGATGACCGCGGGCCTGACCATGGTCCCGGGCCTCGTCCTCACGGTCCTCGCCGGCTTTGTGGCCGTGCGCGCCGTGCGGTGGCTGAGCCCCCGGACCGTGATCATGGCGGGGATCCTCCTGTCCTCGACCGGCTTCCTCGTGGTCACCCTCGCGGACCTCTCCGCGACCGCCGGCGCCGTGGTGGTCCTCGTGGCCTTCTGCCTGGTGGGCACCGGCATCGGACTCGCCGAGACGCTGTCCAACGACCTCGTCCTCACGGCGGCCCCGCCGCACAAGGCCGGCGCGGCCTCGGCGATCTCGGAGACCGGCTACGAGGTCGGTGCGGTGCTGGGCACGGCCGTGCTCGGCGGACTGCTGACCGCGTTCTACCAGCGCCACCTCGACCTGCCCGCGGCCCTGGACGCCGGCTCCTCGGCCGCGGCGCACGAGACCCTCGGCGGAGCCGTCGAGGTCGCGGAGGGCGCCGGGGCGCTCGGTCCCGCGGTGCAGGAGGCGGCGGTCGCCGCGTTCACGGCGGGCATGCACTGGACGGCCCTGGTCATGACGGCCGTGGTGGTCCTGGCGGCGTTCACGGTCGCCCGCATGCTGCGGCCGGCCGTGCGCTGACCCGCCCGCCCCCCGGGCCGTCACCTCACCGGGACCCGGCGCCACGGGCCCCGGGGGACGTAGGCTCGGCGGCAGGGGCCGGCCCGGCCCCCGGTGTGGAAGGAGTGGTCGCGATGACGCCGCAGGAACTGTTCGAGGACGCCGCCCGCCGCCCGTCCGAGGTGGCGGAGCACGTGCTCGAGGGCATCTCGGCGGAGGTGCTGCACACCATGCCGGGCGGGACCGCGAACTCCGTGGTCTGGCTGGTGTGGCACGCGTCCCGCCAGCAGGACGCACAGGTGGCCCAGCTCGCCGGCACGGAGGAGGTGTGGACCGCCGAGGGGTGGAGCGGGCGGTTCGGCCTCGACGTCCCCGACTCCTCCATGGGTTTCGGAGACGGGCCGGAGGACGTCGCACGGATCCGCGTGGCGTCCCCCGACCTGCTGCGCGGCTACCTCGACGCGGTGGTCGAGCGCACCGTGGCGTACGTGCACGGACTCACGGAGGCTCAGCTGGACGACGTGGTGGACCGGTCGTGGACCCCGCCCGTCACCCGTGGCGCCCGCCTGGTGAGCACGGTCGACGACGCCGCGCAGCACCTCGGCCAGGCCGCCTACGCCCGCGGTCTGCTCGAGGACGGGTGGTCGGGGCCCTGCTGACCGCCTGTCCCGAGGTGTTTGCGTTTGCATCAAGTCGTCGCATGACAAGGCGCTGATGTGGGGACGGGAGTTTCCTCGGTGGTCAGACTCCGTTCGCTTAAGCTGATCACGCTGGGTCCCAGCACCTCGAACTCCTGCACGATCTTCACGTCGCTCGTCGCGACATCCTGGGGGAAACACCGTCATGCCCCGCGACTCCTCTCGCCGTTCCGCCCGCCCCGGTCTGCGCCAGCGCGCGTCCTCGCCGGTGACCGCGCTCACCGCGTTCTCGGCGCTGGTGGCCGTCAGCGTGGCGGTCAGCTCCGGCATCAGCCCGGACACCGGGCAGGGCCGGGGCTCGGCCTTCGGCGCCCCGGCGGCCTCCGCGGAGCGGACGGAGCAGCGGGACAGCGGATGGAGCCTGCTCGCGGCTGGGCAGGAGCGGACCGCTCCGCCGGCCGGACCGCTGCGGGACGACCGCACGACCTCCCCCGTGCGGGACGGCGGCGCGGGCCAGGGCTCCTGGCGGGCCGGGACGGGCCGCGGTGACGGGGGGCGCGAGTCGGCCTCGACCGTGCGCCCGGGCCGGCAGGCGCCGAAGCTGTACCAGGGCGAGCTGCCCGTCAACACGATCATCGCGCCGGCCCGTCCCGGCGCCGTCCTGCCCGGCGGCCAGTTCGGCTGGCGGATCGCCCCGGACCGCGGCGGGCGCGAGTTCCACAACGGCACCGACGTCTCCGCCGCGGCGGGCCTGCCCGTCGTCGCCGCCCTCGACGGCGTGGTGACGGCCGTGTTCTGGGACGTCTGGGGCGGCAACCGGGTGGAGGTCACCCACGCGGACGGGATCAGGACCACCTACAACCACCTCGAGGACGTCCGGGTCCGGACCGGGGACCGGCTCGCCGCCTCCGAGCAGCTCGGCACGGTGGGGGCCACCGGCGTCCGGGTCACGGGCCCGCACCTGCACTTCGAGACCTGGGTGGACGGGCAGGCCGTCGACCCGCAGTCCTTCGACTGGGTCGACGGCATGCGCGTCATCCCCGCCTCCCGCAGCAAGTACTCCCTCGAGGTCCCCGTCCCGGACACGGTCGAGGACCCGGCCGCGCAGAAGGCGCAGGCCGCCAAGAAGGCCGAGGCGGCGAAGAAGGCCGATGCGATGAAGAAGGCGGCGGCCGCCAAGAAGACCGAGGCGGCGAAGAAGGCAGGGGCCGCGAAGAAGGCGGCGGCCGCGAAGAAGGCCGATGCGGTGAAGAAGGCGGAGGTCGCCAAGAAGGCCGAGGCCGCGAAGCGAGCAGAGGCCGAGGCCGCGAAACGAGCAGAGGCCGAGAAGGCCGGAAACGCCAAGCCGCCCGTGCAGCAGGCGGAGGCCGCCCCGGCTCCGGCTGTCCCACCCGTGCCGGCCACCCCGGCCACCCCTGCCATCCCGGCCGTGCCGGCTGCCCCATCCGTGCCGGCTGCTCCTCCGGTCGATCCTGACGTGCCCGATCCCGTTCCGGCCCCGCCAGTACTCGAGGAGCCAGACCTGCCTCCGGTGGCACCCGAGCCCGTGGTAAAGCCCGAGCCTCAGCCCGTGGTGAAGCCCGCGCCTCAGCCCGAGGCGGAGCCCGAGCTCGAACCGGGAGTCGCCCCGCGGATTCCGGACGCGGAGCGGGACACCGACAAGGACGGGATCCCGGACGTCGACGACGACAACCTGGACGGCGATCTCCTCGACGGCGTCCCCCTGCTGAACCACGGGGACCCGGATCTCGACGGGGACGGCTTCCGCAACGACGAGGACCCGGACCTGGACGGCGACGGCCTGCGCAACGAGGACGACCCGGACCGCGACGGCGACGGGATCCCGAACGCCCAGGACGCGGAGCCGGACAGCCCGGCGCCGAAGGCCGCGGCCGAGCCGGCCACCGGCCGGACCGGGGCCACCGACCCGGCCAGCCCCGCAGAGGGCGCCGGTGCCGCCGGGGCGGAGCCGGACGCCGCGCCCGGGCCGGCCGCCGGAGCGGACGGGACAGTCCGTCCCTGACGTCCCGCGCGGAGTTATGCAGGCGTGACGAGGTCATCTGCCGAGTCGGGAACGCGGACGACTAGAATTTGCCCCGGGCCGACGAATTATTTTCGCGCGGGAGCGGGAGCCATGAGCACCACCGACCACGGTGCGCCGGACCACGGGACGACCAGGGCGCTCCAGGAACTCCGGGGCCGTCTCGCCGGGGCGCTGGTGGAGCCGGGGGACGCCGACTACGACAGGGCCCGCCGCGTCTGGAACGGCCTGATCGACGCCCGTCCCCGGGCTCTCGTGCGGGCCGGGGACCTCGCCGACATCGATCTGGCGCTGGCCGCGGCCCAGCGCACGCGCCTGCCGCTGGCGGTGCGGGGCGGCGGGCACGGCGTGGCGGGCCACGGCACGGTCGAGGGCGGCCTGGTGCTGGACCTCGGGCGGCTGCGGGGCGTCGTCGTCGATCCCGCGAACCAGCTCGTGAGCGTGGAGCCCGGCACCAACTTCGCCGTTCTCGACCGTGCCACGGCCCGGCACGGCCTCGCCGTTCCCGGCGGCCTCACCGGCGCGGTGGGCGTGGCGGGGCTCACCCTGTGCGGGGGCATGGGGTGGCTGACCCGCAGCAACGGGCTGAGCCTCGACAACCTGGACTCCGCCGACGTCGTGACCGCCGCCGGCGACCACCTGCACGTCAGCGAGGAGGAGAACGCCGGGCTGTTCTGGGGGCTCCGCGGCGGCGGCGGCAATCTCGGGGTCGTCTCCTCCTTCACCTTCCGGGCCCGCCGGCTGCCGTCCGCCGTGCTCGCGGGGAACCTCCACTACCGCAGGCCGCGCTGGGAGGGCGCCCTGTCCGCCTTCGCCGCGTGGTCGCGCGGTCTGCCGGACGAGATGAACCCGGTCCTCACCTTCGCGATCCCGCCCCCGGCGGCCGGGATGGGCGAGGCGCCGGTGCTGACCGTGGGGTTCAGCTGGGTCTCGGAGGACCACGCAGCAGGCCTGGACGTCGTCGACGGACTGCGGGAGGACGCTCCGCCCGACGCCGAGGAGATGGGCCCGACGCCCTGGCTCGCGTGGCAGGGGGCGCGGGACGGGCTCTTCCCCCGGGGCTCGCACGGCCACTGGCGCAACCTTCCCTTCTCCCGGCTGGACGACGAGGTCGTCGACGTCCTCGTCGGGCTGGCCGCCGGGATCACCTGCCGGGGCGCCGGCATCGACGTCCACCACCTCGAGGGCGCCTTCGGCAGGGTGCCCGAGGAGGCCACCGCCTTCCCCAACCGGTCCGCGCGGTACTGGCTGACGGTGCACGGCGTCCGGCACGACCCGGCCGACGACGAGCACCTCGCGGCCTTCGTGCGGACCGTGCGGGACACGATGCAGCCGTTCGCCGAGCACGGCGAGTACGTCGGCCTCATGGGGCCCGACGCCGAGCTCGGGGGCGACCCGGCGGAGGCGGTCCGCCTGGCCTACGGGCGGGAGAAGCACCAGCGGCTGGCCGCCCTCAAGGACCGCTACGATCCCGGTAACCTCTTCCGGCACAACCTGAACGTGCCGCCCGGCCGGCCCTGAGCGGACACCGGGCAGGGCCCCCGCCACCGGCGCGCGGTCCGGGGCGCCGCACGCGGCCGCGTGAGCTCAGCCGGTCCCGAGCGCGAGGTACAGGTCGACCACGGCGGTGGCCACGTCCTGGCCGCAGGCCGCGGAGGGGTAGCCGGAGCCCAGCACCGCGATGTGGTGGGCGGTCCCGCCCGACACCGTGCGCCCCACGCTGTGGGTGTCCCACGCGCCGCCGGCGTCCGGCAGCCACCCGTTCTTGACGAGGGAGTCCGCCGCCCCGGACCCGTCCGCGCGGGCCGCGCCCACGCCCCAGGTCTGGGACGGATGGGTGGGCCGCATCTGCTCCCGCAGCCAGGCCAGGTCCTCCTCGGGCAGCCAGTCCGCCCCGCGGACGACCGTGCCCAGCACGGCCAGCTGGTCGGAGGCGGTGGTCAGGTTGTGGCCCCAGCCGCCCGAGGACCGGGTCGAGCTGACGCCCATGAGCTCGTAGGTCTCGTTGAGCTCGCCCTCCATGGCGGAGAGCGTGGGCCCGAGCGCGCCGTAGAGAGCGGTGGTGGACTCGTTGCCGCTCTCGTGGACGCTGTCGCGGATCAGGGCCCGCTGCTGCTCCGTGAGCCGGCCGTCCCGCTCGGCGGCCAGGCGCATGGTGGTGAGGGCCAGCGGGACCTTGGAGAGGCTGGCCTCCATGCCGGACACCTCGGGGCGGTGGGCGAAGACCGTGCGGCCGTCCGCGTCCTGCACCAGCAGCCCGATCTCGGCGCCCACCGCCGCGCTCAGCCCGTCCAGCGCGGTGGTCAGGGCACGCCGGTCGTCCTGCGCCGCGGCGGGCAGCGGGCCCGCGGCCGGACCGCAGGAGGCGGGGACGGTGACCGCCGCGGTCGTGGCGGCCGCACCGCCCGGGGCGGCCGGGAGCGCCGCCGCGGGGGCCGGGACGGTGAGTCCCAGGAGGAGCGCGGCGGCCCCCAGGGTGCGGACGGTCCTGCGGTGCTGCGGGTGCGATCGGCTCATGGTGCCCATGCTCTCGCACGGCGGCCGTCCTGCCGAGCCGGGCGGGTCCGCCTCACGCAATGAGACCCCGGTCCGTCCAGGACGTCGGCAGGTGCCCGCCGGAGGGGAGCAGCACGAGCTGGGCCGAGGGCAGCCGCTCGGTGAGGCAGCGCGCGTGGGCGGGGGGCACCACGTCGTCGTCCTCGGCGTGGACCACGACGATCTCGAGGTCCGCGAGCTTCCGGCCCACGGTGGAGGGCAGGGCGAAGCCCTGCTCCTCCACGTCCGGGTGCTCCGGGCACCAGCACGGGGCCGCCACGGTCACGACGCGCTGCAGCAGGGTGGGGATCCGGTGGCAGAGGAAGCGCAGGGCCTCGGACCCGCCGAGGGAGTGGCCCACGATCACCCAGGGCTCGTCCGGGATGGCGCGGACGGCCCGGCCGATCGCCTCCTGCCACTGGTCCGGGTCGGGGTCCTCCGGGCTCGGGAGGTCCGGGGCCACGAGGTCGGCATCGGGCCACTGCCGCCGCACGGCCTCGAGCACCGGGTTGTCGCCGGTGCGGGGCTGGGGCCCGGCACCGTGCAGGAAGAGGATGCGCTGGACCATGGGTCACCTCGGGGACGGGGGAGGTGACGGCGGACGCCGCCTCCACCAGCGTCCCCGCCGCCGCGGCGAGGTGTCAAGAGCGGCGGGAGGCTCCCGGGCCCGCTCCCACGACGTCGAGGCCGGGCCCCTCGAGCCGGTCCAGCGCCGCGGTGCGGCCGGTCAGCAGCAGCAGGAGCGCGTCGATGGCGCCTCGGACCTCGGGGCCGCTGCCGGCGCGCCAGTCGACGTCGGTTGCGGTCAGCGTCACCCCGCGCAGTCTCCGGCGCGCCCGGAACGGGAACGGCATGGACCACACCCGGTCGGCGGCCGTGCGCGCGGCCTCCGGGGGCATGGCGTGGTGCCGGCCCAGGGGCAGGACGATGTCCTGGGTGTGGACCAGGACGTCCAGCAGCGGCTCGCGGACGGTCGTGCCCGGCGGGTGGCGCCTCGAGCCGTCCAGGCGGCGGTAGTCGGCGAGGATCGACTCGACCGGCCGGCGACCGCGGGCCCGGGCGTCCAGGTACAGGGCGCGGTTGTAGTCCCCGCGGCCCCGCCACAGGGCCGGGACGAGATCGGCGAGACCGACCTGGGGCGAGGCGATGACGTGGGCCGCGACGTCCCGCACCGCCCATCCCGGGCCGCCCAGGCGGTGGCGGCCGGGGTGGTCGCCGAGGTGGAGGAGCAGTGGCGGCGCCGGCTCGGGGCGCGGCGCTATGCCGCGCTGCGCCGGGCGCTCGCCGAGCTGCACGAGGAGCCCGGCGACGTCCGCTCCCCGCCGGCCGACCACGGGGCGCCCGGCTGACCCGGCAGCGCCCGGCCGACCCCGCGGCGGCGTGGTCGGCCGGGGGCACGGGGGTCACGGGGGCGCGCCGTGGTCACCCGGTGGCGCGGCGCGGCCGTCAGGACACAATGGGACCATGACCGACGCCGCTCACCCCGCCCCGCCGGAGGACCCCCGCACCGGCCGCGCCTACTGGACCGTGGAGCCCGGCCGGGGAGAGCTGCGCACCGCGGAGCTGCCCGTCCCGGGCCCCGAGGACGTCCTGGTGCGGGCGCTGCGCTCCGGGGTCAGCCGCGGCACCGAGTCGCTCGTCCACCGCGGCCTCGTCCCGGCGCGCGTGCACGGGCGGATGCGCGCCCCGTACCAGGAGGGGGACTTCCCCGGCCCCGTGAAGTACGGCTACCTCTCCGTGGGCGTCGTGGAGCAGGGGCCGGAGGACCTGGTGGGCCGGCGGGTCTTCAGCCTCCACCCCCACCAGGACCGCTACGTGCTCCCGGCCTCCGCCGTGACCCCGGTGCCCGACGACGTCCCCTCCGGGCGCGCGGTGCTCGCGGGCTCGGTGGAGACGGCCGTCAACGCGCTGTGGGAGGCCGCGCCCCGCTTCGGGGACCGCGTGGCCGTGGTCGGCGCCGGGATGATCGGCGCGTGCACGGCCGCGCTGCTGGCCCGCTTCCCGCTGGCCCGGCTGCAGCTCGTGGACCCGCAGCCGTCCCGCGGGGGGCTCGCGGCCCGGCTCGGCGTGGAGCACGTGCTGCCGGAGGACGCCGCGGGGGAGTGCGACGTCGTCCTGCACGCCTCCTCCACCGCCGCCGGCCTGGCGCGGGGGCTCGAGCTGCTCGGCGACGAGGGGGAGCTGATCGAGCTGTCCTGGTACGGCGACGAGGACCCTGCCGTCCCGCTCGGCGCCGACTTCCACGCCCGCCGGCTCCAGCTGCGCGCCAGCCAGGTGGGCGTCGTCGCCCCCGCCCGCCGGGCCCGCCGCACGACCGCCGACCGGCTCGCCACCGCGCTGGACGCCCTCCGGGACCCCCGCTTCGACGCCCTGCTCTCCGGGAGCTCCTCGTTCGAGGAGCTGCCCGCCACGATGGCACGGCTCGCCGCAGGAGCCCCGGACGTCCTGTGCCACGTGGTGCACTACGACTGACCGCCCCCCACCGACCCGAGGAGCTCCGTGTTCACCCTGACCGTCCGAGACCACATGATGATCGCCCACAGCCTGCCGGACCCGTTCTTCGGCCCCGCCCAGAACCTGCACGGGGCCACCTACGTGGTGGAGACCACCTGGTCCCGGCCGGTCCTCGACGAGCACGGGGTGGTCATGGACATCGGCGTGGCCAACGACCTGCTCGCGGGCGTCCTCGACGGGCTGCGCTACCGCAACCTCGACGAGCACCCGGACTTCGCGGGGCGGCTGTCCACCACGGAGGTCCTGGCCCAGTACGTCGCCGAGCGGCTCGCGGCGGGGGCGGCGTTCGTCGAAGGGCTCGAGCGGCTGACCGTGACCCTCCGGGAGACCCCCGACGCCTGGGCCTCCTACACCCTCGAGCTGCCCGTGCTCAGCGAGCGCGGCGGGCCCGCCCCCGCCCGGTGAGCACCGCGCGCGCGGGCATCGACGTGGTGGTGCCCGACGACGGCGGGCGGCCCACCGGCGGCTCGCTCTACGACCGCCGGCTCGTGGCGGCGCTGGACGCCCTGGGGCGCCCGGCCCGGCTCGTGCCGGTGGCCGGGTGCTGGCCCGCGCCGGACGGCGCCG